>CAZTVF010000155.1:0-8988 GCA_964616985.1 uncultured Planctomycetaceae bacterium
GATCCACTCGGGCATGCCGTAGCGGTTCTTGGCGTCGAACGATGCCCGCCGCTCGGTGTAGACGATGCGCTCGGCGCCGCCGGTGCCCTTGCCCTTCTTGAGCGACTCGGCCTTTGGCTTGTTGCTCTTCGCCGTCTCGACCACGGTCTTGAAGTTGCCAAACAGGATGCAGTCGGCCCACTTGGCCGTCGGGGCCCAGACCTTGTCGTGCACATCCGAGACGTAGCGGTCGTAGTCCGCGCCGTCGGGGTTCTTGAAGGTCTTGACCTTGCAGTGCGACAGCAGCACGATCGTCATGTTGTGCCGCTGGCGGATGATGTCCAGCCGCTGGAGCAGCAGCAGCCATTCCGACGCCGAGACCTCGTATCCCTTCTGGTAGTTGGAAAACCCACGTTCGCCCCAGTCGCCCTCAAAGTCGCGGGCACAAACGTGCTCCTGGCACAGACGCTCGAAGCCGCCGATGGCGTCCAGGGCCAGCGTCTTGCGGCCCTGCGGATCGCGGGCCAGATCGTCCAGCATCGCCAGCAGCTGCGGCCACTCCTCGATCGTGGCGGCAGGCACGGCGGGGGCCCGCTTGGAGCCCAGCAGCGTCGTATACCCGGCCTCGCCGCGCGCCATGAGAATGGCCACGTCGGGGCTAAAGGCGGCGAAGGATGTCTTGCCCCAGCCCTCCACGGCGTTGAGCACGATGGCCGGGGCGGCGAAGACGGCCTGCGGCACGGCCAGCTTGGGGGCGGGCTTGCCCACGGGCGGCGGCGCCGCAACGGGCGCCCTTGCCGGCATTGGCCTGGGCAGGCCCTTGCCGTTGCCGCCGGCGGTCGAGGGAGGGGGTGGAACGGGTGTCGTGGTCATGGTGTCTGTCCTTTCCTGTTAGAGCTTCCGCTCGGTGGTCACGTAGTCCTGGACGCCCTGCTGCAGGGCCTCCATCAGTTCGGTGTGGGTGAAGTCGGCTTGCTCGAAGCCCTGGGGCAGGCCCTGGCTCGCCAGGTCCCATCCGCCCAGGCAGATCGGGCAGTAGTCGCACGCCGACGTTCCGCGGCCCAGGCACGCCGCATCGTTGCGGTACCAGCGGTCGCAGTTTCGCATGGTGTTGATGTTCTGCATCAGGAACCAAAGCTCGTAGCGGAACGCCTCCAGGTCCTGCGCGGTGCGGGCGATCTCGCGGCGGGCGAAGTAGTAATCGGGTCCCTTGTGATCCTCATCCGCCGGACTGGCCATGTCGGCATACAAGCGAGCCCCGAACATCCCCGGCGTCTCGCGGATGGCCATCGTGCCGGGCTTGGCGCCGGGCTTGATCTCGGCCTTCACGCCGTCGATGAAGATGTCGTCCTCGGTTGACCCTCCTTCAGATCTGACCTGGAACACCTGGCCCATGTAGGTGCATGCCCCGTCGAGATGATCCTCCTTGACCGCCGGCGTAAAGAACGCCTTGGTCTCGCCCTGGGTGAGCAGCTTGGGGCTGATCTGCGGCTTGCGGAACACGTCGTACAGCACGCCCTGGACGTCGTAGCCGGCCCGGCGGGCCGCATCGACGTAGAAGGAAATCTGCGAGTCGATCCGCAGGCGAGACCAGTAGTCGCTCTGCGGGGAGAGATCGTCCGAGGTGCTCTTGTGCTCCAGGACCATCAGCCGTCCGTCGCCCAGGCGGACGATCTTGTCGATCTTTCCCGCCTCGCGCCACTTGGTGGACGCCGAACCGGTCTCGGGGTTGACGATGGGAAGGTTGAACATGATCTCGGTGGCCACCACGTCCAGCGGCTCGGCTTCATTCCGCAGGTGATAGGCCATCACGGCCGCGGCCAGCGTCTCCCGCTCGACCAGCCATTCCGTCATGTCGATGTGGTCGGGGCAAGTCGCGTAGCGTTCGTTGACCAGGCCGACGGCCTCCTCCAGCAGCCCGACGCCAAGCAGCTCCTGCGCCGCGTGCCAGTTGCTGCCTATCCGCAGGGCCTTGGCGTCGATCGCCGGGCGGATGCCCTGGACGTAGCGGAAGAAATACCGCATCGGACAGCTCTTGTAGGCCCTGCACGACGACTGGGTGATTACCTCGCGCCCGTCGCCCCATTGCTCCTGAATCGCGTCATTGCTTTGGATCATCATGGTGCTGTTCCTTTCAAAGCGACGGGCTACCCGGTAGGGCTCCCGCCGCGGGGTGCTACGCGTTCTGCTGTCTCCTTTCCGAGAGAATCAGTTACCGATATGCACGCCAACGTTGGCGTCGCGATTCAGGTCGTTCAGAACCCGGCCGTCCAGCGTGACGATGGCCAGGAGGGTCAGCAGTGCCGTGCAGATGGCGTCGATGATCTTCACCGGATGTCTCCTTCTCTGGTTCGATGCACTTCCATGTCCTCGCGCGTCGCCTCGAAGTCTTCGGGGCTCATCGGCGGAGGCGACGGCCTGCGGCTGATCGCGTGGCGGGCCTGGACGCAAGCCCCGCACTGGCAGACGTAGGCCCCGCTTGTTGCCGGATTCGAAGCGGCCGCAGCGGCCTGGTGTGTCTTCATGAGTCGCCGGCACGCCGCCGCCAGCAGGGCGTTGGCGACCTCCAGATCGTCGATGTATTGCTGGGTGGTCATGGCTTGGACTCCTTGGGACAGTTGGCTGCGCCTAGAATGGCAGCCGTCACACCTACGGAGGGGTAAATCACTCGAAGGGTTGCAGGCAGATGGACGACGCGCCCCATGAACTTGACAGGCAAGAAGAACGCCGAACGGAAGAGCCGAAAGGCCCTCCCGCCCGGCGCAGCAAAAAGGCCGCGTCGAGCACTACCACATGCGGCGACGGCGGCCTTGATGTGTCGGAGTCGTATGTACGAAACGGGATAAGTGGTAGTGCTCATGCCCCCATTATCGGGCATGAAATCGAAACAAAGCCGCCAGCGGGTTCAATTCCCGCCCGGGCCATTGTCCTTCGCGCATGAAAGCCCCCGATCGCGCGGGGCGAACGGGGGCTGGGGTTGCAGGTCTTCTAGTGCTTGGCGGGTTTGGCGGTGTCGCCGCGGGCGACAGCGCCGGCCTTGCCGACGATCTTGGCGACGCTCAGGAGCGGCTGGACGTCGGTGATTTCGATCTCGGCCACCTCGGCTTCATCGTGTCCGATCACCTGCCCGTCCTTGTCGCGGATCACCTGCCCGGCGTGCACGACCTGGTAGCGGTTTCCGGCCTTCATCCCGCCCGTGGCGCCCAGGTCGAGGTATATCTTCTCGCCCACGACGGCGGCGACGTGCAGCGTGGAGGGCTTGCCGCTGAGATCGTCGATGAGTTCCTCGACGGCGTCGTGGATGGCCTCCATCCCATTGGAGCCCAGCCCCATCACCGTGCACACGACCTCACCCGTCTGTACCTCGTAGACGCTGAGGTAGCAGGCGATGTTGAACTCGCGGCGGAGGTGGTCCTTCGCCCGCTGTTCCTGCGTCTTGCGCAGGGCCGAAAGCATCTTCTCTCGGTTCACCTTCTCGGGGCTGAAGACGTTCTCAAAGAACCCCGGCTGGTAGTCTGCGCCGTCCTTGTAGCTGTGCTCGGCGTCGAGGTTGTCCTTGAGCGTCTTGTCCTCATTGACGCCCAGCGAGCCCTCGATGAGATACCGCACCGACAGCATCGCGCCTTCTTCGGGCGCCGTGGCGGGGTCCACGTACTTCGTCTTGCCGAAGTTGATCTCGCGGAGAATCTCCAGGATCCGCTCCCGCTCGACGACGGTGAACGCCTCGCTCTTGACCAGTTCGTGCTTGAGGATCTCCCTGGCTCGCTTGTTCAACTGCGGCGAGGCCTGGTTGGGGCCGGGGTTGGCGGGCACGTCGTTGCCGACCTTGACGTTCACGTTCACCTGCCCGTTCTGCGACGGCTGGGAGGTGGCGCCGAACGGCACGTCATCCACTTCCTTGGTGTCGCCGAAGCGGAGGACGGCCACGGTCCACTTGCGCCCGGCGCGGTCGCGGGCGCTGGCCAGCACGTTCTGGCTGAAGTCGTAGGTTCGCGTGGGGGCCATCTCTCCCTTGGCCGGCGGCGGCGGGGCGCTGATGGCCTCGGTGTTATCCTTGTCGCAGCCGGCCCAGACCAGCAGCAACGCCAACAGGAGACACGCCGGAATTCGATCAATCTTCATGATAATTCTCCCGGTGCTACGGCTTGCCGTAGTTCGTTTTGGCGGGCTTGCGGATGATGACCTGATAGTCCGCAGCCTTGGTGTTCATTGAGGTGCAGGTGTACTCGGTGACCGTGCGGGCGTTGAGCTCCACGGGTTCCCAGTTGGTTTGCTCCAGCACGTGCCCGCGCTCGTCGAGGTAGGTTGTCCGCATCTCGGCGAACAGATTGCTGGACGTGATGTTGCGGAGCGTGAGGATGACCTTCAGCAGGCCCGCGCCCACGCGTTCGCTGTCCACGCGGACGACCTTGATGATGGTGTCGGTGGTGTGGCTTTCGAACTGCACCCGGCCCTGCTTGAGATAGGGGTTGCCCTCGGGCGTCAGTTCCGCCCGCTCGGTGGTGCAGCCGGCAAGGCCCGCTACGGCGAGCAGTACAGTGATCGTGAGATACTTGATCATGGGGTTCTCCTGGTTCACTTGGCGGCGGCCGCGGCGAAACGATTGGCCACGGCGCCTCGGCCAAAGATGACGCTTTCGTAGTAGTCCGTGCCCGGCGTGGGCGGGCACATGCACTTGCCGCCCAGCACCACGTGGGGGCCCTTGTCGCACAGGCCCGCGCAGTGCTGGTGGCCATCGCCGGCCAGGGCGATGCCCGCCTGCGTGTACTGGGCCGCCAGTTCCTCGGCGCCCATACCCTGGCAGGAGCCGTCCTTCTGCAACTGCGCCATCAGCGCCGCCGACGGCGTGCAGCAGCACGTGCCGCCCATGACGTAGGGCTTGCTCCCGGCCTTGTGGCCGGTGTTGTCGTTGCAGTAGACGACCTCGGGGGCGGCGAGGCTCTTGGGCACGTACGGCCCCGGGGGCGTGGTGCAGCCGATCAGCACCAGACCGATGGCCGACGCGGCCAGGGACACGAGTAGATTACTGTTTCGGTGCCACATATTGGTTGTCCGCCTCATATCGGGGGTTCATCAGGTAGATGCTTTCCTTGCCTTCGGTCACGGGAACGTAGTATCGCGTCAGACGGTGCCGCGGCAGCAGGTAGCCGTTGGAGTCCAGGCATTCCAGGCGGATGGTGTAGCGCCCGGGCTTGACCTTCGCCGCGAACATGTGCACTTCGCCGGGCATCAGGGCCCAGTAGCGGCTGTCGGCCCGCACGTCCCAGTAGGCGGCGGCGTAGCCGATGTATGGCATGCGGCGCAGAACCGCCTGGCTGATGCCCTTGGCCGTCTGGGCCTTGTCCTTCTCGCTCGTGCCGCGGGTGTCGGCCTGGTGGAAGATGTCCACCAGCGGGAAGGCCGGGCCGGCCTTGTGGCCGTCGACGTAGACGACGACGCCGCGCTCGTCATAGGGCGCCCGCATGATCGCGTCCATGTAGCCGTTCTCGCCGATGAGGTACTTGATCGGTGAGGGGCCCACTTCCACCATGATCAGCAGGTTGACGTCGTTCTGGTAATCGACGGTGAAGAATTCCTCCGGCGAGGCGGCCGTGCGCAGCACCGGGTTTTCCTTGGCGGGTGCGTCGGGCAGCACGGCCGGCAGCTGCGCGTTCACGGGGCAGGTGGACATGTCACAGGCGCCGGCGACGGGAGGCTTGGCCGTGGTGGCCAGGCGGTAGCTTTCCTTCTCCAGTTCGGTCCGCTGCGAGCGGGCCTTGTTTTGGGCCTCCTGCAGGCGGCGGGTCTCGTCGGTCTCGTTCGCCCGGGCGATGTGCTGGCCGGCCTTCTGGAAGGCGATGCGGGCGTTGTCGGTGTTGCCCATCTTCATGAAGGCGCGGCCGAGCCAGTAGTGGGCGGCCCCGAAGTCGTGGCGGAAGTCCTTCATGTCCTCTTCGGTGGTGGCGTCCTCCATGTCGGCGCGGGAGGCAAAGATGCGGGCGTTGTTGTAGTCGCCCATCATGTAGTGCACCATGCCCAGGTACGTGCATAGCATGGCCCGCTCAAAGGGCTCGCCCTTGAACAGCTTGGCGGCCTCATTGCTGAGGGCGGCGGCGGTTTCCTTGTCGGTGTCCTGCTTGCGCTGGATGTCGTCGTAGCACTTGAGCATTTCGACGCGGGCGGCGTCGAAGTCGCCGTTGAGCAGGCACAGGCTGATGTAGTCCATGGACCACATCACGTAGTCCTTGTCATGCGCGGTCGTGTAGGTCCGCAGGAACACGGCCGAGTCGCGGTAGGCGGGCTTGGGGTCGTTGCGTGCGTTCATGGCCTGGGCCAGCTTCATCTGCGCGTCGGAGTTGGTCGCGCAACCCCACGTGCAGGCCAGCGCCGCCATCGCACAGATGGAGAGGATGTGTCTCACGCTTGCTCCTTTAGCGGTACATCACGCCGGTGGTGGAGTGTTTCTTGATCTCGTACTCGTCTTCCCACACGATGGCCGAGGTCCCCGCGTCGGTCAGGCGGAAGCTCAGGCGGAGGTATTGCGTGCGGCCGGCGCCGGCGACCTTGTCGATGGAGTCGATCGTGCCGGTCAGGAAGAAGTCGGCCCCCAGCGGGATCTGCTCGCCGCTGGCGGTGCGCTTGCCGCGGGTCTTGTCGCGGTTTTCCTTGTCGATCTGGTCGATCACCGCGCGGTCGAGGAAGACGACGCGGCCTTCAGCGTTCTTCACCAGTTCGGTTCGCATCTTGCGCAGGAATGAGTCGCCGTCGATATACTCATTCGAGTTGTTGGCGACCGTCGCAAAGGCGACCTTCGGCGGCGTGGTGGAATTCTGAACCTGCGGCAGCGTCACAAGGCTGCGGGCCATCCGCTGCGAGATCGAGCGGAAATCCTGGCTGGTCAGGCCCGCGCCCATGTCGGCTTCGCTGTTCTGGTCGAGGTCCATCCGCTTGGTTTCGCCGGTGCAGCCGGCGACCAGTACAGCCGACAAGGCTGTCACCATTCCCAAAGCCCTGATGTTCATAAATCGATCTCCTTTGACTCGCTAGGGGCGAGCATCCTGAGCGGTCTTGTTGGGGTCTTGCGCGGAAAACTGAAAAGGCATCACGCATCTGAAGCCGATGTCATCGGCGGCCTCGCCGGGCTTGCCGCGTCCGAAGACGCCGCAGCGGGCCTGATCCGCCGCCAGCCGCCACGATCCGCCGCACTGCGCCTTCAGCGTGCCGGTCGCCGGCTCGGCAGGGGTGTCGGCAGGTGTGCGGCTGTAGGCGTCGGGGCCGATCCACGTGGCGGTCCATTCGCGAACGTTGCCGGCCAGGCCCACGTGGCCGAAGGGACCGACATCCGCCTCCATGGCCGCGGCAGGGGCGAGCGTCTCCCAGCCATCATCGGCGCCCTTGAGGTTGATGCCCTTGCAGGCGGCGCCGCACGGGTAGGCGCGTTCGTCGTCGCCGGCGGAAAGGCGCAGCCACTGCAGAAGAGTGGGCAGACGGGCGCCCCGCCAGGCGGCGCAGGCCTCGGCCGCGGCAAAAGTCACGCCTGTCACGGGCATGTCGTCCTGGTTCAGCGACGCCACGCCGCGGGTGATCGGCGTCAGCAGTTTCATCTTGGCCCGCCACTCCTCGCTGGCCTGGGCGGCCTGGACGAACTTGGCGTATTGAGCGACGGTGACCTCGCAGCGATCGGCGAAGAAGGGTTCGATCCAGAGCTTTCGCTTGCCGGCGGATGTTTCGACACTCACCCAGCCGCCCGGGACGAACAACATGCCCGGCGGGGGTTCGGTGGCGAGGGCACAAAGGTTCAGCAGGCCCAGGTAGTATTCCTGGGGCGAGCGCTGCACGGCTGCCGACTTCTCCTGGAGTTTCTCGGCCCGCTCCCAGAGCGATGGGAAGAGCTTGTCGGCCTTGGCCGCGGCGCATGCCTGGCGCAAGGCTGCCGACGTCACGATCTCATCATCCTTCTGCGGCGGGGCGGTCTCGGTGGAAGGCGCTTCGGATGGCGGAGGCGGCTCGGGATCAAAGAGTTCCTTGGACTGCGCCGCGGCCAGCTTGGGGAAACTGGTGACCAGGCGCGTGCGGCGCGTGCCGCAGAGGCGCGTCACGCCGGTGCGAGTGTCCAGCATCCGCAGGCTGAGGATGAAATCGTTTTCGATCTTGCAGATCGCAGGGATGATCACCATGTCGGCCAGCGCATCCTTGGCCATCTGGGAGTAGGCCTTGTTCGCGGCCTCGGGGTTCAGCAGGAGCCCCATGTCGCGTTCCTGCAGGAGGGTCTTAAGTTGCTTTCGCTCCAGCAGGCGAAGGTCCTTGCGGCCTGACAGAGGCTCCAGAATCGCCTGGTAGTACGCTTCGGCCTCGGCGGCAGTGACGCGTGGGCCGCACTGCACGGGGGCGAACGCGACGGCGGAAGTCTCGGCGAGGGCGAAGGGGGCGCTGACGAAGATCGTCGCTATCGCCGTGAGGATGCGACATGTGCTTTTCACATCCGCCCTTTCACTCATAGAAGATGACCGCGACTGCAGGAAGTGCAATCGAATTATCTGCACCTCTGACGGCGGTGTCAATACGCTTCATGTTTTGATACTCAATTGCGAGGCCCCATAGAATCGAGGCGCATTCCGATTGAAATGTAGGGAACGCGCCTAGGATGGGTCGGTAGGAACGCATATCCCGCCGACGGCCAACTCGGCCTGCACGAGAAGGAGAACGGTATGGAGCGGACATGCGAGAGGGCGTACAGGCCCAGCGGTTTTGGGCCCGAGCAAGTGGACGAGGTTGTGGAGCAAGAACGTCAGGAGGCAAAGGAGGCCTTGATCCTTCAGTATGCCCGGCGGGCGCAGCAGCGTCTGCCGCTCTTTGAGGAGCTTCCGGCTCGGAAAACTGCCTGATCGGGGGGATTGCTGCCGACGGCATCGGGAGGGCGCGGAATTTGGATTTTCTGCATGTCGCGGCCGTGTGCGGAAGCTAAAATATGATCAGCGAGGAAGCAGCCCACGTCAGAAGGTGTCGCAAGGAAGGTTCACATATCGTCTT
>CAZTVF010000155.1:8998-10602 GCA_964616985.1 uncultured Planctomycetaceae bacterium
AGCCTGCATTTCAGGTCGTTGCCAAGGAGGAAGCCATGGAACGGGAAACACGGACTCTGCGAGCGTTCAGGCCCAGCCAGTACAGCCCCGATGTTGAGGGCGTCCCGGCCATCCGCGCCGACCAAAGCTACGAGGAGCGTGAGGCGATCATCCTGCTCTATGCCGCCCGCGCACGCTCAGGCCTGCCGCTCTTCCAGGAGCAGCAGGAAGATTCAATGCAAAGCGGCGCCGCATGATCGGCCTGCTCATCTGACACACACGGCGCGTCGGGTGCCATGCTTTTTGCCCGGAGGGGTCAAAGCATGTCTACCGAGAAGGGGCGCGCGCACTGACGCTGCCGCCATCTGCCAGATTTGCCGTTCCCGGCGGGGGCCGGCGTCAAAAAGGCATTGTCTCGCGGGGGCGCATTCCTCCTAACTCTCGATAGCTGCACGACCTAATTCTCTGGCATCGGCTTTGCTTTACTCTCCTTCAGCCGCCGCTGCGATGGGCTGGCGGTCAGGACCTTATGGAACAAGGAGAGTACTATGGCGATTTTTCGATGGCCAGTTGGTTTCGATCCCCTGGCGGGGTTCCGCCAGATGCACCGCGACCTGGAGCGACTGATGGGGCGCAGCACGGACGGGCAGGGGGTTGGCGGCGGAGTCTATCCGCCGGTCAACGTCTTCAACGGCCCCGACGACATCCTGGTGCAGTGCGAGATTCCAGGCATCCGCCGCGAAGACCTGGAGATCTCCATCACCGGCGAGACGCTGGCGGTCAAGGGCGTCAAGCAGCCGCCCGCCGACGAAGCGAAGGTGACCTACCAGCGCCGCGAGCGCGGTGCGGGCGACTTCAGCCGCACCATCGTGCTGCCGGACAAGGTGGAGGCCGACCGCGTCGAGGCATCACTGACCCATGGCGTGCTGACCATCCGCCTGCCCAAGAGCGAACAGGCCAAACCCAAGCAGATCCGCGTGAACTGAGCGAGAAACGAAGGAGATCACCATGACGGCAATTCCGCGAGTCAATGTTCATAGCAGCGCCGTGACGCCCAGCCCCAGCCAGGACGCGACGGCCCCGCTGGTCGATATCTTTGAAGGTCCCGATGGCACGGTGACGCTGGTGGCCGAGGTGCCCGGCGTGCCGCCCGAGAAGGTCGATATCCGCGTGGACAAGGGCGTGCTGACGATCTGGGCCGACGGCCGGCAGGAACCGCCCAGCCCCAGTTACGCCCGCACGTACACGAGCTTTGAGACGGGCGAGTACTTCCGCGCCTTCGCCCTCAGCGACGAGGTGGACCGCGACAAGATCCAAGCCGCCTGCGCCGACGGCGTGCTGACGCTAACGCTGCCCCGCGCTGCCGCCGCCCGCACCCGCAAGATCGAGGTCAAATGAAAGAGGAATGACTCATGACGGGTGGCGGCCTCGCTGCATCCGGAGGGCAAGCACCGGGCGCCACCCGCCATGACGCCGCGCTGTCTTCCATTTACGCCACGGCGATCGGTGCAAGCCGTCACCTCGGGGAGCGACATTCTTTTCCGGCGGGACATGAGGCACGGATGGTCATCTTCTTGCATCGTTCAGAAAGTAGAGAGTAGAGCGCGGGAGAAGCCAAGGCAACG
>CAZTVF010000156.1:0-9882 GCA_964616985.1 uncultured Planctomycetaceae bacterium
CCCTCAGGGATGAAGACAAACGGAAACCAGCCTGCCTGAAGGACTTTTCCCCAATAATAGGCTTGGTGATGTAGTCGCTCGCCCCTTCCTTCATGGCCTCCACCGCCAACTCCAGCGTGCCATAGGCCGTGATCACAATCACCGCCGTCGAGGCGCCCGCATCGCGGATGTGCCGCAGCAGCTTCAGGCCCTCGTCGCCTCCTGGCGAGATGTCGACGACGGCCAGGTCGTGCGCCGCCGCCGTCAGGGCGGCGAGGGCCGCGGCGAGGGTGGTCGCGGGGGTGACGGCAAAGCCTTCGGCCGCCAGCAGCGCCGCGAGGCTCTCCTGGGCGATCGGGTCGCTTTCCAGCAGCAGGAGTCTCGCCTTTCCTTGTGATGCATCGGCCATGGTTGACATCTTGCCTTCCCGCTCGCCCCGATTCAAGTGTAGATCGTGACCGATGAAATACCAGGGCGCGTTCGCTTTTAACTGGCACGCATGAGAAGGCATCGAGAACAGCCGGTGCCATGCCGAAGCGTACCCGCGCCGGCATGCTCGGCCACGGTAAGTCAGTGCGTGGCAGAGCGCGACGCTTCGCACTCATCACCTGGGGTCAGACAGTGTGCTACGGCTTTTCCGCCGGGGGCTTCTTATCCGGCGCAGTCGTTGGTTTCACGGGCGGCTTGGGATCCGTCAGCACCGGGTTGGCCAGGTTCCACAGCACCTTGAGGCCATCCTCACGCGGGCTCTTGCCTCCGGGCGTCACGCGCAGCTCGCCTTGGAAGAGCCCCTGCCCGCACAACCGCAGCGAATCCATGAACGGCGTGTCCGTCGGGCCCACCGAGGTCCGTACCGCGACGTCCTTGTTCAGCGGGTGCATCTCGCGGCCGGCGAGCTGGCAGCTGTTGAAGCGACAATCGGTGGACATCCACACCAGCGACGGCCAGACGTCGCACATGTAGAAGGCGCAGTTCTCGAGCCTGTTCTTGCGGCCATGCCCCATGTTGTCGACCCCTGGCTCGGGGCGGTCGAACTCGCCGAGCTTGGGCGGCAGGTTGGCCTCGACGATCGCGTTGTCGGCCCAATCCATCTCGCTGTGCTGCACCTTGAGCGTGCTGATCATCGGCCGCAGCAGCAGCGATTCCTTGATCGTCCACTTCGTCCAGACGAAATCGCCCTGGTACACGTAGTTGACCAGCTTGCAGTTCTCCAGGATCGCGTTCTGGGCCACCAGCTTGCTGTTCCAGTTCAGCTCGATGTGTACGTTGCGGAAGATGACAGGCTTGGTGCGGGTGCCCATCAACTGCAGCTGGCCGGAGTCCACGAAGATCTTCCCGCCTTCGAGCACGAAACCGGGCTCCACCCGCACCACCGTCTCCACCGTCCGCTCGCGGAACGAGCCGATCGTCACCTGCCCCTGAATGAAGTACCCGTGGCCGTCGTCTCTCCACGTCGCGGTGCCCATGACGGCCTTTTCGAACTTCAGCTGCTGGGGATCCTTGTGGGCGGGCGTGATCTTCTCCATGCCGGTCTTGATCTTGGCGAGCTTGGCCTTGGCAGCGTCGGACAGTTCGGCCGCCTCGGCGGCGGCGAGGGCCTGCTGCGCCAAGGCCAGGTTGCCGAACGCCACGCACGACTCGGCCCGCTTGATCAGCAGGTCCTGGATCTTGGCCAGGCACTTGGACCGGTCGTCGTCGCGCATGTCCTTCATGGCTTCCTGCAGCAGGACAATGGCCCGCGACGTCCAGCCGTGCTGGTCGAGCGAGTCGGCCCAGGCGATGTGAATCTTGGCGGGCTCGACCTTGAACTCGGCGAACAGCTCAGCCGGCGGCGGCGACTTCTGCATCGTCTGCAGGATCGCGTACGTGCGGTCGAGCAGGTTGACGTTCTTGGCCGAGGCGGCCAGGGCCCCCACCCGCACGCGGTCCAATGCCTCTTTGGGCGCCAGCGGCGGGTCGGCCGGCAGGAACTTGGCGACGGAGTCGGCCACGCGCATGGCCAGGTCGAACTTCTGCGCTTTGACCGCGTTGGCGTAGGCAGTCTCAAGCTTGGTGCGGGCCTTGGTCGCCGCGGGATCGGAGGCGGCGATGCTCAGGGAGTCCCGCATGGCGACCCATTCGCGGGTGGCCTCGGGGAAGCACCCCGCGTCGGCGAGCTGTTCGACATAGGCCAGCCAATATTTGACCAGCGCGGTCTTGGCCGCCCCCTGCCGCCCGCCGCCGGCGCTGTTGGAAATGAACGCATTGAAGAAGCGAATGGCCGGCAGCAGTTTGCCCGCCTTGGCGTATGTCTCCCCCAGCACGTACGGGTCCTGCTTGGACAGCACCACATCCTGCCCCGCCGCCTGCGAGCACAGCCCCGCCGCCACCAGCACCGCCACAGCCAACGACTTGCACATAGCCCACCTCGTGCGACTTGTTGACATCGAGCCAATCTGGTTGCCCAACCAAGCAAGGTGGCGGCGGCCTGGGAAGGCCGCCACCCTCAGATCCGCCGGATCACTCCCACTCGATCGTCGCCGGCGGCTTGGAACTGATATCGTACACCACGCGATTGACGCCGCGGACCTCGTTAATGATGCGGTTGGAGATCACGGCAAGGATGTCGTAGGGAATCCGCGACCAGTCGGCCGTCATGAAATCGCTGGTATCCACGCTGCGAAGGGCGATCACGTTGTCGTACGTCCTGCCGTCGCCCATCACGCCGACCGACTTCACCGGCAGCAGCACCGCGAACGTCTGGGCCGTCTTGCGGTACAGGTCGTGCGCGACGATTTCCTCCAGCAGGATGTTGTCGGCCTTGCGCAGCACTTCCAGGCGTTCCTTGGTCACCTCGCCCAGGCACCTCACGGCCAGGCCCGGGCCGGGGAACGGGTGGCGCCAGACGATGGCATCGGGCAGCCCCAGCAGCGTGCCGGCCTGGCGGACCTCGTCCTTGAACAGGTCGCGTAGGGGCTCGATCAGCTCGAAGCCCAGTTCCTTCGGCAGCCCGCCCACGTTGTGGTGCAGTTTGATGTTGGCGGCCTGGCCGGCCAGCGAGTGGCCCGACTCGATCACGTCGGGATACAGCGTGCCCTGGGCCAGGAACCGCGCGTTGCGAACGCCCTTGGCCTCGCGCTTGAACATGTCGATGAACGTGTGGCCGATGATCCGCCGCTTCTCCTGCGGATCGGTCACGCCCGCCAGTTTGCCCAGGAAGATGTCCTCGGCCGAGACGACGTTGAGGTTGATCTTGAAATGATCCTGGAACGTGGTGCGGACCAGGTCCACTTCGTTCATCCGCAAGAGGCCATTATCGACGAAGATGCAGGCCAGGCGGTCGCCGATCGCGCGGTGCAGCATCGCCGCCAGGACCGACGAATCGACCCCGCCGGACAGGCCGCAGATCACCCGCTCGTCACTGCCCACGCGTTTCTGCACGTCGGCGACGACGGCGTCGATGAACGAGCCCATCTGCCACAGCCCCGCGCACTGGCAGATCTCGTACAGGAAGTTCATGCAGACCTTGTTGCCGTGCGGCGTGTGCGTCACCTCGGGGTGGAACTGCACGCCGTACACCGGGCGCGTCTTGTGGCGCACGGCCGCGTAGGGGCACGTCGGGGTGGCCGCCAGCGCGACAAAGTCGTCGCTGAGCGTCTGCACCTGGTCGCCGTGGCTGTTCCAGACCGTCGTCTCCTGCGGCATGCCGCGGAGAAAGACCTCGTCGCTGGTCACGGTGAGATTGGTGCGGCCATACTCGCGGCTCTTGGCCGGGCGGATGTCGGCGCCGAGCATCTGGCACGCGATCTGCATGCCGTAGCAGATGCCCAGGATCGGCACGCCGAGTTCGAAGATCTCCTTGCGGCAGCGTGGGGCGTTGGGCTCGTACACGCTGTTGGGCCCGCCGGTGAAGATCAGGCCCTTGGGATTGAGCCCGCGGATCTCCTCCACCGTGACGTCCGGCCGCGCCAGCACGCTGTAGACGCCGTTCTCGCGCACGCGCCGCGCGATCAGTTGTGCGTACTGACTGCCGAAGTCCAGGATCACGATCGTTTCGGATTGTCCAGCCGCTGTCGTCATTCGATTAACTGCCTGCCGGCCGCGTGGCGGCCCCAAAAGATTGCACGCCCGTGCGGGCGAGCTTGTCCATGTTGTTCGCCACCCAGTCTTCCATCGCCGCCGGCAGAACGATCTGCTCCAGCCCGCCCATGATCTCCAGGGCCTTGGGCTCGTTGGCGGCCGCAAACAGCGCCTTGCTGTGATCGAGCGGCACGGACATGTCGAGCAGTCCGTGCACCAGCAGCAGCGGGCACTTGATCTTCTTCACGGCCTCCAGGGCCGAGGCGGCGTTGGGATCGAAATCGCCAATGCGTCCGGCGAGGGTGATGACCTTGTCGAAGTCTTCATCGAACAGCAGGCGGCCGTACCAGTGCTTCATGATGCCGCGCAGGTCGCGGTATGGGGCCACGGCCATGACGCCCTTGCAGCGTTCGTCCACGGCGGCGTACTGGATGGCGGTGGCGCCGCCGAGGTTGACGCCGAAGGCGTAGACCTTCGGATTGAGGTTGTTCTCGGCGATCAGCGTGTCCATGACCGTCTTGAGATCCTGGCTTTCCTTGGCGCCGTACGTGACGTAGTCGCCGCCGCTGCTGCCATGCTTGCGCAGGTCAGGCAGGACGACGTCGTAGCCCATCTTGGCCAGGCGCTCGCCGGCGCCGCGGAACGGGAACACGGTCTTGCCGTCGTACAGCGAGTGGACGATCAGCATCGTGCCCTTGGCCGGCACGGGCTGGTTGGCGGCGTTGCGGGCCTTGATGACCCACACGTCGATGTTGATCTTATCCGCCATCGGGATCTTGCGATGCAGGCTGATGCGGCCCTGGGCGACGAGGGCGTCGGCCGTGGCGCCCATCACCGCGTCGATGCGGCCGGGCGTGGTGTCGGGGGCGACGATGCGCCGAGCGTAATCATCGTTCTGACAGCCCGCCGCGACGACCAGAAGCAGCAGCACCGCCAGCATCGAAAGCTGTTTCATGTGGGTCTCCCATTCCCGCCTCTTCCATGAGGCCGGAAGTTTGGCCAGAGTGTATCAGAATCCACCGGGCATTCAATATATAGGGCGTGCGAAATCCAGGGCCAATCACAAGTGCGGCTGCGCCATGGCGCGATTCAGGTCACTGCGGCAGCGTCTTGCTCATCGTCCAGTGAGCGATGCCCACTTCGACGAAGCGTTCGCCCTCCGTGCGGTACCCCAGGCGCTCGTAAAAGCCCACGGCCGTGTCGCGGGCGTGCAGCACAATCTCGCGGACGCCCTTGTCGGCCAGGAACGCCTCGGCGAACCGCACCAGGCGCGAGCCCACCCCCGTTCGCTGGCAGGCCGCGGCGACGGCCATCTGCCGAAGTCGCACCTCACCCCCCGCCTGCGGGGTGAGCACCAGGCAGGCGATGATCCTGCCCTCCCGCCAGGCCGCCAGGTGAAATGAATCCTTCTCGGCCGCCAGTTCGCCCGGCGCGAAGGCCAGCCCCAGCGGCTTTCGAAGCACCGCCTCCCGCAGCCGAACCGTATCGAGATACTCCTGCGAACCGTGCTGCACCTGGGTACAGAGGATGTCGTCGGCACTGGTCATGCTCCGATTATCGCGCAAGCCCCCCCGCCACACAAGCGGGGGGCAAATGTCTGATCACACAATGTCCAACAGGAGCATGGCCGCACTCGCGAGCTTCTTCTTTGGACATTGGTCATTCCGCCCGCGCCCGCCATCCGACCTCGCCCGGAGCCCCCTGCGCCAGGACGACACGTGCACCAAGGCAGATAAGCTTGTCTCCGGGCGCAAATACGCTAGAATCGACGGGATGGACCAGAAGTATATTCGCAACTTCAGCATCATCGCCCATATCGACCATGGCAAGAGCACGCTGGCCGACCGCGTGCTGTTGCGCGCGGGCGCGATCACACAGCGTGAGTTCCGCGACCAGCTGCTGGACGACATGGACCTCGAACGTGAACGCGGCATCACCATCAAGGCCTCCGCCGTCACCGTCGACTACGAGCTCGACGGCCAGAAGTACATGCTCAACCTCATCGACACCCCCGGCCACGTGGACTTCACCTACGAGGTCAGCCGCGCGCTGGCCGCCTGCGAGGGCGCGCTGCTGGTGGTGGACGCGGGCCAGGGCGTGGAGGCGCAGACGGTGGCCAATGCCCACCTCGCCAAGCGGGGCGGGCTGTCGCTGGTGCCGGTGGTGAACAAGATCGATCTGCCGGCCGCCCGGCCCGAAGACACCGCGATGCAGGTGGAGCACCTCATCGGCCGCCCGGCCGAGGACTGCATCTTCGCCTCGGCCAAGACCGGCCAGGGCATCGACGAGATGCTCGAGGCGATCGTCAAGCAGCTGCCGCCGCCGGCGGGCGACCCCGAGGCGCCGACCAAGGCGCTGGTCTTTGACACCAAGTACGACGACTACCGCGGCGTGGTGGTGTACGTGCGTGTGTTCGACGGCGGGCTCAAGGTGGGCGACAAGATCGAGATGATGGGCACCAAGGACACGTACGTCATCTCCGCCCTGGGCAAGTTCTGCCCCAGCCCCACCAGCGTCCAGGCCCTGGGCACCGGCGAGGTGGGTTACATCGTGGCGGCCATCCGCAGCGTCGCCGCCGTGCACGTGGGCGACACCGTCACGCTGACCAATCGCCCCGCCCAGACGCCCCTGCCGGGCTATCGCCCCCCGCAGCAGATGGTCTTCTGCGACTTCTACCCCGGGCCCAGCACGCAGTTCCCCGAACTGCGCGACGGCCTGGAGAAGCTGCAGCTCAACGACGCGGCCTTGACGTTCCAGCCGATCAGTTGCGAGGCCCTGGGCTTCGGCTTCCGCTGCGGGTTCCTGGGCCTGCTGCACATGGAAATCGTGCAGGAACGCCTGGAGCGCGAGCACAACATCGAGGTGGTGCAGACGGCCCCAACCGTGCCCTACCAGGTGCTGCTGAACAATGACAAGGTGCAGGAGGTGGACTCCGCGGGCGATATGCCCGACCCCAGCCACATGAAGGAGATCCGCGAGCCCATCGTGAAGGTGGACCTGATCCTTCCGGGCGACTCGATCGGTTCGATCATGCAGCTGGCCGAGGACCGCCGCGGCACGTACCAGAAGACCGAGTACCTCTCCAGCGACCGCGTCATCATCACGTATGAATTCCCGCTGTCGGAGATCATTTACGATTTCTTCGACAAGCTCAAGAGCGCCACGCGCGGCTACGGCACGATGGATTACGAGGTCACCGGCTTCCGCGCCAACGACCTGGTGAAGGTGGACATCCTGGTGAACAACAACCGCGTCGACGCGCTGTCGTTCATCGTGCACCGTTCCAAGGACGAGATGCGAGGCCGCGCCGTGCTGCAGAAGCTCCGCAAGGAAATCCACAAGCACCTGTTCGAGATCCCGCTCCAGGCGGCCATCGGCGGCAAGGTCATCGCCCGCGAAACGATCAAGTCCGTCGGCAAGAACGTGACGGCCAAGTGCTACGGCGGCGACATCACACGTAAGCGAAAGCTGCTGGAAAAGCAGAAGGAAGGCAAGAAGCGGATGAAGATGCTCGGCAACGTCGAGATCCCGCAGAAGGCATTCCTGGCCGTGCTGGAGACCGGCGAGGAGTGATCGTAGGGTGGGCAGGCTTGCCCACCACACGCGATCGATCACCCACTCCGCAAGGACTGCTCCACACGGTCGCCCCTGCGCGAAATGGGCGCCGCCAGGGCACGTGGCACAATCGGAAACGAATGGTGGGCAGGCCTGTCCACCCTACAAGACGCTATGACCATCACCAAAGCCATCATCCCCGTCGCCGGGCTGGGCACTCGCCTGCGGCCCATTTCGTACGTGGTGCCCAAGGCCATGATGCCGCTGGCCGACCGCAAGGGCCGGATGCTCCCCGTCCTGCACTACATCCTTGAAGAGGCTGCGGCGGCCGGGGCCGCCCACGCCGCCGTCATCGTCTCCCCGCCCCACATCGACATGCTCCGCCGCTACATGGCCGCCGTCATCGAGATGAACATGCCCCACCTGCCGCAGGTGGAATTCCTCGTGCAGGAAGAGCCCCTGGGCTTCGGCCACGCGGTGATGATGGGGCGCGATTTCGTTGGCCGCCAGCCTTTCATGCTCATGCTCGGTGACCACGTCCACGTCCCCGCCGCCGGCAGCGAACCCTGCAGCCGCCAGGTCGCCAACGCCTTCGCCCAGCGCGGCGGCGTGGCCATGATCGGCATGCAGCCGGTGGATGCCGACGAGCTGCCCCGCGTGGGAGTCGCCCGCGGCGAGCCGCTGGACGGCCGCGTCTTCCGCTGCGCCGAGTTTGTGGAGAAGCCCGACCTGGCCACCGCCCGCAGCCGCCTGGTCACGCCCGGCCTGGCGGCGGACCACTTCCTCGCGCACGCGGGCATCTACATCTTCGACGCCGAGATCTTCGACCTCATCTCCGAGCTCGCCACCCGCCCTCGCGCTAAGGGCAAGGAAGTGCAGCTCGCCGACGCCCAATCGATGCTGCTGCAACGCCACCCGGACGAGTACTATCTCTATCACATCGCCGGCACCGCCCACGACACCGGCACCCCCGCCGGCTTCGCCGCAACGCAGAAGGCCATGGCGTGAAGCCGACCGTCCGCCTGCCATCGCCCGCGCAGGCCGTCTTGCCCCCACGGATAGACCGGGGATAATGCGACCCGTCTATTCTCCGGCCCGCTTCGTTCGGGGCCGTCTGTGCATGAAACGATTGGAGAGCGTATGACCGTCGATTGCGCCACACATGCGTATGACGTGGTTGTCTGCGGAGGCGGGCCGGCAGGGTTCGCAGCGGCGACCCTCGCGGCGAGGCAGGGCGCCAAGACGGTGGTCCTGGAGGCGATGGGCGCCCTCGGTGGCGTGTGGACCATGGGCATCCTGAGCACCGTGAGCGACTGGCGCCGCAAGACGGCCTTCATCCGCGAGTTCGAGACCCGCCTGGAAAGCCTCTCCGGGCTCTCGCTGCGGAGAGACCTGTCGCAGATCCACCCCACCGTCGAGCACGCCTTCTCCATCAGCCCCGAATGGCTCAAGCTGACGATGGAAACCCTGTGCCTGGAGGCCGGCGTGCACGTGAGGCTGTACTCGCCCGTGGTCGCCGTGGCTCGCGAGGGCGCCCGCATCACCAGCGTGTTCACCGAGTCCAAGTCCGGCCGAGAGTGCTGGCAAGCCCCCGTGTTCATCGACACCACGGGCGACGGTGACGTGGCCGCCAAGGCCGGCTGCGGGTTCGACAAGGGCCACCCCGAAACCGGCCGAGTGCAGCCCATGAGCATGCACGTACTGGTCACCGGGCTGGACGAGGCCGAGGTGCGGCCTTATATCCATTGGGGCCGCTCGCCGCAGGACACGGGCGAACGCAAACCCTTCGCCGACGTCTTCAAGGCCGCCGGCGTGGGGACCAGCTACGGCATGCCGGGCATTCACCAACTGGGCGGCGGGCTGTTCATCCTGGGCATCAACCACGAATACGAGCCTGACAGCATCGACGCCGATGCCCGATCGCGGGCCACGATCCATGGCCGGGCCGAGATCCTGCGGGCGGTGGCGGCGTTGCGGCGGCTGGGCGGCATCTGGAAGAACATCGACGCCGCCATCACCTCGCCGCACATCGGCGTGCGCGAGGGGCGACGGGTTCACGGCCGCTACACCGTTACGCGCGAGGACGTCATCGAGGGCCGCCGCCACGCCGACGCCGTCTGCCGCGTAACCTTCCCCGTGGACATTCACTCCACCGACCCCAAGAAGGGCAAGGCCTTCGACAGCGGCGGCGTGCGTGCCAAGCCCTATGACATCCCGCTGCGGTCGCTGATCGCCAGCGACGTGGACAACCTCTGCCTGGCCGGACGCTGCATCAGCGGTGACTTCATC
>CAZTVF010000156.1:9892-10173 GCA_964616985.1 uncultured Planctomycetaceae bacterium
GACTTCAGCGCCCACGCCAGCTACCGCGTCGCCGGCAACGCCGTCGCCCTGGGCGAGGCCGCCGGCGCGCTGGCCGCCGCCAGCACGCGCCTGCGTGTCGATCCCCCCGCCGTTCCCTTCGACGCCCTAACCCCCCGCCCCACGGCCCAGTGAGGCATTCCCGTCCGGCGCCACCCCAGTCCACCTCCAACTCGACTCACCAGATCGCCTGTGCAAGGCCGCGCTCGCAGGGCATTCGCATTCTCGTGGCACGGGCATCTTGCCCGTGCGTCCCACGGGCG
>CAZTVF010000157.1:0-10051 GCA_964616985.1 uncultured Planctomycetaceae bacterium
GCCTGCGGCCCGACCTCTCCCTGAAGGGAGAGGAGTCACCCTCACCCGGGCCTTGTGGCCCGACCTCTCCCTGGAGGGAGAGGGTTGCAGCGCACCTCTACAGCAGCCCACCCGACAGAACGCCCTTACTCCACGTACATGGCGTAGACGCGGGACTCTGGGGCGCCCCAGGTTTGCTCGAGCGTGAAGCGGATGGCGTCGAACTCGCCGTCGAGGGGGAGGTTGATCAATCGCTGGTGGTTCTCGCTGGTGCGGAAGACCTCGCGCCACTGCCCGCCGGCGAGGGCCTCGACGCGGAAGTATCGCGGCGTCACGGGCGGGGGGGAGGTGCGCTGGTGGTCAAACTGGTGGTAGCTCAGCTGAATGTTGAGGTCCATGCCGCTGTCGAGCACCAGCTGCACGCGGCGCAGGCGCTGTGGCCGGTCGAAGGAGTATGTCACGCTGTCGCCGGGGCGGGCCGGCCAGCAGTGCGAGTCGCTGCCGACCTGCCGATTGAAGCCGTCGCGCAGCGGTTCGGCGTCGCCGTGCGAGGCGGTGATCTTCGCCGCCGTCGTCAGCGGCGGCACGTCGCGCTTCACCCAGGGGATGTACGCGTCGTCGGCCAGCAGGGCCTGCTGCAGCTCGGCGATGTTCTTGCCGATGTCGCGCGGGGTGACGCCGCTGGCCGCGGCCAGGGCGGCGGCGGTGCCGACGGCCTGCCCCTGGCTGGAGCCCGTGCCCATGACGCGGGTGGAGCTCATGGCCATGTGGGTGCAGCTGGCGTCGCGGCCGGCGAACATGAGGTTCTCGATGTTGCGGCTGTAGAGCGAGCGGTAGGGGATGCCGTACAGCTCGGGCGTCTTGTGGAACATGGTGGCGGGCTTGGCCGACTTGACGGCCCAGAAGCCCTCGGGGTGATGGTCGTCCATGGACCAGCCGCCGTAGGCGACGCGGTCGTCGAAGCGGCCCTCGGTCTCGATGTCGCACTCGTTGAGGAGGTGGTCGCCGACGTAGCGGCGGCTCTCGCGTTTGGCCGGCAGGAACTGGATCCAATCGATCGCCCAATTGGCTGCTTCGATGCGGGTGTGCGGGCAGCGGTTCTTGATGTGGTCCCACACGCCGTAGGTGATCTTGAGGAGCTCGTCGCGGAGCATCTCGGTGTCGCGGATGCTATCGTGCGAGCCGCCCATCTCGACCCACCAGTAGCCCATCTCGAACCAGCGGCGGTGGCCCCAGTCGTTCGTACCGTAGGGGATATCCTCGCACTTGTCGAACCGGTGGGCCCAGGCGGGCGGCGTGAAGTACTGCTGCGTGTCGTGGCGGCGGGCCTGGAAGCAGCAGGTCATGCCCATCGTCTTGCGGTCGGCCACCTCGGGGGCCATCGCCTCGTTGAACTCGCTGCGGGCCTCGCGGCCGACGCGGAACTCGGCCCCGGTGATGGGGGCCAGCACGCCATCGCCGGAGCAGTCGGCGAAGATTTTGGCCGTCACGCGGTGGTGGCACTGCGTGGTCAACTGCCAGCCGGTGACGCTGGCGATGCGGGCGCCGGCCATCACGGCCGAGTTGGCCGAGCAGTTCAGCAGCAGCGTGAGGTTGGGCTCGGCCTTGGCCTTCTCGTACAGCAGGGTGTCCCAGATGGAGAAGTTGCGGTTGGGGTTGCGGCGGAGGTTCTCCAGGCGGATCTCCTCGAGGATGCCGGTTTCGCGGAGGTGCTTCTTGGAGTTGTGCGTATCGGCGCCGCAGACGTGGACGCGGCACTCGCTGGAGGAGTTGCCGCCCAGCACGGGCCGTTCATGCATGAGGACGGTCTTGGCGCCGCGACGGGCCGCGGCGATCGCCGCCACCAGCCCGGCCATGCCGCCGCCGACGACGCAGAAGTCCACATTGTGGTCAATAGTCTCGAAGTTTTGGGTCATTGGTCCGCTCTCCTGTGGCGGGAGATGGTACAGCAAAGGCCCGCCTGCGGCCAGGGGTTTGGGTGCGGGGACATCTCATGCGGTCTTGGGTCCCGTAGGGACGGCTGAGCTTAGCCCAGCACTTCAGTGCTGGGTACAGAGCGGTCCGGTGCATTGGAGTCCCGTAGGGACGAGTGAATCGCCAGGAGAAGAAGAAGGAGAAGAAGAACAGCATGGGCGAGACGCCCATGCGACTCACGGGCGGGACGCCCGTGCCACGAGAAGAAAGAGCATGGGCGGGACGTTCATGCTCGTGTGTCTTCAAGATCGAAACTATGGGTGCCGTGGTTTGCGGAGCGTAGCGCAGCAACCACGCAACGCTGCCTGGTGGCCGTAGCGTGGTTGCTCGGCCGAGTACGGCCTCGCAAGCCACGGCACCCATACACTCAGACAGTACACTATCCCTTGGTCTCGCCCTCGGGCGGCTTCTCGTTGAGGATCTTGTCGAGCGTGCCGGCGGCGGGCTCGGCGGTGACGGGCACCTGCGTGGCGCCCTCGGGCGCGGGGGCGGCGGCGTCTTCGTCATCCGACTCTTCCATGTAAACGTCGTCGAGGTCAGTGGCGTCCACCTTGCGGCGGAGCAGGAAGTAGATGATGGTCGTGGCGCTGGCCGCGTACGAAACCAGGTACGCCGTCACCGTCACCGCCACCAGGAACACCCAGATGCCGATGATGAAGGCGGCCGTCTTCTCGGTCCCGTTCATGGCCGCCCAGTTGAAGCGGCCGAAGAGGGAGTCAAAGGTCGGGGCGCTCCAGATCACGTCGAGCTTGTCGGCGCCGGGGCCCATGCGGCTGCCCCCGCCGAAGACGCCCATGCTGACGAACGTGTGCGTTGCCGTCAGGGCGATGTACGCGAAGATTCGCACGAAGGTGTAGGTGATGGCCCCGTAGAGGGCGGCGACCACCGCGTACAGGATCGCGCGCCACGGGCGGGCGAAGACGTACGAGTAGCTGCGGCTGATGGCGTCGAAGCTGTCGGAGCCCTCGACGGCGATGGTGGGGTACATCAGCAGGAAGCCCGACGCCAGGCCCACCAGCAGGAAGGCGATGGCGAAGCCCAGGATCAGGGCCAGCCCCAGCAGCACGGCCATGACGATCTCGCCGACGAAGGGGATGCTTCCCAGCAGGCCGCCCAGGAACAGCAGCAGGCCCAGGACGAGGATGATGAGGACCGGGATCACGGGGGCCATGAAGAAGCTCAGGAACTTGGACGTGGAGAACTTCAGGGCCTGCGAGATGGAGATCTTCTCCTCGCGGGCGAACTGCAGGGCGGCGATGCGGTTGACCGCGCCGCCGAACCACGCGCAGATCGCCAAGGCGATCAGCAGGTACAGCGTCGCGTACACCCAGTGCTCCTGCACCAGCCAGATCACCCCGCGCGAACCCATCAGCGTCCACAGCAGGAAGCCCGGCGGCTCGGCCGGGTTGGCGACATCCAGGATGGGGGCCTGCTCGGAGATGTTGGTGGCCATCGAGCGGGGGGCCTTGCGGTCCAGCAGGATCGGGTACGTCCGCAGGCCGGAGATGAAGTTGCCGTGGAAGGCGGCCGACAGGGCGCCGCGGAGGCAGGACCATTCATAGTCGACGAAGGAGGAGGCGATGCCCGCGCCGCGGATGCGTTCGCTGTCGAGGGCGAACTTGGCGCGGCGGAGCGTCTTGGCGTACTCGAAGAGTTTCTTCTGCGTCGCCAGGGTTTCCTGGGCCTCGGCCTTGCCGGTGGCGAGGTTCTTGACGACGTTGTCGGCCTCGGCGGCGGCCTGGTCGACGAGCGTGTCGATCTTATCGTCTTCGCGGCTGGAGGCGGCCTCGGCGTCGCTGAGGATCTTGGTGGCGCTGATGCCGTTGCTGTTGGCGTCGGCGAGGATGTCGTCGCGGCGGCCTACCTTGAAGTCCTTCTCCTTCGCGTTCATCTCGTCGAGCTTCTTGCGGAAGGCATTTTCGAGATGGTTGACGCCCTTGGGCGGCAGGAAGGACTTGGCCGCCTCGGAGCGGGCGGCGTCGTAGTCCTGCAGGCCGTAGGAGTTGTTGATGGCGTCGGCCTTGATGCCGGCGGCGGCCATCAGCCGCTGTTCCTTGTCGCGGCGGATCGCCAGGTCGAACTCCGCCGGGGAGGCCTGTGCGTGCATGGCAATCTCGCCGGGGCGGGCGTAGCTGCCGCCGATGTAACCCCAGATGCCGTCCATCGCCCAGCCCAGGAGGAACAGCATCGTCAGCGCCGCCGTCGAGAGGGCGATCTTGCTGGGGTGGATGGCCATCTTCCAGCCTTTGAAGATTTGCGTGAAGCTGAAGACGTCCGTCCAGTTGATGCTGCGGATTTCGTTCTGTTCTTCGGTCATGATCTGCCCTTTCTGCGAGCGTCACGCGGTGGACGTGTGGAGTGGTCCAGCGAACAGCCGAATTATACCCACCCGCCATCCCCCTGCAACGCTTTTCCCCGCCAAGACCTAAGGGGGTGTGCCGAAACCTTCCGGCACTCCTTCGGCGACTTTCCATTGCGGATTGCGGATCTGCGCGGCCGGGCGGCAGGCAGGTTGCGGAGGGTGCATTCGGTTTATTGTGGCGGTTACGGCAGTCACCGCCCCGGCCGGGCTTGCCCCGGCCGAGCGCTGATTGACCACTACCCCAACGTTTTCCTGCTGCCCGCCCCGGCCGGGCTTGCCCCGGCCGAGCGCTGACCACTACAGCTGGCGGCAGCGTCCTGCTGGTCAATCATCGCTCCGCCGCCGCAAGGGCGGCGGGGGCGGAAGAAACGGGACGTGCCTCGGTAGTGGCCAATCGTCGCCCCGCCCGGACAAGCCGGGGCGGAGGCGGGAGGACGGCAACCAATTGGCGAACGCACCCGTTGCGGATTGAAGAGGCCCGGTCCGAGGGTGGGCGCAATAGTGGGGCAGAGGCTGTGTCTGCTGAGCCGCAAGCCCTGCGAGTCGGGCATGAGTGATCTGATCGCTGACGGATGACTGTGCCTAGTGCTCTGTCTCGTGTCATTCAAGGGGTGGCGGCCTTCCTAGGCCGCCGCCATAGCCGTCTGCAGGTGGCGGCCTAGGAAGGCCGCCACCCCTCACTTGAAGGTGGACAGAGCCTAGTGCGTCTTTTCCGTCGGCGGGGGCAGATTGCAGGTGCAGGGCCCGCCCCCGCAGCAGGAGCATTGGTTGGATGGGGCGTGGGCGACGGGAGCGCCGCCGCCGGCGCCGTGCACCCCGTTGACGCTGGTGAACCGGCCGGCGACGAAGGCCGTCGCCGCCAGCAGCACGATGGCCGCCACCCGCGATGCGCGGATGACCCACGTTCGCAGGCCCGCGTGCACGCGCAGCGGCGACAACCGCCTCGCCCGCGCCGTCTGCACAATCTTCGCGGCCAGATTTGCCGTGGCCGCCACCTGCCAATGCCCCATCGCGCCCCACACCGCCTGCAGGTCGTCCAGACGCTTGCCGCAGGGCGGGCACTGACCCGCATGCACGGCCTCGTCGGAGTTGACGGCCTCGCCGGCGACGGCCTGCTGAAGTTGTAGATCGGTCAAGTGTTTCATAGTTCGCCTATGCAACTGAAACGTTTGACGACGGGTCTTCCCTGCGGTGCTGTGGAATGAATTCTCGCAGATCGCGGCGAAGCTGCTCGTAGGCCCGCACCAGCAGCGACTCGACGGCCGGGCCGCTGCACTGCATGACCTCGGCGATCTCGGCGTGGGTGAGCTGCTGGTAACGGTGGAGGACGACGGCGACCTTCTGCCGCTGCGGCAGCGAGAGGACGGCCTTGCGGACGCGGCGGCCCAGTTCGTCTAACTGTGCGGCCTGGCAGGGGTTGGCCCAGTCGCCGGCGGGGGGCTCGGCGGGGAAGGCACAGGCCTCGTGGCCGCGCCGGCGCAGGGCGTCGCAGCACAGGTTGACCGTGATGCGATACAACCACGTGCTAAAGCGTGCCTTGGGGACGAAGGTGGCCGCGGCCTGGTAGACCCTCAGGAAGGCCTCCTGGCAGACGTCCTCGGCCTGGTCGTGCCGGCCCAGCATCCGCTCGGCCAGCGACAGCACCCGCTGCTGATGCCGCCGGGCCAGTTCGCCCAGCGCCTCGGTATCTCCCGCCGTCAGCGCGGCGATCAAGTCGTTGTCTGTGAGAGGTTGTTGCACCGGCCGTCCTTCGTCCAAGTACCTTGACGCACAGCCCCATCGTAGGCGCGCCCCCCGCGAACCCATGCCTCGGGTGCCAAGCTTTTTGCGCCTCTTCCGGGTGCCATGCTTTCAGCCCCCTGGGGTGCCATGCTTTTAGCCCCAACGGGGCAGAAGCATGTCTACCCGCCTCCGCCCTTTGGCAAAACGAACCCGAAAATGACTATTCCAACACATTCCACGGCCTGTGGCTGACAACCCAAAGCCTTCCGGGGCGGGTGCGACGGCATCACCGGCGTCTTGGTAAAACGAACCCGAGATTGACAAAACGAACCTGCCTCCGGCAGGCAGCCCCGAACTGGCGGCAACACCTGCGGCCGATCCCTCCGCGAGGCTGCGGCCGAACCGAAAAAGCTGCGGCGGAAAAACGAACCCAGGATGATCGCAAGAAAAGCCGCCGCAGTCGGTTGCAACGATGTCCCTCCCGTAGATGATGGTACGCACAAATGCATGCCGGACCGGAAGGCCAAATCGGGGGATGGCAGGAATATCGCCGTTTCAGCCCCTCTACTGCTTACTGTTTACCGTTTACTGCTTACTGCTTACGCCCCCAGCTCGATGTCCCGGGGTTCCTGCACCCGCAGGATGAACCAGACCAGGGCGGCGGCGCTGAAGGCGAGGCAGGCGGCGAAGAGGGGTTTGATGCCCCAGGCCGCGGCCGAGGCGCCGGCAGCCAGCGGGGCCCCGATGGCGGCGGCCGAGACGATCAGGTTGGCCACCGTGATGTGGGCCATGCGGTTCTCGTGCGGGCAGGTCTCAAAGAGCATGTTGGAGTAGGAGACCATCGCCGCCGCACCGCACACGCCGGCGCAGAAGTTGGCGGCCACGCAGCTCCAGAACCCTTGCGTCGTGAGCAGGATGCCCAGCGTCGCCACCTGGGCGCCAGCCGAGAAGAGCACCCCGATGCGGTGCCCGTGCTTGTCGCCGATGCGTCCGAAGACGAGCCCCGCGGCGGCCATGCCGATGGCGCCGGCCCCGCCGCTGAAACGGACGACGTCGCCGTCGCTGAGTCCGCCGCCCTGGGGGCTGCGGTAGTAGATCGCCATCAGCGGCAGCATGCAGAAGCCGGCCATGGCCAGCAGCCGGCCGATGAGGAAGGCGCGGAAGTTTCGGTCCTGCAGGCTGTGGCGGAAGCGCGCGATCAGCTCGGCCGTGCGCGGCGGAGCGGTGGGCGGGGCGGCGAGGGCCTCGTGGTCGTCCATGAACCAGAACAGGGTGATGGAGGCGTACGCGATGACGGCTGCACACGCGTACAGCCACGAGTACGTCTCGATCCGCGGCCAGGTGTTGATCGCCCAGCCGGAGATCTGCGGCCCGGCGATGGAGGCGGCCGCGGCGACGCCCCAGGTGAGGCCCATGACCGTGCCACGCCGCTTGAGGGTGAAGATGTGGGCGATCCAGTCCATCCAGGCGGGGGTGACCACGCCCATGGTGAACATGAAGCCGCCGAAGCACGCCAGCAGGCCCCAGCGGCGCAGTTCATTGGAGATCGGCAAGGCCGGGTGTGCCATCACGGCCAGGCCCAGCAGGCAGGGCAGCATGCACAGGACATGCCAGAGCATCATCTGGCTCTTGCGATGGCGTCGCGAGTGGAAAAGGTAGTTGCCCAGGATCTGCGGGGCGACCATCAGGCCGCCCTCGATGGAGGAGATCGAGCCGATCATCGTCTCGCCCGCGCCGAGCGAGTTGAGCAGCATGGCCAGCACGGTGGTGGGGGCGATCATCGAGGCCTGGAACATCCAGATGCTCTCGCCGGCTACGTTGATCGTCGTGTTGCGCAGTTCGCGCCGGTTCATGTGTTGCCCATTCCGTCGTCGGCGGGCGGCCTTGGGGCCGTCGCCTCTTGATTCGCTGGCCGCCATCCACGTCTAAGGGCGGCGGCCTGATGTAGCGTTTCACGCTGATGCTGGTTTATGTCGCTGTCGCAAACTCGAAATCCGAAACACGAAATCCGAAACAAACAGCAAACGGCAAAGCAGCAAGCAAACGAAATCTTGAAAACAGCAAGGTACGCACGGCAAAGACGATCTTTTGGGTCTTGCTGTTTTGAATTTGTTTCGGACTTCGTATTTGGAGTTTCGGATTTTGACATACGTATAAGCAAGCATACTTTCGTGCCACTACACCAGGAAGGCCTCCACCCGGCGCGCGTCGCCCTTACGCCTCGCCGCTCTGGTCGCCCACGAGGTCGGCCGGGTTGGGGGCCGGGCGCGGGCCCTTGAACACCGGCGTCCGCCACCAACCGGTGGCATAGTAGCCCATGCTGGCGACCATGGAAACGAAGAAGCTCACCGGGATCGAGTACCACACCCCGGTGATGCCGATGTGTCTCGACAGCGTGTACGCCAGCGGCAGCCGCACCACCCACAGGCTCACCAGGCTCACCAGCGTCGTCACCATCGTGTGGCCCGAGCCGTTGATGATGCCGTTGGCCACGAACATCAGGGCGAAGAAGAGGTACCCCGAGCCGACGATCCGCAGGTAGTCGTCGCCCATGTCGATGACGGCCTGCTCGGAGGTGAAGATCCGCAGCAGCAGCCGCGGCAGCGCCACCGCCAGGGCCGAGGCGATCAGCGTCACCCCGCCGCTGAGCACGCAGCCCCAGATCAGGATCTCGCGGACCCGCTCGGGGCGGTTGGCGCCGATGTTCTGACCCGCCAGCGTCGCGATGGCCAGGCTGAACGTCATCGCGGGCATGAAGGCGAGCTGGTCGACCCGCCCGGCCGCCCCGAAGGCCGCCGTCGCGTCCTCGCCGAAGCCGTTGACGATGCCCGTGAGGAACAGCATGCTCACCGAGATCAGCGACTGCTGGGCGGCCGACGGCGCCCCGATGCGGAGCGTTGTCCACGCCGTGGACCAGTCGAAGCCCTTGAGCGACAGCGACGGGGCCACCAGGTTGCCGCGCTTGCGGAGGACGATCACCAGCGCCCCCAGCGCCACCGCCTGCGAGATCAGGCTCCCCCAGGCCGTGCCGTCGAGCCCCAGCTTGGGGGCGCCCAGCCAGCCGAACATCAGCACCGGGTCCAGCGCCGTCGTCAGCAGCACCGACGCGCCCTGGTAGTACAGCGGCGTGGTCGAGTCGCCGATGCCCTGCAGCATGCTTCGCACCAGGAACAGGCCGAAGCCCAGCGGCAGCGACAGCAGGAAGATCCGCAGGTAGTTCGTCGCCAGGGGCATGACGTCGGCGGGGGTGTCCATGGCCGCCAGGATCTGGGGCGTGAACAGTTCTCCGCCGAGGGCAAGCAGCAGGCCCAGGACGGTCATCAGAACGGTGGAGTTGGCCACCACGCGCCGCACCGCGGCCACGTCCTTGCCGCCGTAGTGCTGCGAGATGAGGATGGTGGTGCCCATCGTCAGGCCGGCCGCCAGGGCGATCAGGACAAAGATGACGGGGAAGCTGACCGTGACGGCCGCCAGGGCGCTCTTGCCGAGATACTGGCCGACCCAGATGGCGTTGATGAAGCTGTAGCCCGTCTGCAGGGCCGTGCCCGCCAGCATCGGCAGCGAGAAGATCAGCATGTGCTTGGGGATGCTGCCGGTGGTGAGGTCCCTCCCGAACTTGCCGGCGGGCAGCGATCGTGTCGGTTGTGACGCCATAGCGATACCGCGCAAAATAAAAGGCAGCCTATGCTCAAGCTGCCAGAACAAATGATATCCGCGTCCCTCGCTGGTGTCACCTATGTGTCCGCACGTGTTGCCAATTGATGGCCGCGCACGCGGCGAATGGCTCGGCGGCAAACCCCATCCGCCGCTATCGCAAACTCGAAATCCGAAACACGAAATCCGAAACAAAAGGCAAACGGCAAAGCAGCAAGCAAACGAAAGCCGTGAAAACACCTAGGCGCGCAAGGCAAAGACGATTGTTTTCAATTTTGCTGTTTTAAATTTGTTTCGGATTTCGCATTTCGAGTTCGCAGATTCAAATCTGAGATGCATAAATAACAAGTGACATTGGAG
>CAZTVF010000158.1:0-9967 GCA_964616985.1 uncultured Planctomycetaceae bacterium
ATCGTGAACATCGCTGACGATGGTCGTCAGCGAGAGGTCATCCGGGAAATCCCGGCAAACAGCAGATATGAAGCTCTGCACATCAGCGGCGATGCTTGACTGTGTCCGCAATCGCGGCGCGACACGGGCGTGCTGCGGTGACCTCGCGGTGTCTGCGTGGACAAGATCGAGTAGGCAAAGAAAGGCCGGCAGAGGGACATCATGAAATACAAGCTCGATTGGCCAGAGGCGCAGCGGCGGTTGACCGCGCTGTGGAACCGGGAGCGGCTCGACCGTCCCTGCATCGCGGTGCGTGCGCCGAACCCGCAGGCGGCGTCGGTCTCCGTGCCGGCGCCCGCCAACGATGAGGCTCGCTGGCTGGACCCGGACTACAGGGTCGCCTTGGCCCGACGGGAGCTGGAATCCACATGGTGGGGTGGAGAGGCGATTCCTTCGTGCCTGCAGATGGCCGGGTGGATGACCTGCTTGGGCGGAACACCTCGCTTTGCCCCCGAGACAATCTGGTTCGAGACGCGAGACGTGGACTTCGCCCAACCTTCCCCGTTCCGACATGACCCCGATAGTCCGTGGATGCAGAAGTACCGCAAGCTGAGGCTGGCGATATGCGCCTTTGCCGGCAGGAACGATTTCCTCGTAGGTTCCTCACTGGGCCTTCCCGCCAATGACCTGCTCTCCATGCACATGGGCACGCAGGAGTTCCTGTTTGCCCTGGTGGACCATCCCGAGTGGATGGCCGATGCGATTCTGACCGGCGCAAAGGACCAGTTACGGGCGTTGGGCGAACTGCAGGACATGATACGCCAGCAGGGGCATGAGTTCTGGTACGGCAACGCCGGGTGGATGGCCCTGTGGGCGCCGCAGCCCTACATCGGCACACAGTCCGACGTCTCATGCATGCTCTCCCCCGAGATGTTCGAGCGTTTCGTCGTGCCGGAACTGGATGTGTATGGGCAGGCGTACAACGCGATGTGGTACCACCTCGACGGCGGCGACGCCAGGCAGCACCTGCCGAGATTGCTGTCGTTGCCCTATATGCGGGTAATCCAGTACGTGCCGGCCCCTTGCGAGGCGCCCAACGGGCCTGGGCACCTGGAGATGTACAGGCGAATCCAGGCCTCCGGGCGGATCGTCCATATCCAGGTACCGTCGCAACACGTCGAGCCGCTGGTGCGACAGCTCGACCCGGCCCTGCTGATGCTGGATACATGGTGCGCCAGCCGGCAGGAGGGCGAGAAGCTGCTTGAGGACGGCGTGGCATGGGCCAGCAAGGCCAAGCCGGCGAATCATTAGGAGACTGACATGGCAAGCGAGAAACAGATGAATCCAGCGACAAATGGGCAGACCCGGTTGCTCGCCGGTGCGGCGCGAGTGGACATCACGCCCGAGATGGGCATCCAGTTGGCTGGCGACATCGGGCGGGGCCGGCCGGTCGAGGAAATCCGCGAACGACTATATGCCAACGCCCTCGTCGTCGAGCACGGCAACCAGCGCCTCTGTCTGCTGTCGATCGATCTGCTGGCCATGGGCTGCGACTGGGCCGCCCGTATCCGACAGGAGGCCGCGGCACGGTTCGGCCTGCGCCCCGAGGCGATCATGGTGCACGTGACTCAGAACCATGCGTCGCCATCGCTGGGCCACTTGTTCCTGACCGGTGCCAAGACGCATTTCCCGCCCGAGTACCCCTGGCTGATGGGAGGCGACGATCGCTACAACGAGCCGACTGTCGCCCGTTGCATCGAGGCCGTCGGGCGGGCTGCCGCCAGCCTGGAGCCGGTCACACTGGCAGCAGGGCATGGCGTCGACGGCCGAGTGGCGTTCAACCGACGTTTCGTCATGCGCGACGGCGCCACGCGCTGCCACCCCCCTTCCTGCGATCCGAGCATCCTGCACGTCGAAGGCCCGACCGACCCCGAAGTCGCGGTCGCGACGTTCACCAATGACGCCGGCCGGGTGGTCGCGGCCCTGCTGCACCACACCTGTCATCCCTGCCATGGCTACCCGCATCGATTCGTCATCGGCGATTGGCCCGGAGCCTGGGCTGTGCAGATGCGCGCACATTGGGGCGACGCTTGTGTCCCGTTGGTCGTCAACGGCTGCTGTGGCAACATCCATCACGCGGACCACACCAACCCCGACTACCGGCTGGACCACCAGCGCATGGCGAGGCACCTGGCGGAAACCACCCGCCGCATTCTGGGGGCGATGCAACCAGTAGAGGTCGACGGCATCGACCTGCGGCAGACGATCGTGCCGCTTGCGATCCGGGAGTTGGAGGCCGATCGTATTGCCGCAGCCGAACGTCTGCTGGCAGAGCATCCAGAGCCGATGTGGAATGACGATACCCATACCAGCGTTGCCTGGGACTGGGTCTATGCCGTCGGCGTGCTGGATCTCAACGATGCCCGCCGTGAGAACCCGATATTCCCGTACGAGGTGCAGGCCTTCCGCATCGGCGGCCTGAGCCTGGCCGGCCTGATGGGCGAGCCGTTCGTCGAGGCACAGCTTGATATCAAGAAGGCGTCTCCCACCCGCCACACGTTCGTGGCACATTTCTGCAACGGCTATGCCGGCTATGTGCCAACCCGACGCGCGTTTGCGGGCGGCGGTTACGAGACCCGTACCGGCGCCGGCTCAAAACTGCCGCCGGAGGCACTGGAGCGGATCACAAGTGTCGCCACAGGGTTGCTTCGCGAACTGCATGAAGGGAACGGCGTATGACCACTCCCCGTGAGAACCTGTTGAAGATCTTCCGCCACGAGACGCCGGACTGGGTGCCGGTCGCCGGGCACTGCGATCCGTACAACCAACCCAGCCGTGAAGGCATGGACCCCGCCCTGGCCGCCGCGCTGGGCGAGGTTCATTGGGGCGACACAGCCACGGTGACCTTCTCGCGCTACTTCGGCCTGGACATCATGGACTGGTACGGGCTGCCGTATCGCATCACGCGGCGGAATGTCACGGTCGAGAGCCACCCCGACGGCGACGTCACCACCCACGTCTGGCACACCCCCAAGGGCGACCTGCGCGAGGTCATCCAGGTCTGCCATGACAGCAGCGGCGCCGTCTCCAGCAATTGGACTGAGCACCTGGTCAAAGGCCCGGAGGACCTGCCCCTCCTCACGTCGATCTTCGAGGACGAGGTCATCGAGGCCAATCCCGACGCGGTCGCCAGGACCCGCGAGCGCCGCAGACTCATCGGCGAAGACGGCCTGATCCTGGGAGCCATGGATGGCACGCCGCTGGGCATGATGTTCCGCATCTATTCGGGCGTGGCGGCCCTGGCCTATCTCTGGGCCGACGCGCCCGGCGCCCTGCGCGACTGCTTCGCCGTGATGGAGGCGAACTACCTGCAACGGCTGAAGATCGGCGTGCAGTCCGATATCGACGTGGTGGTCAGTGTGGACGACACCTCGACGACGGCCATCTCTCCGGCCATGTTCGAGGAATGCAACCTGGCTCTGACCGACGCCCGCGCCGATGCGTCGCATGCCGCCGGCAAGATCTACTTCCACCACTCCTGCGGGCTGATCCGCGACCTGCTGCCGCTGTATCGCCGCACGAAGATGGACGCGGTGCATGCCTTCACGACTCCCCCTATCGGCAACGTCACGGTGGTCCAGGGGCGCAAGGCATTGGGCGACCGCATCACGATCATGGCCGGCGTCGGTCAACTGGCCGGCCCGATGGACGATCGCGCCGCGGTGCGGGCAAGCATCCATCAGATGATCCGGGAAGCAGCGCCATGGGACCACTTCGTCCTGGGCTTGGCAGGCTACCCGAACCGCACCGTGGAGCAGACGAAGTTCGTGGCCGACTGCTGCCGGCAACTGGGCGGTAACGGCTGATACCCGAGGGCGTCTATGATCCGGCGCACACCGCCGGATTGGAGCGGCAGGCATATCTTCAGCACCGGCAGGCGCTGCAGGCGAACGCGAGTCGTGAATAGCAGGGAGCCCTGGAAAAACGTATGAAGACACCAGCCAGCCAAGTGCAGACCGGCTTCGGCTCGCGGCGAATCTATTACAACAACTTCGCCGAGCATCTGCAGAATGCGTACAACCCCAACATGTTCTATCCGGGGTTGCCCTACCGCTGGAGCGACGAACAATGGCGCGGCTGCCTCGACTTCGTGGCCGCCTGCGGCTTCAATACCTTCGAATTCTGGTTTGTGCCGCGGCTATTCTGCCGCGAGGCGCTCAATGCGGACTACGCCCGCGAGTTCACCCGGCAGATGAATGCCGCCATCGACCATGCCCATCGCCGCGGCTTGGGCGTCTCCTTCCTGTGCTCGCTGGCCACCGTCAGCGACCCCTGGCACACCCTCTGTCCCGGGGTCCCGGAGGAATGGGCGGAAATCCATTGAGAGCAGAGATATGCCGGGAGCGATAGTCCTTGCCGAAGGATACTGGCCTGCCGTTCTCATTGATGACTACAGCAGCACACCGTCTCAAATCGGTTTTGAAGTTACGGACCCACGATACGGCAAACTATGGGCCAAGATTCGTTGTTTCCTATATCCCCAGAGCAAGGCTTTCGATTGGGACATTTCTCGGATCAAAGGAGGCACTGCGATGAACTCCATATTTCTGCGTTCCTACGAAGAAGAGAGGCAGGAGCAGGCGATGCATACTGACAAGTGCCACACGCCTGCACAACTCGAAATCTATCCTGGCCCCGGCGTTGAGGGCTACCGCTCAGACCTTTACGCTGTCGACATCCATGACGGATCGGATTGGCAGCCGGCCTATCTCTACAAGGTCTCCAGGCTCTCCAGGTGCTACGGCTGGCACCGCACGGAGCATCCGAGCGTGAACTTCACCACCTTCGGGACGGCTGGCCCGGCCCGGGTGAGGCTCACACGACTGGCCGGGGCGATCGAGAGCCTCGCGATCAGCCCCACATCCAAACAGATCCGCGCGGAGTCAACCGGGAGCGTCGCGTTCTTCACGCTCAAGCCCCTGGACAAGGTATGGGTGACGATCAATGGCGACGATGCCAACCCGGTCTTTCTCTTTGCCGACATGCCGAAGCCGCAAATCCCCGAGGGCGCGGAGTACTTCGGGCCGGGTGTACATGAACTCGGCCACCTGCATCCTACCGAAGACGGACGCGCCGTCTACCTTGACGGTGGCGCCTGGCTCAAGGGGAATCTTGACCTCCGCGGCAAGCGTGATGTCCGCGTGATGGGGCCGGGAGTGCTTTCCGGCGAACTGTGGCCTGGAGAATCGCTTGAAGGGCGGCCGCGGGAGGAAGCCTGGTCGTATCACATGATCGCCACCTATCCCGATCATGGCAAATGCCGCGGCAACCGGCTTGACGGCATCACGATCGTCAACGCACCCGGGTATCATACATTTTACGGCCTTCAGGCGTTCTACAACACCAAGCTGATTTCCCCCTGGTACGGCTCCACCGACGGCTTCTACCTCACGCCCACGCCCGGGGAGACGGCGGTTGTCGATCAGTGCTTCGCCTTCGTCGGCGACGATGTCTTCTTCACGCGCGACAATTTCCGCGGCAACATGCTGATTCAGAATTCGTTCGTGAACTCATCGAACAACAACATTTTCTGCATGAGTTACTGGGGGAACCCGCTCGACCATGACTACACGATGATCGCCCGCAACATCGACATCAAGATCACGCCCTGGCATGCGGTCTTTCTGTGCGTGCTGGACGGAAAAGGGAGCGATCAGGGGGTCAAAAATCACCTCTACGAGGACATCCGGATCGAGGGCGACCTGAACTGGAACAGCCGACTGATTTGGATCGAAAACCGGCCCTATCCCTGGCCACCACCGAGTCACGAGGCCAAGGGGAACGCCTCTGGCCTGGTCTTTCGCAACATGAGCATCGAAAAGCGGCAGAACCTGGCGGAACGCAAGAGCCTGCTCATCGGCAAGGATGCGGAAAATGGCATCCGCGATGTGACCTTTGAAAACCTGACCATTGACGGTGTCCCGGTCACCGAGGCCAACCGAAACGAGTATTTCGAGATCAATGCGTTCGCCCGGAACATCCGCTTCACGCGTTGATGATCACTTAACAGCACATGTGCCCGTTCATTTCCTGGGGCCGGACATCAAGCAACTCCTGCTGGACTGGCTGTCCGCACTCCGCGCCGAGCAGGCTCGCCGCCGGGGGCCGCTCTCGCAGCGGTCGGCGGGGCCCTGAATGACCTGTAGGATCGGCGATAGGAACGCCACCACGCCCGGCGGGTCCGCGGTTGATCAACGGCGGCGCGGCTGCCGTTGGACAAGCGACTGGCGGTCTCTGCTTTGGCTTGCTGAGGTCAGTTGACCAGGGCCTCGTAGACTTGGCTGTGGCCGCTCCGGTCGGAGGTGAAGACGACGCGTGTGCCGTCGGGACTGAATGACGGGTGCGGGTGCGCGTGCTGCGGGGCGTAGACCTGCCACTTGCCGAGTTTGTAGTCCTCGTCGTCGTAGGGGCAGTGGTCCGTGTTCCAGTGTTTGCCCTCGTTGGTTCCCCCGCTCAGGCAAAGCGTGCGCGGGGCGCCGACGCCGTCGCAGGGGTCGAACAGTTGCAGGCCAATGTCGGGGAAGGTCGTGTCGGCGCACATCCGCGTCCCGCGCCGGTTGATGCTCGCGTGCCAGGCGTTGAACGAGCAGACAGGGCGGATCCAGCCCGTGTCGACGTCGATCCCGATGCAGCCATGCGGCCAGTTCGTGCTGATGATCTCGCGCGAGAGCGGCCGCCATGTCTCGTGGACGATCCATTCATACTGGCCCGGCTTGTACAGCGGCCTGCGCTCGCAGGCCAGCCTCTTCATCATTCTATCGCTGCGGCGACTAGGTCAGTAACTTTGTTGCGCACAAGACTGGTTTTCTCTTTGGGGTCGGGAGATCGTGTGGTGATAAAGGCCAGCGCAAGGTCGTGCGCCGGATCACCAATCCCCATTACGGTGTCCCTGCCCGCATGACCGAAAGCCTGCTCAGACGGAAGCTTGCCAAACCCGAACCACCCATCGCCTTTCGTTTCACCCCGCAACAACCAACCTAGGCCCCAGTATTCATGTTTTGGGCCTTCTCCTCGGGACAAGGCCGCCGTGATCTCCGCTGCATATTGTACGGTATGCATCTCGGCCCATACAGTTGGGCTAAGCAGGGCTTTTCCTTGCCACACACCGCGCTGCAAATGCAGACGCAGAACCTTTATCATATCCTCAATCCGACCGAAACAACCTGCGCCAGGGTGACCAATTGATCCAAATGTCTTTCGGTTGATCGGCGAGGGCAAGATCTCCGGATACGGGGTACGGGCAAGAGGCGCTGAAGGAGCAGGAATGTTAAAGGATAGGCTCTCTGCTCCGATAGGTCCGAACAGACGTTCGCGACAGATTGTGTCCCACGAGGGACGCCCAGGAGTGACTCTGCGTGCGCACTCGGCCGCCAGGAATAGCCCCGTGGTCCAGTGGTAAGCTGTCTTGGAACCAGGAGCCCATTCAACCGTGCCCTCGCAACACGCCTCTACGGCCGCATCCCAATCTTCCTCGGTTTCCAGCGCCCCGTAAGGTGGCGTAGGTATTCCTGCGGAATGCGTCAACAGGTGGCGTAAGGTAATTGCCTCTTTGGCCTTGCGCCCGTAACCCGGAATATAAGCACTGATGGGGCTATCGTAGTCCAACAGACCATCTTGCCGTACCATGGCCACTACTGTCGCCGAAATGCCTTTCGAAAACGAATACAACATATGTGTCACGCCAGCGCTCAACGGCAATCCATCGCGTTCTATTCCGCAATATGTGCCCCAGTACCGCTCGGCAATCAATCTCCCGCCCACAGTTGCCATCATGGCCGCGCCAGGGAAAGTGCCGGCTGCCAGTTCCCCTTCGATAAACGCAAAGGCATGGTCCAAGGCCTCAGGATTTACTGAGTCTAAAGGCTCATCAGATGAATGCCTGCTTTTCGACCTTGTTGTCATTATTTGCTCCTTTCCAACTGATGAATGATTTTCGTGCGCCGCTTCGATCAGCGCCTGCACATTGGCGGGAGGAACGTTGGGCAGAATCGCCTCGTGACTGGGGCTGAGAATCAAATTGGGGCCCAGCAGGTTCTTGACGCGTCGCACGTCGGCGCGAATCTGTTCCGGCGTGCCGTTGGTCAGCAACTGCTGCGCGTCCACGCCGCCCATGAATGTTATTCGCCCCTTGAAATCCCGTGCCAGCGTTTCGGCGTCCATGTTCGTCGCCAGCGCCTGCAACGGATGCAGACATTGCACACCAGCCGTAATCAGGCGTTCGATAACCGGGTAGATCGAGCCGCACGAGTGCAGCACCACTTGGTAACCGTACGCTTTGCCCTGTTGCGTGAAGCGGATGAACCACGGCAGGATGAATTCATCAAATTGCGCCGGCCCGCAAATCAAGCTGCATTGAGTACCAAAATCATTGCCGAAGAAGAAACCGTCCACCCGGCGGCCCGCCGCCGCAAAGAACCGTTCATTGGCTTTGAAATAAAACTCGCAGACCTTGTCCGTCACCGCCCGCACCACTTCCGGGTGCGTGTACATTTTGACGAAGTATTCTTCCATGCCGAAAAGGTCGGCGATGTTGTGGTAAAAACACGTCCAGAAACCGCTGAGCCGGTACACGTCGCCGGCGTTGTCCAGCGCGCGCAAGCAGGAATCGAAACGCAGATACTCCGGATTCGGCCACGGGTAAGCGTTCACTTCCTCGATCGTCTCGCAATTGGCCAACGGCTGTGCCACGTGTGCTTCCCGGTCCAGGCCGGCGTCGAACAACATCCTGCCTTCCGGGTCCTGATAGACATCGTCAAAAAATTGCGGGCAAATCCACCGGCAATCATCGCCGGCCTTTACGCGCAATTCCTCCTCGGTGCGCGTGCCGAAATGACGGTGCAAAATCGGCCAGGTCTTGGCATCCGGATTGCCGAGCCAAAAGCCACATCGCTCCACCGGCTCGCCGGCAACCAATCGTTTGATCAAATCTCTCTTAGACATAACGACACTCCTTTGCTCCATGATCTTGGCCAGGTGTATAGGGGAGATCAAGCCCTGACCTTCCGCGTTTGGCTCACGAACACATCCACATACGTGGCGGAGTGGTCGCACCCACACGACAGCGTCTTTCTGTTGCCGAGGTCTTTGAGCGTATATCGCCCAATTACCACTGGGTGCAACCTGCGGGGCGGCATTAATCATCTGCTCAATTTGGTCTGTGGTGACAGGTTCCAGCTTGCTGGCGACGGAATGCCCAACCGATATCTAATTCATCTGCCGCGAATGCTGCTGCTCTTCTCAGATGCAAGCCTCAGTGGCCTCCCAGGATGTGGGACACTGATCGATCTGAGGGTCAATAGTGTCTTTAGCCCGAGCACTTCCAATACGCACCTTCTGACTCTGACAGAAAGTCTGCTGAATGATGGAATACGAAAGATAAAGCACCATCAGCCCGAGGCTTGTCATGGACAGATCTCCGTGAAGGGTTTGATCGGCCATACCGTCATAGCCCGCAGTGTCGCCGCGCCGCCGGTTGCGGCCGTTTCGAGATGCAGGGCGGATGACGGCGGGACGGCCACGCGGGTGACCGTCTGCAGGCCGTCATTGATGAACAGCTCCATCACGGACTTGTCGTAGAAGAGGTGCAGCCTGAGGCGGCGCGGGTCGTCGCCCAGCACACGCGGCAGCACGGTGCCGTTGGCATCCAGCGCCCGGCCATCGTAGCGGATGCGCACGGCGTCATCGCCCGTGTCGTCACGCAGTGCCAACTCGACGGCTTCGGCGGCATCCAGATCGAAATCGGCCATCACTTCCGGAGTGTCGCCCGAAAACCCCTCGATGCGGCGGGGTTCGCCGTTCAAACCGAGCGGCCCGACCGAGACGGGGGCGCCCCGCAACCGGGCCAGTTCCGGAATCGGTTGCTGCACCAAACGGCCCGCCGCGTCGAGCGAGAGCACCCGCGGCAGCGACATGCAGCAGTTCCAGCCGC
>CAZTVF010000159.1:0-9841 GCA_964616985.1 uncultured Planctomycetaceae bacterium
CGCCAAGCGTAAAGACTCTCTCTTGAATTGTGGCGGAAAACGGGGGCAGGTCACTATCATCGGCAAGTTGTTGTTGACATAGATGTGCGTCTCTTTGCGTGAGATGCATACAAGCATTCGGTCCACATATGACTCGATCAGACCAGCATGTCTGACGTACTCGTTGAACCCTTCCAGCATCGTGTAGAATCCAAGACCTTCGTCGAACGTGTGGTAGCCGCAGACTTCCATGAGGACTTTCTCTCCAGGCCGAGCAGCCGAAGCCGAGAAGCCGGCCATAACCTGCTGTGTAGGCACGATGATCGGTCTGGGTTGGATTGGTTTGGGATTTGGCACAACACCGTCCATGATGGAACCCCGCATTCGCAAGTCCAGTAAGGGTTGGCTCCAAATCTAGTGGCAAGAGAGCAGAAAGTGGAGAGGAGACCGCGGAGAGCGGTCTGCCGCAAGTTGGCGGCTTGGCAATGATTGTGGCTCTGCCGCTGTTCTACTTTCTACTGCTCTCCTCTCTATTGCCGCGAAGCGGCAATACGCCCGACAGGATTCGAACCTGTAACCCTCGGTTCCGAAGACCGATGCGCTATCCAATTGCGCCACGGGCGCGGCTGGCCGATTTCCCCTGCGAACGGCTTTTCGGCCTGTTTCAGGGGGTTTCGCCGTCGGCTGTTTCGGCGTTGCGTCTATGAGAGTCTACGGGAGTCGCCACCGGAATGCAAGGTTGGCAATCCCGAGTTCCCCGTCGAGAGCTTGACGAGGCTGGCGAGGCCACTACAATCCGGATCGTTGACGAACGCTGCAGAAGGCGAACGCCTGGCAGATGTCGTCTGCAGAGGGCCCCAATGAACACACTCGCACGCGTTGAATCCTGCAGCGTCTTCGTGCCTTCTCCACAGCCGGGCGTTGCGGTCGTTGGCTCGAGCTACTACACGCGGCCGCAGGGCGAGGACCTGATCAGCGTGCACTGGCTCATCACGCGAAGCGACACCGCCGATGTTGCCTATGTCCGCTATTCACAGGACAACGGCCGGACCTGGAGCGAGCCCGTCACCCAAGCCTGCCATTTCGCCGACGCGCGGGGGATGGGCCGTCGCCATCCGCGGGGCGGGTACGTCGATCCGGCCACCGGACGCTACATCACCATCTGGACCGAAGGCGTCCTGCCCACAGACAATCCACTCGAGGGCATGCGCCAATGGAAGCTGCACTACTCGGTTTCCACCGACGGCGCCAGGACGCAGCTCGTCAACGAGCAGATCATCCACGAGGGCCCACACTATGACGCCGTGCACCACCTCCCGGGCGTCACGACCGGCTGCAACTGCGTCATGATGGGCGACCTGGGCCAGCGGCCGCTCACGCGAAGTGACGAGACGATCCTGGTGCCCGTCCAGAGCAGCCCGGCGGGGCCCGACGGCATGTACTGCAATCCCGGCGCGGGGTACACGTATACCGACTGCCTGCTCCTGATGGGCCGATGGCGCGGCGACGGCGGCCTGAACTGGCGGGCCTCGCAGCGGATCGTCGGCGACCCTGCGCGGACCACGCGGGGGATGATCGAACCGACCATCGCCGAGTTGGCCGATGGCCGCATCCTCATGATCATGCGAGGCAGCAACGACGCCCGGCCGCAGCTGCCGGGGCATCGCTGGTGTGCCTTGTCCGGCGACGGAGGCCATACCTGGTCGCGGCCGGAACCATGGACCTACGATGACGGCGAGGCGTTCTTCTCGCCCAGTTCGTGCTCGCAGTTGATCCCCTGCCAGGACGGCCGGCTGGTGTGGATGGGCAACATCTGCCGCGACAACCCGGCGGGCAACTCGCCGCGATACCCCATCGTCCTGTGCGAAGTGGACCGCTGCACCGGCAGGGTCAACCGCCAATCGCAGACGATCATCGACGATCGCCGCGAGGGTGAAGGCCCCGACCTGACGCTGTCGAACTTCTACGTCCGCCAGGACCGCCGCGATGGAAGCCTGCTGCTGCACATGACGCGGTTCTTCGCCCGCCCCCGTGCCGGCGATGCGGGCCAACCGGACTGGACCGCCGACGCGATGCTGTACCGAATCGTCCTGCGGTAGCCTGCGCATGCCCGCCGCTGGGAGGACCATTCCAGCCCACGGGGCTGTTTTCGCCTCAGGACCGTAGCGCGCGGAGCTGGCCGAGGGTGAGGAAGGCGGAGGTGGCGGCGCCGGTGGCGAGGCGTTCGGCCTGGAGCTGGGCGGCGTCGAGGGCGGTTTGCACGCGATGGAGTTCGGCGTGGCGGGCGTCGCGATCGAGATGGGCGGCAATGCGAATCGCGGGGCCGGCGACGACGTAGGCGCGGCAGAACGGCAGCGGGATGGCCACGGGCATGGAACGCGGGCCCAGCAGCATGTAACGCGTCGGGGCGATACCGATGGGCACGATGGGCATGCCGGTGTGGCTGGCCAGCGCCACCGTGCCGGGCCGGGCCTGGCGGCGCGGGCCCACGGGGCCGTCGATGGGAATCGCCAGGTGGCCGCGATCGGCCGAGCGGATCATTGCCCGCAGCGCCGACCGCCCGCCGCGGTTCTTGCCGCTGTGATCGGTGGCGCCGCGGATGGCCTGGCCGCCGAACCGCTGCACCACGCGATCAATCACGTCGCCGTCGCGCCCGCGCGAGATGAGCGGGCGGGCGGCCCCGGCGTGCGTGTAGGCGGGCACCAGCAGCATCTCGTGCCAGAAGATGTAGATCGTGGGGCCATCGGCCAGGTGCGGCACGGCCTGCGGGTCGCCCAGGGAAAAGCGAAACCGCAGCGTGCCGATCCAGCTTCGGATCAGGCCCGCGGCAATCGCCGCCTTGGTGTCCGCAGAGACCTTGGGAAGAATTCGCAACGGTCCATCCTTTCGCTGCACAGTATCCAAAGGCGAGGCGCCGGTCGCAAGAGCGTGCGGGCTCCTTCAACCGTCGCAGCGCCCTGCTGACGCCCGCTCCAGCAGGGCCAGCCATTCGGCCGCGACATCGGCCCACGTCCGCGACGCGACGTGGCGGGCCGCGGCGCCCTGTCTCTCGACGGCTGCGTGCCGGTCCTGCAGCACGGGGGCGAGCTTGCGGCAAAGATCGTCGAGGTCTCGGGGATCGAAGAATGCGACGTTGTCGGCGAACAGTCCCAGCGGCTCGCGCAGCACGGGCAGGTCGGCGCACACCAGCGGGCATCCAGTCGTCAGGGCCTCCACCGGCGGCAGCCCGTAACCTTCGTGAAGCGATGGGAAGACCATCGCCGCCGCGCACTCATACAAGCCCCGCAGGTCGGCCAACGGAATGTCGCCCAGGCAGCGAACGTAGTCGCCGCCGCCGCAGGCTGCGATCTCGGCCGCAATGTAAGGCGGCGGCGTGGTGATGCCCGTGAAGACGACGCCCACGTCCAGGCCGTGCTGGCGGCGCAGGCGATCGGCCGCCCGGAGGACCATCGCGTGGTTCTTGTACAGCCGGAACGCCGCGGGGTAGAAGACGAACCGCCGCGGCAGGCTGTGCCGGCGGCGAAGCTCCGCCTCGGGCGTGGGCCGGGCGAAGGCCAGCGCCGCCGGCGCCGCCAGCGGGATGACGGCGGTCCGGTCGGTGGCGATACCCAACTGCCCCAGCAGATCCTGGCGACGGACATGCTCGGCCGCACAGACGCATCGCTCCGCCGCGTGCGCGTGGCGCATCGTCCGCTCGAACAGTTCGGCGGTTCGGGCGGGCGAGAAGCCCTCGGCGTGGTGGCGATAGACGAGGTCGAACAGCAGCAGCACGCGGGGGGCGTTCAAGGCGTCCAGGTCCGGCGTGTCGGGGTGCGGCAGCAGCCAGATGTCGCATGCGGTCTGGCGGGCCTGCTGTATCACGCGCTTGTATCGCTGCGAGATCAGGCCCCGCCACGTGACCCGGGGCCACCCCAGCGTCCAATCCCTTAGCCGTGCGCCAAGGCCACGCCGGGCCGAAGGCGGCGATGCTTGGGCCGCGCCGCCCGCCACGGCAGGCGCAGAGGCCACGACGTCATGGCCGCGACGCGCGCGGAGGAGCAGGCCGCCGATCTTGTGCGCTGCCCATCGCGTCGCCTGCACCAGCCACACCTTGAGCCTGAGGATGCCGCCGCCGGTGTGGCCGACCAGCGTCACGTCAAGCCCGCGGGCGTACTGCAGCAGAAGGCGATGCACATCGGGGTCGCAGGGGCTGACCAGCAGCACGACCTGCGGGGGGGTGGGCAGTTGCGTGAGGCCTTGCAGCAGATTGGCCACGAAGACGCCGATGCCCTCCGAAGGCTTCAGCGTGGTCCCGTAATCACACCAGATGCCGATCTTCACACAGCCTCCAAGGGCGGGCCATCGCCGGCGGCACCGCGCGGGGGGCTGAGGTTCCTCGGGCATGCGGCCGCTCCGCCGCGGCATTCACGATGTGATACACTAGCCGCGCCGCGGCCGGAAGTCCAGAGTCGCCGGGCGATCTCCAGGGCCATCGCATTCTCGGCTTTTCTCGAATAACCACGGGCGGGACGCCCGTGCTACGAGAATGCGACTGCCCTGGGGCGATCTCTGCCAGGGCCGCAGCACGGGGGTATCGGTTTTACTCGCGCCAGCGGCCGGGGGTGTTCTTGCCCATGGCGTTGGCGGGGGGCTGGGGATCGAGCACTTCCATGGCGGCGCGGGCGGCGGGCGATTCCACCGGCGTCGATTGCACCTCGCCGGCGACGTCGGGGACGACCACGGCGGCGGGCGAGGCCGCGGTCGGCGCGGTCGCCGCGGGGCCCGCGGTGATCTGCAGCACCGGTTCGGCCTCCTGTGAAGCAGGCGTGACCACGGGGCCCTTGGCTGCCGGCGATTGCCAGCTTCGCCCATCGCGGGCGATCAGCACCTCGGCCGCCTCGGGGCCCCACGTGCCCGCACGGTAGTTGGGAAAATCCAGCGGCGGCACGCTCTGCCACACTTCCAGGATCGGGTCGATGATGCCCCACGCCTCCTGCAACTGCTCCGACCGCATGAACTGGCTCTGGTCGCCCAGCAGCGCGTCCAGCAGCAGCGTTTCGTAAGCCTCCGGCGGCGAGGCGTGGAACGTCTCCTTGTAGCCAAACCGCATGTTCACGGGCGAGAGGCGCATCTGCTCGCCGGGGTACTTCGCCTGGAACGACAGCATGATCTCTTCCTCGGGCTGGATGCGGATCATCAGGCGGTTGGGCTCCCACTCGGCCACCGGCGAATTGGGGAACGTGTGGTGGGGCACCGGCCGGAACTGGATCGATACGTGCGACTGCCGCGCCAGCAGGCACTTGCCCGTCCGCACATAGAACGGGACGCCTTGCCATCGCCAATTGTCGACGAAGAATTTGACGGCCGCGAAGGTCTCGACGTTGCTCTTGGGATCGACCTTTTCCTCCTGCCTGTAGCCGAGCATCTCGCGCCCCTGGATCCACCCCGGGCCGTACTGGCCTCGCACGGCGATCTGGTGCACCTCGCCGGGGGTGATGCGGCGGATGGCGCTGAGGACGTCGACCTTTTTGTTTCGAAGTTCGTCGGGGCAGTAGGAGACGGGGGGCTCCATGGCGATCAGGCACATCACCTGCAGCAGGTGGTTCTGCACCATGTCGCGCAGGGCGCCGGCCTGCTCGTAATAGAAGCCGCGGTGTTCGACGCCGACCTCCTCGGCCATCGTGATCTGCACGTTGTCGATGTAGCTGCGGTTCCACACGGGCTCGAAGAGCGAGTTGGCGAAGCGGAAGGCTAGGATGTTCTGCACGGTCTCTTTGCCGAGGTAATGGTCGATGCAGTAGATCTGGGATTCGTCGAAGATCTCGGTGAGTGCCTGGTCCAGTTCGCGGGCCGATTCCAGATCGCTGCCGAAGGGCTTCTCAATCACGATCTTGGAGCAGGGGAGGTCCTTGGCCAGCTTGATCTCCCCCAGGTGCCGCGAGATCGCCTGGACCATCGAGGCGGGCACGGCGAGGTAGAACAGGTACTGCGAATCTTCTTCCCACTGGGCCGACTTTGCGGCCAGCAGGTCGCGCAGCGCCGCGAAGGCGGTGGGTTGGGTGAAGTCGGCGGAGAGATAGCTGAGGCGGCCGGCGAATTCGTTCCACTGGGCGGGGTCAGTTTTGCCGCGCCGCGAAAACGTCTCCACGCTCTGGTGAAGCTGCTGCCGGAAGTCGTCGTCGGTCCAGGGCTGGCGGTCGATGCCCAGGATGTGCACCTTTTCGCACAGGCAGTTGCTGAGGAACAGGTTGTACAGTGCCGGGATCAGCTTGCGCTTGGTGAGGTCGCCCGCAGCGCCGAAAATGACCACGATCGAGGACTTGGGCTGATAGCACTTCCGCATGACTGCTCCTGTTGTGCGAAGACCGTACGATGTGACAGATGATCGTTCTACGCTGGCTTGAGGCTGAAGTTCAGGCTTTGCTTCCCTAGAATGACCAAGAAAGGGGCGAGGTCCACATGGCACGCAAAAATACATTTCTCAGCGACGCCGAACTCGAGGAGCTCCGGCGGAGTCTGCTCCAGAAACGCAAGGCCCTGACGGAGGAGATCGACCACCTGTCGGCAGAGCTGGCCGACGAGAATCGAGAAGAGTCCATCGGCGGCGGATTGTCGCAACTGCCGACCCACCCAGCCGACCAGGGCACGGACATGTACGACCGCGGATTGACGATGAGCATGCTCGAGCGGCAACAGGGCGAGCGACTGGAAGTGGACGCGGCGCTGCGCCGCATTGATGAGGGCACATTCGGAATCTGCGAGGGCACGGGCGAACCGATCGAGAAGCGCCGGCTCAAGGCCCGCCCCTGGTCGCGGTACAGCCTCGCCTACGCCGAGAAAGTGCATGGGTGACGAGGCGGCTGCGGGCAGCCGTCGGCGCCGCCCGATCTACGGCATCGTGGTCGGGGCGACGGGGCCGGTGGTGGGCGACTTCTCCAGCGGCAGCTTGGCCTGCTTCCACGCATCGAGGCCGCCCTTGAGGCTGCGGACGTTCGTGTAGCCCATTTCCATCAGCGTGCGAGCCGCCAGCACGCTGCGGCCGCCGAACTGGCAGTACACGATGATCGGCTGATCGTTGCGAGGCACTCGCCCGCGGTTGACCGTGGGGAACAGGTCGTTGCGGGCGATCCTGAACTCCAGCATGCCGCGGGGGATGATGACCGCACCGGCGATGTGGCCTCGCTCGTATTCGTTCCACATCGAAACGTCCAGGAGGAACACGTCGGGATTGGCTTTCATCTCGGCCGCCGCGTCGGCGGGTGCGATTTCGCGGACGGTCTTCTTGGCCTCGGCGATGTAGGAGGATTCGGTCAAGGCCGCCTGGCGGCAGCCGGCGAGGGCCAGGGCGGCAGCGGCGATGACAAGCGTGGTACTCTTCATTTTTCTCTCCTGCCGCAAGCATAAGCTTTTACCGCGGCACAGGCAATTGACTTGCGGTGGCCACCGCGTATAATCCCCGCCATCAGCGGAAGGAACCTGCGGGAAGAATATGAACAAGCGTCCCAGCGACTTACGGTCCAACGGTGTTGCCGCGGCGAAGGTCGCGGTAGCTCTGGGCATCTTCGCGACGCTGGTCTACTTCGCCGCCCTCGCGCCGGCCGCCATCAACTACATCCAGGACGACGTCAAGATCACCGGCGCCGAGATTTACACCTTCGGCGACGCCAACGAACGCGTCACCATCGCCATCGGCAGTTTCCGGCTGGACGTGGGCAAGAGGCGCCTCTCCGGCCGCGACGCCGTGATCTGGATCAAGACCACGTCGGCCTCCGGGACGACGCGGCACGACATGCAGGTGTACGCCGAGGGCGGCGTGCAGGTTCAGGACACCGGCGGCGTGACCATGACCGACACGATGATGCTGGTGGAGGTCCACGCCCAGGGGCGCATCACGCTCAAGGGCAAGCTGATCGACAAGCCCCTGCGCGAACTGCCGCTGTACGCCCGCGCGGTGGACGAGCGGGCCAAGGTTGCCGAGACCCGCACGGCCCGGCGCCCGACGGCGACGCAGCCCGTCCGGCACGGTCCGCCGGAACTGGTCATCGCGTCACGCCCGCCCGCGCCCACCCAGCCCGCCGACTTGGCCACGCCCATCCGCCCGCGCCTCACGCCCGAGGGCCAGATCCTGCCCCCGCCGGAGGTTCAGCCCGTCAGCTTCTACGCCGAACACTACAAGTGGGAGATTTCCGGCACGCAGCGCGTGTTGATCGCGCAGGGCAACGTGTACCTCGCCCAGGGCGACCCCGCCAGCGGCAAGTTCCTGGAGATGCGGGCGCAGACGGCGGTGATCTACACCGGCCGCCGCGGTGAGAAGGAAGGGAGCAGCCCGCTGGGTCGCGACCTGCCGGGCTTCGACAGCGATCTGCCTGACCCCAACACGGGCAAGGAAAACATCCTGGGCGTGTACCTGGTGGAGGACGTGGTGATCGCAAGGGGCGAGCGGACGCTGCGCGGCTCCGAGGCGTACTACGACTTCACGCTGGACCGCGCGATCGTCCGCGCCCCGGTCTTCCGCTCGCGGCAGGAACAGCGCAACGTGCCCATCTACGTCCGCGCGAAGGAAGGGCGGCTGCTCTCGGCCCGTGAGATGTGGTTCAAGGACGCCGAGATCTCCACCAGCGACTTCTACACGCCCAGCTACTCCATCAATGCCGACACCGTCTACATGATGGACAAGACGCACTACGACGAGGAAGGCGTTGCCGTCAGCTCCGAGAAGATGGAGGCGCAACTCACGAGCATCACCGGACGCGTGGGCGGCACGCCGCTGGTGTGGTGGCCTTACAGCGTGTCGGACGTGACGCAGTCGCCCACCCCGCTGCGCAAGGCAACGATGGGCCGCCAGGGCACGTACGGTTGGGGCGTGGAGACGGAATGGTACCTGTTCCGCCTGCTGGGCCTGGTAGCGCCCGAGGGTTTCAAGGGCACGATGGACCTGAACTACCACGAACGCGGGGCGATGGCGGGCGTGAACATGAAGTATGCCCGCGAGAACTTTACCGGCTACGACATGGCCTACGGCTTCTGGGACCGCCGCCACAAGGACGATTTCGGCGACGAACGCGAGAATGTCGAAGCCCCGGTCGAGCGAGGCCGCCTGCTCGCCCGCCACAAACAGCACATCGAGGATTGGGAATTCCAGCTGGAACTGAGCTACATCTGCGACAAGAACTTCATGGAGGAGTTCTTCCCCGAAGAATACTTCGGCGGCAAGGAGCAGGAGACGCTCGCCTATGCCAAGAAGCAGCAGGAGAACTGGGCGTTCACCTCGCTGCTGAAATACCGGATTAACCGCTTCCAGACCGAGACCGATTCGCTGCCGGAGTTCGGCTTCCACCTCATCGGCGAGCCCATTCTCAATGATTCGCTGCTGGTCTTCAGCGATTCGACGGCCGGCATCAAGCGTTTCCGCCCCGCCAACGACAGCACCGCCGAGGGCAGCGACCACATGGGCCGGGCCGACTCGCGCGACGAGATTGACTTCCCGCTTCACTTGGGCCCGCTGAACCTGGTGCACTACGCTACTGGGCGCGGCACGGCTTGGAGCGACGCACCGGCCAACGGCGAGCACGCCCGTCCCTACGGGCAGATCGGCCTCAAGAGCAGCACCGACACGTGGCGTCAGTATGACGACGTGCAGAGCCGCCTCTGGGACGTCAACGGCCTGCGCCACATCATGACCCCGCAGGCCCACGCCTTCATGAGCACTTCGGGCGGCGTGGAACCCAACGACCTGTTCCCGATGGACCCCGACGTCGAGCAGCACCTGGGCCGCATGAGCGGCTGGAGCATGGGCCTCTACCAGAGGCTGCAGACCCGCCCCGGGAACGCCGACCAGCACAACACCGCCGACTGGATGCGGCTGAACGTCGTCGCCGGCTTC
>CAZTVF010000160.1:0-9773 GCA_964616985.1 uncultured Planctomycetaceae bacterium
CTACGAAATCGCCCCGCCCGCCCCGCGCCACGGTTTTGCTCCGCCCTTTACACCTGCAAAGGACAAGACCGTCCTCCCTGCGGCCGCACCACTCCTTGTGGCCACAGATGGGGCAGGGCTCCGACCTGTATTCGGTGATCTTCAATTTATGGACTCCAACCGATTGCTCATGCCGGAATTCGATGAATTGTCGATGTTGGCGATGCTTAAGCTGTTCTGCAGAGCCTCCATATCGAACCCCCAGTATTCCGCCAGTTCATCCGCGTCGTATTCCGCTCGAGAAAATCCCCATTCGTCGTACGGCGCATCGGCCATGTGCTCGTCACGACAATTGATGATGTAGATGGCATGCGCCAGCTCGTGGGCGATTACCGCCTCGACGGCGACGTCGGGGAGGGTGTCCATGGCGACGGCGTCAAACGCGAAGTTCGCAGCGGACGCCTGGGTCTGTGCGATCGCATCGTCTGAATTGCCGCGTGAGAAATCGCTCTTGCCCGCGATCAACTCGATGTGCGGCCAGGGAAGCTCCGGCGCATGCTCCGGCCTCGTCTGTCGCCAGTGCTTCAGCAACTTCCGCCTGGCCCACAGAGGCAGTCTGCCCCACGCCTGCCCAAATAGCCGGGCAAACCGCCTGCCGTCACCCGCCAACCAGAAGAGGTGAATGTCGTGCCGGCTGACGATCGAAAGGTACTTCGGGCCGCTCGGAAGCTCTGGAAGAGCCCCCGTGGCAACTGTCGGCAGTTCTGACTTGGCAGTCCCGGTCATGACCGACCTCCCCGAGATTCCGCCGCGCGCCGGACAAGCTCCGCCTCGACGGCTTGAGGATCTACAAGGATCGCTGTGCCGGCCCGCAGACAGGGAATCCGTCCGGCCACGGCTTCCTGCTTGAGCCACTTGGCCGGCACGCGGAGGCGCGCCGCCATGCTTCGGATTGTGATGAGTCTTCGTGTTTCCATGGCATCCAGCGTATCGCGCATGGAAAAACGCTGACGGGCTCTAAGGGGTAATCAACGGGGAATCAGTCGCGGGTGCTGCTCAACAGACCCAGCCCGGCGGGAGTGATCGTATAACCGGACCGCTCACCACACGGCCGGGAGACCAGGCCCGCGGCCTCGAGGCGTTTGAGATGCTCGCGAGCGGTCTTGATATCGCGCTCGGCGGCAGCAGCGATGTCCGCCTGCGGCAGGGTGGTTCCCGCGTCGGCAAGGGCTTGCAGAATCGCCCTGTCGTCGGATGTCAAGGCCGGGGCGGCTTGGGCGATGTCCATCACCATGGCCAACCGGATGAACACTGCTTCGCCGGCACGAAGGGCCTCCCGCTGGCCGGCAGGCAGCGAATACCGCGCTGCGCCCATGCACTCCGGCCAGCCGTCATGGATCGCCCCGGTGCGTCTGACACACAGCTCCGGGGCGGCGAGATAGATTTCCTGGACGACGCGGCTGCACTCGTACAGCGCGTGCGGGTCCATGCCTCGCCGAGTGGCCTCCTTCATCAACACACGCGTGGCCTCGCCATGGACGTGATTCAAGGCGTAGTAGGCCAAGACAGTGTCCTGGTGGGCCCCCCAATCGCGGCCGAAGCCGATCCATTCCAGGAATGAGGGGTAGCCAATCCAGTAGCCAAAGACGGCCGCGAGATCAGGGCTCTTGCCCTGGAATTTGGCGGCATCCGCCTCGAAAGCCCGCCGTAACAATGCGGCCGGTTCCTTCACCGAGGCGCCGAGATCAAGGTCGCCAGACGTAGCCTTCCCGGCCCCGGGGTCCTTGTGTCTCTTGATGTTGTGTCTGCTGCCCGCCATGTTCGTTGCCTTTGTCGCTCCGCGGCCGTAGCCCTCGCATTCTAAGCGGGGATCGGGTGGAATTCGAGCACGTTCCGCACGGGGGACGGCTCTCCGGGCCGGGCCGAACATGACTGAGATCGCCCCGGCCGCTGGGACCGGGGCGAAAAGAAGTGCGTTGGGCGGGACGCTACTTGACCAACTCAAACCGTCCGCGATCGACCTTGCGGAACCGGCTGGCGGCCCCCTTGGCGACGATCTCGCGCGAAATGGCCGCGTGGAGCGTGCCGGCTGGGGTCTTGCCGGTGGTTCGCCACAAGCCGACCTTCAGCATCCAGTCGATCATGGCCTGGCAGGTCATCGGCCCCTCGGCCTCGGCGAGTACCGCCACCGCCGCGTCCAGGGCGCTGGGGCGCTTCGGCTTGGCCGGTTCCGACTTGTTCGAACCTGGCGGAACGTGGGCCGCCGTGGACGCCGCCGGGGCCTCCCCGCCCTTCTTGTCCGCCTCGTACTCGGCCAGCGACATGATCTTCTTCCGCTTGGCCGGGCGCTGCTCGGCGCTCTTCGTCTGCTTCGTGCTGCTCTTCTTCGTCGTCATGGCTGCATCCTTTCTATATAGGCCCGGCACTACGCCGGGCGGTTGGGTGTCGTTAGGCGTTCCGCGCCATCATGTGCCTTCCCATCGCATCCCCGAATGCGAACCGCGTGCGGTAGCGGGCCTTGGGCCTCGGCGTCGCAGCGGGCAGCCACCGCGTGATCTGGCCTTGGGCCGCGATCTGCTCGGCGTAGAACGCCACGCGGCGGTCCGCCTCGTCCGGCGCGAAGGCGCTTTGCTCTTTCATGCCGTTGGCGTTCAACCACCGGCGGGCGCTGGCCAGCACGGTCAGGTCCTGCTTGCCGTAGTCCGTGTACCGCTTCCTGGCGACCATTCGCGTTCGTTGCCCGTTGGTTCTCATCGCGTTCTCCTTGTCGATGTCCACGGGCACATGAGGCCATGGAAACGTCCCGGTGCTAAGCCTGATTCCCGGGAATCTGGCCAGATTCCCGCCGCCACATGCCGCGAAGGGGCAAACAGTTATGGCGACTAGCGAAGATTCTGTGATGATTTCGCCCCCCCGGCGAACGCCCCCGTACGCCCTCTGCGCTCGTGCCCAATGCCTTGCCTCGATTCCGAGTGACGCCAAGGACAAGGCGACTAAGGTGGACACACGGCTCAGGAAGCCAGCGATGTCGCTATGCCGAGGGCTGTCAGCGTTTGGCTGTAGGAGAGAATGCCGGCGACCAGCATTGCGGCCTCTTGTCGCTGCCGATCAGACGGGATCTCAGGCGAGCGGTCTTCCTGCATTGGCATCGTCTCCAACGCACGCCCAATAGGGCGTGTGCTGGGTTATGTATGCCAGGGCGGCTTCGGGCCCCCGAGTATCCGTTCAATTTCCAGATCCATGCATTCAACACCGCAGCGAACGCCACCCATGTCGCATACGGCTGGCCCTGCCCAAGGGCGTCAAGCACTGGTCGATGACGACGCTGCGGGAGAAGCTCATCAAGATCGGAGCCAAGGTCGTCACGCATTCGCGGTATGTGTTCTTCCAGATGGCGGAGGTCGCCATCCCGCGCGGGTTGTTCCGGGCGATTCTGGAGCGGATTCGGCGGCTCAGGCCCCCATCCGTAGTGTTCAGATGATGGGGTGCTCGGCCGAAATCTCAGCAGAACGACGGGGACAGCGGAGGCGGTCTGTCTCCGCCGGGGAAAACATGCTCTTCCGAGTCTCCGAACGCCGACTTCGATGCAGCCCAAGGGCTTCCACAGGGCGATGGGGACATGGAATGCGATTGCCTGAGCGCGACGGCAAGATAGAATCGTGGAAACGGCTGACGGCGGTTGTCAGCGAGACGCCATCCGGGAAATCCCGTCTTAGAGGGGAACTCTCTGCTCTTGAGGGTGGTTTCATGACTGTACGAGCACCGCGTGTATCTCGACGAAGGACCCACGATGAACCGAGCGATCTTGTCGGCGGCGGTTGTGTTGGCGGCTTTGGGCGGAGTTGCCGGGGCGGCCGATCGGCCCGCGAGCGTCCCGGTGATTGAGGCCCCCAAAGCGGCCACGAGCATGCCCGCCTGGGCCTCTACGCAGCGCGAGCTGCTGGAGGTCAACGGCCAGATCGCCCGCCAGTGGACGCGGGCGTACATGCGGGCCGACGGCACGTTCAACATGCAGTTCATCCACGGCGGCGGCTCGCAGGCGCCTGACGACTTCTTCGAGTCGATCTACAAGATGCCGCTGCTGTACTCGCTGGGGGCGCCCGACTCGACGCTCCAGACCTACTGGACGGCCTGGAAGGGCAGCCTCAAGCAACTCACCGCCCAGGGCCTGCTGGTCAACGAGATGGCCAAGTACCTCGACTGGCACCACAACGGCGAGCACTACGAGGGCTTCTGGCTGCTGGCGCTGTGCATCCCCAACGACGCGGAGTACCGCAGGCTGAGCCTCAAGTACGCCTCGTTCTTCGACGGCACCGAGAGCAACGTGCCCAACTACGATCCCAAGACCAAGGTCATCCGCAGCATGAACTGCGGCGGGGCCGGGCCGATCATCAACTGCCGCATCCGCGACTGGGTGGAGGACGCCGTCGTCGACGCCAACGCCGCCACCGTCGCGGCGGTGCTGGCCGACCTCAATGCCCGCCTGGCGGCGATGGTGGCCAAGCTGCCCGCTGCCGAGCCCAACGCCCCCAAGGGCAAGGCGGCGGCCGAGCCCAACGAGGTCCGCCTGCTGCGCCAGCAGATCGGCCTGGTGGAGTTCTGGTCGCACTGGCTCGACTGCGCGCACGACGGCCCGGCCAACCTCAACACCACCTGCTTCGGGACCAACGCCTTCCTGCTGACGGGCGACGCGAACTATCGCCGCCGCACGCTGGAGTACATCGACGCCTGGCGCGATCGGGCCAAGGCCAACGGCGGCATGGTGCCCTCGATCGTCCGCCACGACGGCAGCGTGCCCAAGGAGTGGTGGGGCGGCGTGATGGGCTGGGACTTCAAGTACTTCGGCGGGCTGTTCCAGGTCTCGGGCGGGCCGCGAGCAGCCTGGGCTAACGCCCTGCTGATGACCGGCGACCGCGGCTACTACGACGAGCTGCGGTGCGAGGCCGACGAGGTCTGGAAGAATCGAATCACCGAGAATGGCCAGGTCGATGTGCCGCGATACCGCGGGGCCGAGGGCTGGCACGGCCGGCTCTACAACGGAGTCGGCGGCGGGCAGAATGCCGCGGGCATCTACGCGTCGATCCAGGCCAACGTCTACCTGGCCACCATGGCCCCAGCGGACTTGGAGCGGGTGCTCGATCGGCCGGTGCAGGGCATGGCCGGCCACGCCGCCTGGCACGAGGGCGGCTATGAGAGCGACTGGATCCGCTACCTTGCCGGGCGCGACGCCGGCTGGGCCGACCGCGCGCTGGCCTCGGCCCTGAAGGCCGCCAAGGACGACCTGGCGTTCCTGGAGAAGGAGAAGGGCGTCGACGAGGTTCCCCCGCGGGACAACATCGCCGTTCGCGGCGTGGCGGGCGTGCTCACCAACACCATGACCGGCGGGATCATGCCGCTGTGGCACGGGCAGTTGTTGCTGTCGCGATTCCGCTACTTCGATCCGCAGCTCAGGCGGCCGGGCATCAGCGAGGATTGTGCGGCCCTCGTCGAGGCGATGACCGACGACTCGGCCACGCTTGTCCTGGTCAACACCAGCGCCGAAAAGGCCCACACGGTGCTGGTCCAGACTGGGGCGTACGCCGAGCACCAGTGCCTGTCGGTGACCCCTGAGGGCGCTAAGGAGCATCCCATCAACGGGACGCTCTTCGCCGTCAAGCTGGCCCCCGGCGCCGGGCAGCGGTTCGTCGTCAAGATGAGGCGATACGCCAACACGCCCACGGCCCGGCTGCCATGGCCCGCCGCGGAATAGGAGATCACAGTGACCAGAACGACCGGATCAGCGGCGATCGCAGTTGTCGTTTCGTTGGTCGTCGCGTGGGCGGCCCACGCCGCCGAACCCAACGCCCCAGCGACCCGGCCCGCCTCGCGGCCGGCCTTGAACTACATGTCCCTGTTCACCGCCGGGGAGTCGGTCGGGCCAAACACGGAGCCCCCGGGGTTGCCCTTCGACCCCCCTGCCCGAAACACGGCCCAGACCGCCCCCGCCATCTACAGCCACACCGGGGAGGCCGGGCCGGACGAGACGTTTCTGCTGGTCGGCCGCGGGCTCGACGGCAACGTCACGCTCTGGGGCGAAAGCGACAGCCGCGGCGCCGGGCAGCCCTATGCGCCGGTGGTGCACTACGCCACCGGCGAGCACCTCTCGGCCACTGTCCCGCAGGAGGCCTACGACGGCGTGTTTCTCCTCTGGGCCGGCTCGGAGCAGGCGGGCTATTCGCAGCCGGTCGTGCTCAACGCGCCGGAGGCATGGTGGGCGCTGCCGGAAGTCGCGACGCCGGGCGGGACCGTTGAGGTCTTCGGGCGGAACCTGGCCCGGCGGCCCGACTTCGACCGGGCGTACGTCTGGGCCCAGAAGCCCGACGGCTCGGCCGGGCGATGGCTGGACGTGACTGCCTGTGACAAGTACCGATTGGCCGCGACAGTGCCCCCCGACTGGCCCGAAGACGCCAACGAGATGCGCCTGTGGGCGCATACGGGCAAGGGCGGGCGCTACGGCTGGTCCGAGCCGGTGACCGTCCGCGTGCGCCGCCCTCGGGCGCCCAAGGTCGTCGAGGTCTGTCAGGCCAGCGAGTCCTCGCTGCGCGAAGCGCTGACCCAGGCCGCGACGAGCGCCCCGGCCGTGGTGCAGTTGCCGGCCGGCGAGATCCGCATGGAGAGCACGTTGAAGGTCCCGGCCGGGGTTGTTGTCCGCGGGGCGGGCAGGGATCGCACGCGCCTGTGCTTCGACGGGACTGACGAGGACAAGTATACTGTCAGGCCTCCGGCTGACTGGAAAGCGACCCCCACGGGACCGGGCAATCGCGGCGACCAGTTGTACTACCTCGTGGACGTGCCAGCGTCCGGCAAGTGGACCGCATGGATCCAGTACGCCTGGGTCGCCCGCGACCCGGCCGCCAAGGCGGCCCACCACATCAAGGTTGGCCGCGATGAGCCAGTTCAGTTAGCGCCGCTGGCGCCGACGGGCGACTGGGGCAGCTTCCGCTGGTCCCGCGCGGGCGATCTGGACCTCCAGGCCGGGCAGTTCCCCCTGGCGTGGGAGCATCCAGAGGCCCAGGCGGTGCACGTCCGCGCCATCGTGCTGTCTCGCGAGGAGGGCTTCACGCCGGCCGACAAGCCCTATCCCGCCAGCGACGCGCAGACCATCGTGCTCCAGGGCGAAAGCGTGGTTCGCCACGTTCTGACCTACGGGGACCTCCCTGGCGAGCCGCGCGTGGCGGCATGGCTGTCAGGGGACGGCGCGGGCCTGAGCAACCTGTCCGTCCAGGGCTCGGGGCGAATCGATACCGGGGTGCTCATCCGCCACGACCGGTTCCCCCGCTGGATCAGCGGCTCGCACCTGGTCGACTGCGACGTCACGGGCATCGAGGGCAAACGGATGGAGAACCGCGGCGTGCACTTCCAGTACGCCGAGGATGCGCGAGTCACCGGCTGCGAGCTGTGGGCCCGCGTGCCCGTGTACTTCGCCGGCGCCAGAGGCTGCGACGTGAGGGGCAACCGCCTGGTCCCGCAGACGCGGTTCGGCGGAGGGGCGGAGGGCACCATCCTCGGGCGGCAGAATATCATCGAGCGGTGCGTCATCGCCGACAATGTGGTCGCCAGCCCCACCGGTCAGCAGGCCGGCGCGGGCGCCAACCGCCGAATGATCTGGCTCTCGACCGGCCACGGGTCGGTGCATCATAACTACATCGCCCGCAACCGGACCGAGCGGGCGAGGTTCATCGGCCTGGGCGGGACGGACCAGAACGTCGGCGAGACGATCCTCTTCGAGGCCTGCCAGAGCTACGCGTTCCTGGGCAAGCCTGCCTCGGCTGACCGGCAGAGCCTGACGCTGCCCCAGACCATCGAGGCCACGCCGGAGGGCCGCCTGGGCTCGTCGCGTCGCGAGTCGCTGGCCCACGATCCGGCCGGAAACGAGACGCCCTTCCTGCCGCCCGACGCCGCCGTCAGCGACGGCGTGTTTGAGACGCCCGCGCAGCAGTACTACGTGATGGTGGTTAGCGGCACGGGCGTTGGCCAGGCTCGCCGGGTCAACGGGCGCGATGACCACACGCTCAAGCTCGACCTGCCCTGGCACGTCGCACCGGACGCCAACTCGCTGGTGCTGGTGACCACGCTGTTCTACCGGAACCTTGTTGTGGACAACGGCCCGCGCGACGGCATGAGCGGCATTCAGCTGTGGTTCAACTGCTTCGAGAACATCGTGGCCGACAACGAGGTCTCCGATCAGCGGCGTGGGGGCATCTCGCTGCACGCCGCGCGGGAGACGTTGGCGTCGAGTCAACGGCGGACATGGAACCGAGGCGTGGCGCCGTCGTGGTTCAACACCTTCCAGGGCAACCGCGTGATCGGCGTAAGCGACGGCGGCATCCTCGCTGCCGTCGGGTCGCGGAATCTTCCCGTCGAGTTCCCGCTGCTGCTGGGCAACGTGATGCGTCATAACTCGTTCCTGGACTGCCGTGGATACGGATTTGTCGCCAGGGGTTCGCAAGGGGTACCGAGTCCGGACGTGGTCGGCTCCATCGTGGAGCTGAACTTGGTTCGTTCCCCTTCACTCGCCGCCTACGCCGCCGGCGAAGGGGTGGACCAGCTTGTCCTGCGCCGCAACCACGCATGGTTCTGGCAACCCCCAGCCGGCGAGGGCGGGCACGCGTTCTTCGAATACGAACAGAACGGCAAGTACGTCCTGGACCGCAACGAGGCCGAAACCTCCCACGCGGGGCGAGGCCCGATCCAGATGCAGCGCAAGCGTGAGGACCGCCGGCGGTAGAACCGGTCCATCGTTTACTGGTCAGTTAGCCGGTCCCGCCGATGAAGGCCGCCAGGATCAGTCCCACGATCATCGCTCGCGCTGTCAAGCCGACTGCCTTTCGTTATGTCTGGCGGACCTTTCTCCGGTGCGTCGCCGCGCGGCGTCCATCACTGCCCGGCCGGCGCCGAAGCGGAACGAGAGGTCGCAGGTCTGGTGGCCGGCGGCGGTGCAGGCTTGGTTGTCGCGGGCTTGGGCGGGTTGGCCGGCGGCGGATCGCACGGGGCGGTCTGGTCGAGGTAGTGCTGGAGGTTGGTCTTGCCGTCGCGCGCGACGGCGTTGGGGTCGGCGACGCCGGCTGTCGTCCAGTCCATGAACTTGCCGTACCAGTACATCTCCCACCAGTTGGGCAGTCCGTCCTTGTCATCGTCGGCGTACTCCCCGCGGAGAAGCGGCTTGGCGTCGCCGAAGTCATCCCGCCAGTGCCGCAGGAACTCCGTCGAGTAGCACGTCATGGCGTTGGTCTCGCGGAACGGCCGGTCGGTGATCGGCTCGGGGCTGTCCAGCCGCAGCACGACGTTACCGTCGCGGACCAGATCGGCCGACACGGGCCCAGGCGTCGGCGGGAACTGCTTGAAGCTCATGCCGGCGGGGGCGTCCCATTCCGCGTTGCGGCCCGGCAGGCGCACCTTCGCCGGCGAGGTCAGGATCGTCAGCACCTCCAGCACGCAGTGGTTGGGATCGCCCTGCTTAGGCTTGAAGGGGAAGATCTTCGACCCGTGGGGGTACTTGCGATAGCTGAAGTACATGCGGTCGTGGTCGGTGACGGGCTCCTGGCCGGTCTTCCACCACAGGACGAACCAGGCGTTGAGGTCGAGGATCGTGTACCGCGTGTCGTAGGCCGGGGCCAGGCAGGTGTTCTCGGTGTAGTCGTTCCAGGTGACGAACTGGATGAGGGTCGAGCCGTTGTCGCGGGCGCGGGCCCAGCGGTCACGGAGGATGTCGAAGCCGCTGCTGATGCGGTTGCCGCCCCAGCCGATGTTCTCGT
>CAZTVF010000161.1:0-9753 GCA_964616985.1 uncultured Planctomycetaceae bacterium
GCCTGCGGCCCGACCTCTCCCTGAAGGGAGAGGAGTCACCCTCACCCGGGCCTTGCGGTCCGATCTCTGGAGAGGGGTTCAACCGGGGCCGACGATGTGGATCATGTTCTTGCCGGCGTGTTTGCCGGCGAGCAGGGCGGCGTCGGCGGCGCGGAGGAGTTCCTCGCAGGTCGAGCCGTCGGGGCCGAAGGTGGCCAGGCCGCCGGAGATGGTCAATGTGCCGGTGGCGTCGGGGCCCAGGGCGGGGAACTGGTGGCTGGAGACGGCCTTGCGGAAGCGGTCGGCCAGGACGAACGCGCTGTCGGGCGGCTGGCTGCCGACCTCGCGGGGGCCCTGGGCGTCCCAGAAAAGGATGGCGAACTCGTCGCCGCCGATCCGCGCGACGATGTCCTTGCCGCGGGTCGTCCGCTTCATCAGCGCGGCGATCTCCTTGAGCACCTCGTCGCCGGCGGCGTGGCCGTAGCGGTCGTTGTACGTCTTGAAGTTATCGATGTCGTACATGAGCATCGTGATTCGGGCGGCCTTGTCCTTCGAGCGGCCCAGGATCTGGTCGGTGAGACGGTAGAAATATCGGCGGTTGTACGCCCCGGTCAGCGGGTCGGTGGTGGCCAGGCGGTGCAGGGCCTCGGTGCGGCGGGCCGCGTCGGCCAGGGCGGGCAACAGCTGCTGCAGCGCGGCGAGTTTGTCCCTGACGGCCGGCGAGTCGCCGGCGCTCGTGGGGGCGATCAGCTTCCGCGGCGGGTCGGACGTGCCGACCAGCAGCACGGCCGCCTGCGGGTCGTTGGCGTCGGGGTCAACCCATGAGGCGGCGGCGCCGGTCCATCCGGCGGCTAGCTGGGCCACCTTCGCCTCCAGTGTCTGCGTGCTGACGGCGGCGGTGATGAGTTCGCTGGTCTCTTGCGCCGAGAGGCCTTGCGGCGTCGCGGGGGCGGCCGGCGGCGGGGCCGGGGCCTGGGCCGGCGGCGGCGGAGCCACCAGGGCCTGCCACTGGTTGCGGCTGGGGGGATAGATCAGGTAGTCGTCGATCACCTTGCCCGTCAGCGGGATCATCTCCGGCTCGGTGGCCGGGGCGCACAAGGCGACGACGCGGGCGGATTTCTGCAGGCGGCGGACGGCGCGGCACAGGCCGTCGAGCTGCGCACGCGGCGCGGTGAGCACCACGTTCGACCACGGCCGCCGCCCCAGTTCCAGCAGGGCTTCGTAGGGATCGGCGCAGCTGGCGAAGGCGCCGTCGGGCGACTGGGCTTTCAGTTCGCGCGTGACGTTGCCGTCGGCAAGGACCAGCGTGTCCAGCGATGCGGTCAAGCTTCGTTCTCCAGCAGTGCGGCCAGCTCTTCGGGCGTCAGTAGCGTACGGTTCTCATCGGCCTCGGCCGCGGGGGCCGCCGCCGGCGCGGGTTCAGCGACGGGTGCCGCTGCCACCGGGGGCGGGGGCGGCGCGTCGGCCGGCCTGTAGTCCAGTTCCTGGGCGATCTCCTCGGCGGAGACCTTCGCGGGCACCAGCTCGGCCGGTGCGGCTGGGTCTTCGGCGTCGTCTTCGCCTGTGTCTTCGTCCAAGGCCCCGTCCTGCTCGGCGTCGAGCCGTTCATCCTGCATCGCCGACAGGTCATCGGACGGAGGGGCAGCGACGAGGGGAGCGGCGCCGATCAGTTTCTTCAAGGTAGCGGCTACGTCGGCCCGGCTGGTGAGGCGGACGCCGCTGAGATCCTCGCTATTCATGCCCGGCGGCAGGCCGCCCACGGCGAGAATCTCGACCTGGCTTTCGCGGGCGATAGTCAGCAGCCGCAGGTGCCGCGGGCCCAGCAATCGCAGGTCCACCACCAAGGCCGCCGCCGGCGCGGCGATCAGCTCGGCCGCCGCCTCGTAGGCGGTAGTCACCCGAACGACCTCGATGCCCTCGTCGCGAAGATCGGCAGCCTCTTGCGACGCACCGGCAGCGTCGGGCGAAAGAACGACAACGCGCGTCGACAAATCCAGTTCGCTCATGAGATGACCCTTCCTCCGGACATGGCGTGGATTCTAACCCGGGATTGCGTTTTCGACAAGGAACAAAGGAACGCGGGCTCCGTGAGCGACCGTTTTTCCTGGCACAGGAAAAACGGCGCTCACAGAGCGGGAGAAAGTAGTGAGTAGAAAGGAGAAACGCGGCTGACGCCAAGGCAACGGCCATGGTCAAAGCCGTTGCCTTGGCTCTCCCGCGGTCTACTCTCTACTTTCTGAACGATGCAAGAAGATGACCATCTGTGCCTTACATCCCGCCGGAAAAGAATGTCGCTCACTCTTCGCCCGCTCCATTGCGGACCTATCCGCCGGCCTCTTCAATCCCGAAATCCGAATCCACAATCCGCAATTGGGTTGCCGGAGGCGTATTAAGGTTGGCGTTGTGGCGACTTCGGTTATAATTGACGCGGCGTTCCTGCTGCTGCTACGTATGCGGGTGCGGGGCGCCCAGGTTCGACGGCGGGGGCCGGTCGACCAACGCTATTCACTGGCGTGCAAAACCCCGGTTACGGGCCGGGGGATGGAACCAGGCTTCAACCCGCGGGCCGCCGCGGCTGATCTGTTCGGAGTACAACATGTCGGACCCGATCGTGCCGGCCCCCCAAGGCGAAGGCGATGGTGGCCTTGCGCCGCCTCCCCAGGCCCCCGTGCCCAATATTCCCCAGCCCCAGGCCGCCGCGGCCACACCCGCCATCGAAGCCCCCGCGCGCCCGCCCCTGGGCGAGCATGACGACATGCCGGCCCCCAAGTTTGACGAAGGGCCCATGGTGGCCGCCGGCGAGGTGGCGCCGAACCTGGCCGGGCCCACGGTCATCATCCGCCACGGGCTGATGCGCCAGATCGGGCAGTTCCGCCACGACCTGACGCGGATCCCGCCGCCGGGCACGAAGGTCGTCATCCGCACCGAGCGCGGCGTGGAGATCGGCGACGTCGTCTCGGGCATCAGCAAGGAGCCCTGCCAGCGATGCATCACGCAAAAGTCGCTGGCTGAGTTCATCGCCAACAACGGCCCCGAGTACCCCTTCCGCCGCGACGGCGTGGTGCTGCGCGTGGCCAACCCGCAGGACCTCATCGACCAGCGGCACCTGGAGACCTCGGCCCGCGAGGAGGCTACCTACTGCCGCCAGCAGATGATCGAGCTCAACCTCGACATGCGGCTGGTGACCGTCGAGCACCTCCTGGGCGGCGAGCGGATCATCTTCTTCTTCACGGCCGAGACGCGCGTCGACTTCCGCGAACTGGTCCGCCGCCTGGCCGCCCAGTTCCGCACGCGGATCGAGATGCGCCAGGTGGGCGCCCGCGACGAGGCCCGGATCATCGCCGACTACGAGCGCTGCGGGCAGCGGTGCTGCTGCCAGGAATACCTCAAGGACCTTCGCCCGGTCTCGATGCGGATGGCCAAGACGCAGAAGGCCACGCTGGACCCCTCGAAGATCTCCGGCCGCTGCGGCAGGCTCATGTGCTGCCTGCGGTACGAGGACGTGTGCTATGAAGAACTCCGCAAGAAGCTGCCGCGCAAGAACACGTGGGTGAAGACAGAGAAGATCATCGGCAAGGTGGTCGATACGCAGATCATTACGCAGCTGGTGCGGCTGGCGCTGATGGACAACACGCAGGTGGTGGTCACGAACGAGGAGATCCTCGAGCGCGACGTGCCGGCCCCGCCGATTCCGCCGCCGCCCCCGCCTCAGCCCGAGCGGCATCACCGCGTTCGCGGCGAAGGCCAGCCGCTGCGCGACACGATCAACCCGCCGGCAGCGCCCGTGGCGACCCCGGCGGCCGATGCGGCGCAGGCGGCGCCCCAGGCCTCGCAGAACGCCCCCGCGGGAGAGCCCGCGGCGAATGAAGCGGCCCCGGCCCCCCTCGACGGCGAGATGGCTCCGCAGGGCGAGATGGATTCGGACGAGTCAACGCAGGATGCGCCCGGCGGCGCCGAAGAGGGTGCGCCGCGGCAGCAGGATGCCCGCCAGGGACAAGGCGGCGGACGCCCCGGAGAAATGCGTCAAGGCCCCGGCGGCGAAGGACGCTCCGGACGCCGGCGCCGCGGTCGTCGTCGCGGCCGCGGAGGCCAGGGCGGCCAAGGTCAGGGCGGCCCGCAAGGCGGCAGCGGACAAGGCGCGCCGGGCGGCCAGGCTTCGGCCCCCTCGGATGGCCCAGAGCGTGCGCAGTTCTCGCCGTCAGACGGCGGGGCGGGCGGAGACTCTGCCTCCGACGGTGGTGACGCCGGCGAGGGCCCGCGGATGCAAGGCCAGGGCGGCCAGGGTGGACAAGGTGGCGGCCCCGGCGGCGAAGGCCGCCGTCGTCGTCGCCGCCGTCGCGGCCGCGGAGGCGGTGGCGGCGGACAAGGCGGTGGCGGACAAGGCGGCAACCCCGGTGGCGGCGCCCCGCCTCCTCCGCCCAGTGCGAGCTAACCGAAGGTCAGATGACCAAGGCCCAATGAACAAGCTTGGGATGAGGCAATTCGGTGCCACCCCCAAACTTGTTTGGGGGTGAGAACACCCACCGAGTCCGGCGCGGCGGACACCGCGGCATGGCCATTTCGGTGACCGGCCAAGTCGGTGGCAACGTCAAGGCATGCGCCATGCGTTGCTCTCGATGTGGGTCGATCTGCTGAGATGGGAGCGCGGACCGAGGGCCGGCTGCAGAACGGCGTCAGTTTTCGCAAGAGATGTAGGCCGGACGGGCTACGTGGATGGTTCAGGTGCATGGGGCACTGAAGTGACCATGCCGGGAGGGCGCGCATGGGGTCGGTGCCGCCATCGCACCCCCAAACGAGTTTGGGGGTGGCACCGAACTGTCTAGATTCAGGCGTTCGTTGGTCCTTGGTCATTTGACCTTGGTCATTCCCGCCGCAGGCGGGCAGGGCTTGCGGCGCAGCGCGGAACTGAGGCGGTCGACGCTCTGGCGGATGGCTGCGATCTGGGCGTGACCGGCATCGCCGCCCCACCGCAGGCTGTAGTAGAAGCGGATGACCGACGCGAGGTCCGCGTGCGGGAGGTTCAGCTGGGCAGCCGCCCGCGCGGCGATCTCCATCGGCGTCTGCGTCAGGGGCATGGCTACGCCTCGCCGCTGCAGCGTTCGGAAGAACCGCTCGAGGAACCGCACCCGCCGCCACGCCCAGGGGATGTTGCGCCGCAAGTGGGCGAGCGTTCCCCGCCGCTGCCGCCAGCGCCGCCGCAGCAGCGTGATGTGCACCCCCACGACGGCCACGCCCATCGCACCGGCCAGCCACATGATCGCCGCGTCCAGCCGGCCGCGCAAGAGTAGGTTCTCCAGCCCTTCGACGATCGAGCGGCCCAGGCCCTGGAAGAATCGGCACACGGACTGCCAGGCGGCGCGTATCTGGGTCATCAACAGCTGCCGCGACGCATCGTCGTAGCGAATCACCTTCTCCTGCCACATCTGGTGCAGGCGTTCCCAGCCATCCGTCAGGCCGCTCCACCAGCTCGCCTCCACCGGCTGGGGCGAGCCGCCGGGCGTGGCGTCCAGGACAACCCAGTCGGTGCTGGGTGTATAGACTTCAGTCCATGCGTGAGCGTCGCGGTCCCGCACCACGTACTGGCCGTCGACGGACGTGCCGGGCTCGACGTGGAACCCGCCCACCAGGCGAGCCCGCACGTCCAGGGCAGAGCACATCACCGTCAGGGCCGAGGCGAAATACTCGCAATGCCCCTGCTTCATGTAGAACAGGAAGTCCTCCACGCCGTCGCGCCAGGCCGAGGAGGCCGAGAGGTCCAGCGAGTAGCGGTAACGCTGGCGAAGTTCAGCCGCCAGCCGCTCGGCGATGGCCAGGTCGATGTCGTCGCGGGCGGCGGGCTCGCGCTGGCGGCGGTCCAGCAGGTCCAGGCACCATTGGCGGGCCTGCTCGCGCACAGAGGGCTCCACGTGGATCACGCCCGGCGGCGGAAGCGGCTGGGCGCTCACCGCCGCTCGCGCCTCGGGCGTCAGGGGCACGTTCCATGACCAGACGACGTAGTCCAGGTTCGGCTGCAGGACCTCGGGGCCCAGCAGCATCAGCTCCCCGGCGGCATTCATGTGCGGCAGCCCCACCGCGGGGTTCACGTACGCCCACGCCGGCGGCGAGGCCGCCAGCAGCCGACCCCGCAGCGATCGCGGCACGTGGATCGTCTGCTGCACCATGCCCGCGGGGCACGAGGCGGCCGGGTCGTACTGCTTCGCCTGCACCATATGAGTCCGCCGGCCCGTCTCCACCAGCGACCACCGCGAATTGCGGTAAGTGTCGAACACCCGTCCGCGGAGATAGCCGTTCCATTGCGGCCGGGCCTGCCCCGTCTGCACCTGCAGCGACAGGACCACGTCGTCCGACAGGTGAATCTTCTTCGCCCCCCCCAACTGGACCGCGCCCCCGAAACCCGAGACCGTCTCCGTCGCGGCCGCGCCCTGAAACGCCGGCAGGAGGGCCCGGCGGGCGAAACGCGGGGCGATCAGGAACAGGGCCACGCCCGTCAGCGTCATTGCCAGCATCGCCACCGCCGTGCGCCGCCGCAAGGCCGCGCCCGGCCAGTCGCGGCGGACGTTCCAGGCCACGCGGTGCGGCGCCAGCGGGGCGGCCTCGTTCGACAGCCTCGCCGCGGCGGCGGCGTCCAGCCCGCGCTTGAGGGTGAAGACCATGGCCGTGTAGCACGCCAGCACCAGGTAGCCCGCCAGCATCGCCGCGAACCAGAGCTTGTCGCAGAACATCGCCGCGGCGACCTCGATCAGCAGGCTCAGCGCGATCATCTGGAAGAAGTCGCGGTTGGCGCTGCGTTCGAACACCTTGCACAGGAGGATGAGGATGAGATAGTGCCCCAGGCCCGTCAGCGGATCTCGCAGGCCTACGATGAGGTCGAACAGCGTCGCCGCCGTCGCCAGCACCACGCCGATGTTGACGAACAGCCGCCGCAGGCACACTTCCTTGCCCATCTGCACGCCCGCGAGCTTCGCGCCCACCACCAGCGTGCCAGCCAGGAAGTAGAACGGGCTGCCCTCGGCCAACCCGAAGGTGATGATGCTCAGCCAGACCAGCACCAGCAGCGGCCTCTCAAGGCGCTTGCGCTCCGAGACGAGCATGTCGGCCAGCGTATAGGCTACGAGGGGCATGGCGGCGCCTCCGCAGCCGGCGGCTGGTCCTCGAACACCGAATCGAGATTGCCCGCGTGCACCACGGTCAGCCGCCGCGGGCCGCCCAGCGAGACGCCCGGCATGCCCGGCCGCGACGTGATCAGCACGGCCACCGCGTCCTTGATGCTGCGACCGTCCAGGGCCGACAGCGTCGTCGCCAGCGGCGCGTTGGCCCCCAGCGACACGTCGGACAGGGCATCGAGCAGCAGGCGATGCTGGCCCCTCCCCGCCGAGGCGGGCAGGGCGACGGCCTTGGGGCCCTGCGCCAGCGCCAGCCCCACGTGGTAGCCGCGCGACAGGCCGTGATCCACCAGCGTGGCGGCCAGGCGGATGAACTTCTCGGCCCCGCTGCCGCCGTGGGCCAGCGCCTCGGGCGTCCACTCGGTGTCCAGGATCACCCAGAGCACTTCCTGCAGGGGGCGGCTCATCTCTCGCACGACAGGCACCGTTCTCGAGGCCGAGCGCCGCCAGTGAATCCAACGAGGGTTGTCATCGGTGCGGTACTCGCGCAGGCCGAAGAACTCGTCCTGCCCGCCGGTGGCCTGGCTGGGGGCTGACTGGGACAGGTCGGCCGCCCCCAGGTGCAGCAGTTGCATCTTGAGCTGCCCCGTCGCCGGCCAGATGACCAGTTGCGTGTCCTGCGGGATCGTCTTTCTGACCCGCACCAGGCCGAAGGGGAACAGCGTGGCCAGGCGGACGTTCCGCATGCGGAAGCGGCCGCGGCGAGCGGCGGCGAACCGCCCGCCCGCCCGGAAGACGGTCTGGGGGGCGATGTGGGTGCAGTAGGCGCCCGCGCACTCGATGCCCTCGCCGATCTCCTCGATGCTGATGCCCAGGCACGCGCCGCGGCGGCGCGTGTTGCGAAGGTAGTAGCCCAGGTGCACCGTCTGGTTCTGCCAGACGCGCGTGGGGATCTCGCGCCGCAGCTGCACGCCCGACAGCATCCGCCGCCCCACCATCACCGAGATGTGCAGGGCGCCGATCATGCAGCCGAACAGCACGAACACCAGCGAGATCTGGTTGTTGAGCCCCACAATGAAGATGATGCCCGCCACGGTCAGCAGCAGCCAGCCCGACCCCGTCAGGCGGCTGCGAATGTGGATGCGACGGGATGTTGTCTTCCTGCTCAACGAGGACCTTTCCACGGAACGGTGCCATGCCGAAGCGTCGTGCTTTTGCGACGCGCCGGCATGTTCGCGTGAGCATGCCGGCGCGGGTACGCTTCGGCATGGCACCCAACAAGCTTACTGCGGCACGGGAATCGTCTCGAGGATCCGCTCGAAGACGGGCTCGGCCCCGCCGCTGGCGCCATCGTGGGCGAAGCTGCGCGGCACGATCCGGTGGGCGCATACCGCGGTGGCCAGCCCTTTGACATCGTCGGGCACCACGTAATCGCGCCCGTCCAGCAGCGCCGCCGCACGCGCCGCCTGCGTCAACGCCAAAGCGCCGCGCGGCGACAGCCCGATTGAAAGATCCTCGTTCCGCCGCGTCGCCTCGGCGATCGCCAGGATGTAGTCCACGATCGCATCGTCCACCCGCACGGCCAGCACCTGCTCCTGCAGGGCCGACAGGTCGGCCAGCGACATCACGGGCTTGGTCTCGGCCAGGCGGGTGCGGGCGGGCTGGAGCTTGAGGATCTGCCGCTCGGTGTCCTTGTCCGGGTAGCCGATGCGGACGCGGAGCATGAAGCGGTCGAGCTGGTTCTCGGGCAGGAAGTACGTGCCCTGGAATTCATAGGGGTTCTGCGTGGCCAGCACCATGAAGGGCGGCCCCAGACGGTACGTCTTGCCGTCGTTGGAGACCTGGGCCTCATTCATCGCCTCCAGCAAGGCCGACTGCGTCCGCGGCGTGGTGCGGTTGATCTCATCGACCAGCACGACGTGGGCGAAGATGGGGCCCTTCTTGAAGACGAACTCGCCGGTCTTGGAGTCATAGATGCTGACGCCCAGGATGTCGCTGGGCAGCAGGTCGGGCGTGAGCTGGATGCGGCTGAAGGTGCAGTCGATGCTCTGGGCGATGGCCCGCGTCAGGACCGTCTTGCCGACGCCGGGCACATCTTCCAGCAGCACGTGGCCGCGGGCCAGCAGCGCCACCAGCACGCGCCGGATCGGCTCCTGCTTGCCAAGCAGGACGGAGGAAACGTTCTCTACCAGTGCCCCGAGTTGTCCGGATTGAGCCATTGCGTGCCAGTATACCGTAGCCGGTAGCCGGTAGCCAGTGCTAGAAACTGGTGGATCGTTGGAAGTTGGCGGAAGATCAGGTGCCGTGGCGACGGTGTGTGTCGCCACGCGATGACGGCCTTAGCACTACAGCGCACGATGGGTTGTCGTGCGTGGCGTGGGCATCTTGCCCGCGTTTTGGGCCAAAGATCGAGGGCAAGATGCCCTCGAGACGCGCGGCCGGGACGGCCACGCCACGATCGTGCGCTGTAGTGTTAGGGCGGGAGACAAGCCGGGTGCCATGCACGCAGTGAAGACTCACCAAACACGATGAAGGCCACTCCTATTCTTGTCAACGTCTTTACAGCTAAGCACTTGTCGTCTATCTTCATGCCATTGGTGACTGTCCCGGGTTATCTTTATCGACACTGTAGCAACGTTACATGGAACACTTTAGCCAGCCCTCGCCTCGT
>CAZTVF010000162.1:0-9734 GCA_964616985.1 uncultured Planctomycetaceae bacterium
CAATCCACGTAGTCACGACCGCCTTCACCGATCCTACGTGCAAGCCCTCTGAACCGTCGTGCTCCACCGACCGATAATCGCCCTGCAATCCGGTGTCGCCTTCGCACCCCCAAACAAGTTTTTGGGTGGCACCGTCTCGGCAGCGGCCCTCACGGGCGAGACGTCCGTGCTATGGAATCCAGGTACGCCGCATTCGCCGCGCAAGTGAAGAGGCGTCCGTCGCTGGCCGATGACCTATATGGGTAGGGTCGGATCGAGGCGAGACTGATGCGCTCCGGCCGCGTTAACGACAATTTGCCGTGCTTCACGCACACCTGGCGGCGACGGGTCTCTCGTTGCGTCAAGTTGCACACGTCCTTGCGGCGTTCGCCGCGACGTCCTCATCCACTCCTGGGGGAGGGTTCATATGCGTAGGCTGCTCGATTGGCGGATGGCCGTGCCCATTCTTGTCAGCGTGGCCGTCGCGGGGATGATGGTGGCCGTCATGGTCGCCTCGCAGGCGCGCTACCGCGACAGCATGGCCGCGGCCTTCCAGAACGAACACTTCACCCGCGTGCAGGCGTTGTCGGGCGTGATGGAAATGCTGCTGCAGGACACAGGAAAGGATCTTTCCTGCGTCGGCGAGGCCTTGTCGGACGCCAGCGACACCTCGGCCGTCGCCGACGTGTGCCTCTCCTACCAGCGGCAGCACTCGGCGGAGGTGGCGGAGATTGCCATCCTGGGTCCACGCGGCGAACTGCTGTATGCCACCAGCCCCTGCGACGCCAATGTCCTGAGCCGGTGCCCCGAGTTCGGCATCGCCGGCAAGACCGGCCGCCTGCAGGTCAGCGCCCCCCTGTGGTCCGTCGACGATCCGACGCACAAGGTCGTGGTGTTCTTCGTGCCCGTCGCCGGGGCGAATCCCCGGATCATCGCCGCCGTCGCCCGCCTGGAACAGTTGTGCGAAGACGTGTTCAGCCGCCATCGCGTCGGGATGGCCGGCACGGCGATGGTTCTCGACGAGGCGGGCGAGGTCGTCTACCACTCCGTCCCGCGCCTGATGCACACTTCAGTCAGCGATCAGACATTCTCCTGGTGCAGCGGCCGGCGCGACTGCGACCGCGGCGACTCCTGCACCCTGCGCCTCTGGCAGCGCATGCGGTCGGCCGGCGCGGGCCTGGCCGCCACCGATGACGAGTGCTCCAGCGGCAGGGACTTGCTTGCCTACTCGAGCATGCGCCTGGCCAACCAGCGATACTGGATGGTCCTGGCCGTGCCCGAGAGCGAACTGGCCACGCCCATCGACGCCAGCGCCAACCGCTTGTACATGCTGGCGGCGGGGCTGGTGGCGCTGCTGGCATGCGGCATCTACGCCCTGACCCGCGGCAGCAGGGCGCGAATGGCCCTGCGGCAGGAGTTGGAGCTCAAGGAGCAGCGTCAGCAGGCCGCCCAGCGCATCGAGCACCTCAACGTCGTCCTGCGGGCCATCCGCAGCATCAACCAGCTCATCACGCAGGAGAAGGATCGTGCGACGCTGCTGGTGCGGGCCTGTCAGATCATGGTCGAGAGCCGCGGGTACTACCGCGCGTGGATCGCCCTGCTCGACGGCAACGGCCAGGTCGCCAGCGCCCACGGAACGGGCGAGGGTGAAGACTTCACGCGGATGTTCGAAAGCATTCAGAACGGGCAGCTGCCGCGCTGCTTGCAGTTGCCGCTGGACTCGGGCGAGCCGCTGACCTTCCACGCCCGCCACAGCGACTGCGGCCGCTGCCCCATCCTCCAGCGACAGGCCCACAGCACGATGGCCTCGGCCCGCCTGGAATACGAACGCAAGCTGCTGGGCGTGCTGGTCGTCTCGGCCGCGCCGGGCATCGAGACCGACCAGGAGGAGCGGGGCCTGCTGCTGGAGTTGGTCGGCGACATCGCCTTCGCCCTGGGCAACATGGAGCTCGAGCAGCGCCGCAAGCTCGCCGAAGAGCAGGCCCTCCGCGAGAACGCTAAGCTCGCCTCGATGATCTCGGGTATGGACGAAGGCGTCGTCTTCGCCGATGCGGACAACGTCATCGTCGAGGTGAACGACTACTTCTGCCGCGTCGTCGGCCGCCGCCGTGAAGAGATCCTTGGCAAACGCATCGAAGACTTCCATTCGCCGCAGCTGGCCGGGCGGCTGGGGGCGGCGATCACGTCGTTCCGCCAGAACCCCCAGAGCAAGGCGGAGGTGGTGCACAAGCGCATCGCCGACATGGACGTGATCCTGCGGATGCAGCCCATCTGCAGCCAGGGCCGCTATGACGGCGTGCTGCTGAACGTGGTGAACGTCACCGAGCTGGTGGCGGCGCGGCGGGCGGCCGAGGACGCCAGCCAGGCCAAGAGCGCCTTCCTGGCCAACATGAGCCACGAGATCCGCACGCCGCTGACGGCGATCCTGGGTTTCGCCGACATGCTGTGCGAGTCGTCGCAGACGGCCAGCGATCGCCTCAACTGCGTCTCGGCCCTGCGTCGCAACGGCGAGCACCTGCTGTCGCTGATCAGCGACATCCTGGACGTTTCGAAGATCGAGGCGGGCAAGTTCACCTGCGAGTCGGCCCCGTGCCGCCTGCACAACTTGATCGCCGACGTGGTGAGCATGATGCGCCTCCGCGCCGACAACCAGGGGATGACGCTGGCGGCGGAATATCTCACGCCGCTGCCCGAGACGATCCTCACCGACGAGCCCCGCCTGCGACAGGCCCTGGTGAACCTGGTGGGCAACGCGATCAAGTTCACCGAGCGCGGCGGCGTCCGCATCCAGCTGTCGCTGCTGCCGCTGTGGCGAGCGACGCCGGCCATCCAGATCAGCGTGATCGACACCGGCATCGGCATCGACAGTGCCACGCTGGCTGGGCTGTTCCGGCCTTTCGTGCAGGGCGACGCCTCGACGAACCGCAAGTATGGCGGCACGGGCCTGGGCCTGGCGATCACGCGGCACATCGCGGGCATGCTGGGGGGCGAGCTCACGGCTCGCAGCGAGGTCGGCCGCGGCAGCACCTTCACGCTCATCCTGCCCACGGGCCCGCTGGACGGCATCAAGATGCTGCAGCGACCCAGCGAGGCCGTGCTGGATCGCGCCCACCCGACGGCGTCCGTCGCGCCCGACGCGCTGCGGGGCCGTCGCATCCTGCTGGCCGAGGACGGCGCGGATAACGTCCGCATCATCGGCACGATCCTCCGCGTCGCCGGGGCCGAGGTGGCGGTGGCGGAGAACGGCCGCCTCGCCGTCGAACGCGCCACGGCCGAACGATTCGACCTGATCCTGATGGACATGCAGATGCCCGAGATGGACGGCTACCAGGCGGCCCGGCAGCTGCGGGCACAGGGGCTCACGACGCCGATCCTGGCCCTGACGGCCCACGCGCTGTCCAGCGACCGCCAGCGCTGCCTGCAGGCGGGTTGCGATGAGTACCTCACCAAGCCGGTAGATCGGGCCAAGCTGATCGCAACGGTCGCGCGGTTCACCGCGGTGCCTGCGGCGGCCTTGCCGGCGCCGTCGGTGGAGCCGCTGCCGCCGATCGTCTCGCTGTACGCCGACGACCGCGACTTGACCGAGGTGATCGCCGAGTTCGTCGCGGGCCTGCCGGGGCAGATCGACGCGATCCGCCACGCCCGCAATCACGGCGACTGGCCGCTGGCCAGGCGGCTGGCTCACCAGCTCAAGGGCGCCGGGGGCAGCTATGGATACCCGGCGGTGACCGACGCCGCCCTGCGACTGGAGCAAGCCGCTGCCGCCGCCGACACCGAGGGGGCCGCATTGGCATGGGATGAACTGAATCGCATCGGCCGCGCCATCGCCCTCGCCGCACCGGCGCGCGCCGGGGAGACAAAACCATGAAGATACTTCTCGTCGATGATTCCCCGACTGCCCTGGCCATTGCCCGCGCCCGCCTGGCGAAGGAGCGGCTGGAGATCATCACCGCCGACGGCGGCAGGGCCTGCCTGGAACTGGCCCACGGGCAGCGGCCCGACCTGATCCTGCTGGATCTGGACATGCCGGACCTTTCGGGCTTCGAGACCTGCCGCGCCCTCAAGGGCGATCCGGAACTGTGCATGATCCCCGTGATCTTCCTCACCGGTTCGGGCGACACGGGCGACAAGGTCCGCGGCCTGGACATGGGCGCGGTGGACTATGTGACCAAGCCCTTCGACGCGTTCGAACTTCGCGCCCGCGTGCGCGCGGCCCTGCGAAACAAGCGACTGCAGGACCTGCTCATCAAGCACGCCCAGATCGACCCGCTGACGGAACTGTGGAATCGCCGCGCCCTGATGGAACGCCTGCAGCAGGAGTGGGCCAGGATCCACCGTCACGGCGGGTGCGTCTCGTGCGTGATGGCCGATGTCGACCGCTTCAAGAACGTCAATGACCAGTACGGCCACAATGTCGGCGACGAGGTGCTCCGTCACGTCGCCCGGGTGCTGACCAGCCAGTGCCGCGAGGCCGATCTCGCCGCCCGCTACGGCGGCGAGGAGTTCATCATCTTGGTGCCCGAGGAAGACGCCGAGGGCGCGGGCTTCCTGGCGGAACGTTGCCGGCGCGAGATCGAAAAGATGACGGTGGAGTCCGGTGATCACTTGATCACGGTAACGGCAAGTTTTGGCGTGGCTGATTCCTTCGAGTGCAAGGACGGGCAGGAGATGATCGATCATGCCGACGCCGCGCTCTACCGGGCCAAGCAGAACGGCCGCAACCAGGTCCAGATGCCCCAGCCCCAGAAGGCGACATCGTGAAGCGGCCTGGGAAGGCCGCCACCCGTACCGCGGCTTGCCGTTCGGCGCTGTTGAAGCCCCAGGGCGTCACCCACATCTGACAGCGTTGAACAACAAGCCGCCACCAAACGCGTGTTCCACAATGATGAACTATCAGGCCTACTGCGCCTGCTTCGCCCGTCGCATGGCGGCCAGGGCGAGCAGGGACCCTGCGACCCACAGGGCCATGCCAAAGATGAAGAAGAGGTGTCGGCCGCGGACGTCGGCTGCGGCTGCCGAGGCGCCGACGAACGCCACCCCTGCGCAGGTCAGTGCCGCGGGGGCGAAGGTATGTTTCCGGCCTTGAGGTCCGCTCGTGCAGACTCGCCCGGCCTGGTGGGCCATCAGCACCATCACGATCAGCAGCAGCGTCTGGATGGCGTAGCCCCATCGCTGCAGCAGCAGGACCTTCTCCTGCCACACCGTCGCCAGCAGCAGGGCGGCCGGGAGGCACACCCCGGCCAGCAGCGTGCGGTTCCGCCCGCCGAAGAACGCGCCGCCGGCCAGCAGGGCGGCTGCCATTGGGGTCAGATCGTCCACCAGCCGCGTGGGCAGCGGGGCGACGTTCCGGTCGAGCAGCCAGAGCGATCCTGCCGCCCCGGCCAGCGCCCCGGAGGCCACCATCGCTGCCAGCAGCAGCCATCGGCTGGAGGGGGCAACCCGGCCAGGCGCGGCCCAGTCGGCGCCCAGCAGCGTCAGCAGCACGCCGGCGAACAGGGCGGTCACCAGCAGCATTCGCGTCACCTGCAGCGGCTGGGAAAGATCTTCCTGGTCGTACTGCTCCTCCTGGGCCTCCTCGCCGTTGTGGGCGACGGCCACCTGGTGCGTCAGGTGCCAGCGGCCAAACGTTTCCTCCGGCAGGTCCACCTGCCGCAAGCCCGCCGGGGCCGCCGCCTGCAGCGACAGCACGATCGCCATTCCCGTCGCGGCCGTCACCACCACGCTGGGCAGGCGCATCACCGTCACCAGTAGGCCGTTGACCAGCCCCACGGCGGCGCCCGCCAGCAGGCCCAGCAGCATGCCCGCCCCCGGTGACAGCCACAGGGTGGGGTTGAGCGAGTCGGCGGTGGGGCGGCCGTCGCTGGCGGGGTGCCACGCTCCGTTGATGCACAAGGCCGCCACCACGCCGCCGAGGCCCGCGACGGCCCAGACGCTCAGGTCGAGTGCCCCGCACCGCAGGCACAACAGCAGGCCCAGGGCCATCAGCAGGTAGACCCGTGTCATCGGTCCGCTGATGTAGCGGTAGACGCCCTCGAACTGGTCTCGCGCCACGACAGGGCCCTGGAAGAACCCACCCCAGTTGATGCCCAGTGACGGCAACATGGCCACCGCCAGGGCCGCCAGCATCGCCATCCCCAGCACGTCGCGCGGGTGGGGATTGGCCAGGAACGCCGGCCTCATCATGTCTTCAAGTCTGCGCATTCAGTCCAATCGTAGCGGCTTCGGGAATCGGCGGCGGGTTGATTCTCCGGGCGGCAAAGGCTCTGCAGTCTGTGCCACGGAGGTTCACGAACGGCTCACCAGCTCCGGCCGCCATCCGGCAATGGTTATGCCCCAAGGACGCGTGCGATGCAAGCTTCAGCCAAAAAAGAGGCGGCTCCCACGTGGGGAGCCGCCTCGATGAATCCAGTTGCAGGTCCCTTAGCGACCCAGGGTGGGGCCGATCAGGAAGGTGTCTCTCTCGGAGATGTGCTTGGAAATATCGTCGGTGGCAGTGTCGCCGCCCCGCGAGTACTCCGGATCGACCGGCGGGTTGTTCGCCGCCGTATAGGTGCTGTTGGCGGAGCTGTAGATGCTGTCGCTCAGGATGCCGATATCCGCGCGGGCGCTCTCGATCACGTGCGTGTCGGCGCACAGGGCGTTGACCCATTCACCACGGGTGTGATTCTGGCTCATGCCCATGGTCAACTCAGCGTCGCCCGGGGCGGCCCAGTTGAACTTGAGGCCCGAACCAACCTGGTCGGTCGGCAGGCCAGCGTACGTCGGCGAGCGGTCGGCCAGGATCACCAGGCCGCTTTCGCTGGAACTGGTGACGCCGCTGACATAGTACGTCCCATCGGCATGCCAATGGATCGGGGCCTGGTAGGAGTAGCTGATGGCCTCACGATTGCCGTTGTTGGCATAGGAGCTGAAGTCCCAGTGGTAGACGGTGTTGTCCCGAGTGTTGGCGTCGGCCCGGTCTTCGGTGCTGGGGCAGACGAAGATGTTCGGGGCCTGGCCATCGCGGACCAGCAGGAACAGGAACGACGAGATGTTGATTCCCGAATCAGCGGCCGGCTTGTTGTTGACGAGGCCCGTGGGGACGCCGGTCGGCGTGGTGACCAAGGCAGTGGGCGAGGAGTTGATGTATGGGTACTGGTCGCCGTGGCCGTGCTGGTACATCGCCAAGCCCTTGCCGATGTTGCTGACGTTCGTCTTGCACTTGGTGCGGTTGGCCAATTCGCGGACGCGGTTGAGGCCTGGTGCCAAAATCGAGACCAATAGAGCGATAATTGCGATTACAACCAGCAGTTCGATAAGCGTAAAACCTTTGATTCGCCTCATGGCGATTCTCCTTCCCGCCCGTTTAGGTTCCGGAACTCATGATACGACCGATCGATAAGAGCATCCCATGATCGGGGTTAACAAACATCTGAGGGTGTGCCAGGTATTGGACGACAGGCCCCGAAGGGCAGATATGCCGATTCCAGTGGCTCTCGAAGAATATATGAGTGCTGAATATCATTATTGCTGTCGCCGGAGCTAAACCTATTCAAACCTTCTGCGCTTGTCAACACCTTTCGGCGGCTCGCCGCCGCGATCGGGGCTTGCCCCCCCAGGCAAATGGGAATCATGCCATAGCGTCTCCTTTCTGCACCGGTATAATCCGCCTCAGGCCGACAGGTGGCCGGGACAGAGGTGCGTTTTCTCGATCGGAAGTGCGCCAGGATATGCCGCGGCGTCACAACGCCCGGCAGACTGAGAACCCTGCGCAGCCGCTTCTTTAAGCAAAGTGCGTGGGCAACCGGCGGCGACAGAGAAGGAATGAACAGGCGTGAAGTATGATAATGGCGTTATGAGGCAATGCCGTCTTCGCCGCCCGCACAGTTGTCACTCTTATGGTAGTAGCTTTCTCACTGTCTTGTCAACAAACCAGCATCGGATTTTCCGCGCGGCACGGCGTCTCCACACTGGTATCTACAGAAGTATGAGGGGTGGCGGCCTTCCCAAGCCGCCGCCAACGGCGACAGGGACGGCGGCCTGGGAGGGCCGCCACCCAGGATAGTTGTGTAGATACCATTGGCGTCTCGTCGTGGGCCTGCCCTCGCCGGGCAGATCGCAGGGCAGATCGCCCCTGCGTCAGCCATGGTAATTCTCGGCGTTTGCGGGCGACTTCCATGAATCTTCCCGCCGCCGACATACAATGTCGGTTGACAGCGATGCAGGAGATGCCTAGTCTTTACCCCGGTTAACACGTGGAGAAATCAATGGCGGATTTGCCCAGCGTCCGAAGGAAGCTCCAGGCCCATCACCAGGACCACCTGCTGCGATTTTATGAGGAATTGGACCCCGGCCGCCAACAGGCCTTCCTCGACCAACTCGACGCGCTGGATCTCGATCAGTTGGACGAGATTATCGCCGACTACGTCCTGAAGAAACCGTCGGTCGAACTGCCCGCCAACATCCAGCCGCCCGAGATCGTCCCGGCCAACTCGGCCGACCCCGCCGCCGCGGCCCAGAAGGAAGCCGCCCGCAAACGTGGCGAGCAGTTGATCTCGCAGGGCAAGGTCGGCGCCTTCGTCGTCGCCGGCGGCCAGGGCACGCGCCTCGGTTACGACGGGCCCAAGGGCTGCCTGGAGTCCACGCCCGTCGTGCACAAGCCGCTGTTCCGCCTGTTCGCCGAGCAGATCATGGCCGCCTCCAAGCGCCACCGCGTGGCGATTCCCTGGTACATCTTGACCTCGCCGGCCAATGACACCGCCACCAAGGCCCACTTCCGCCAGAACGACTATTGGGGCTTCAGTCCCAAGGACGTCATCTTCCTGATGCAGGGCACCATGCCCGCCATCGGCCTGGACGGCAAGTTGCTTCTGGCCGGCAAGGGCCAACTGGCCTTGAGCCCCAACGGCCACGGCGGCAGCCTGCTGGCCCTTCGCACGTCGGGCGCGCTGGACGACATGGCCCGCCGCGGCGTGGAGTACCTCAGCTACTTCCAGGTCGACAACCCGCTGGTCCGCTGCATCGACCCGATCTTCATCGGCCTGCACGACCTGCGCGGTGCGCAGATGTCGGCCAAGGCCCTGCCCAAGCGCGACCCGATGGAAAAGCTGGGCAACTTCTGCCTCGTCGACGGCCGCGTGACGGTCATCGAATATTCGGACATGCCCGAGGAACTCGCCCGCGCCTGCACCCCCGACGGGAGGCTGAAGTTCTCCGCCGGCAGCATCGCCATCCACGTGCTGTCGCGGTCGTTCGTGGAGACGCTCACCGCCGACGGCCGCTGCCAGCTGCCCTGGCACCGTGCCGACAAGGCCGTGCCCTACGTGGACGAGCAGGGCAAGCTCGTCAAGCCCGAGAAGCCCAACGGGGTGAAGCTGGAGATGTTCGTCTTCGACGCCTTGCCGCTGGCGCAGCGGAGCGTGATCCTCGAGACGATGCGCAGCGAGGAGTTCAGCCCGATCAAGAACTCCAACGGGGCCGACAGCCTCGCCACCAGCCTCTACGACCAGGTCCGCCGCTGGGCCGTGTGGATGGAGAAGGCGGGCATCAAGGTGCCTCGCGACGCCGACGGGCAGGTCGCCACCGCCATCGAGATCTCGCCCCTGTTCGCCGACAGCCGCGAAGAACTCGCCGCCAAGGTGGACCGCAATCTCACCATCTCCGCCGGCCAAGCCTTCTACCTCGGCTCCCGGGGTCAGATCGGCGGAAGCCGGGGGAAATGAATTGCGGATTCGCAGATTCAAATCTGAGATGCATAAATAACAAGTGACATTGGA
>CAZTVF010000163.1:0-9683 GCA_964616985.1 uncultured Planctomycetaceae bacterium
GTGCAGGATGCCGCCGAGCAGGGCCTCAAGATCCGGACGATCAACATCGGCGGCGGCTTCCCGATCAAGCACTTTAATGCCGACACCATCGCCCTGGAGACCTTCGCCGGGCGCCTGCGCCGCGAACTCGACCGCCTGTTCCCCAAGGACATCGAGATCATCGCCGAGCCCGGCCGCGCCATCGCCGGCCCCGCCGGCATGCTCATCACCCGCGTGGTCGGCCGCAGCATCCGCAACAACAAGAACTACTATTACCTCGACGACGGCGTGTATGGCGACTTCAGCGGCATCGTCTTCGATCACGCCAAGTACGAGTTCCGCACGCTGACCAAGACGCAGAAGTTCCTCTCGATCCTGGCCGGCCCGACGTGCGACAGCTTCGACACGATCTCGCTCAGCCAGGAGGTTCCCGAACTGGACGTCGGGAGCGTGATCTACGTCCCCAGCATCGGCGCCTACAGCTGCGCCAGCGCCCTGACCTTCAACGGCATCCCGCCGGCGAAGGTGATCGTGGTGTAGGCGGTGTGGCGCGGGCGTCTCGCCCGCGATCTGTGCAATCCTTGCGTGGCGGCCTTTCCGGGCCGCCACGTTCGTTACCGGGGGATGATCGCGCGGCAGCACACTGACCGAGCGTGGGTCAAACCGGCCTTCGTGAACGACTGCCGCCCGGCGCACGCCGTGCCCGCTGGCGTTTCCCCGTCGGGCACAGATCGATCAGGTCGCACCAATCGCACTTGGGCTTGCGGGCCGCGCAGGTGCGGCGCCCATGCTCGATCAGAAGGACGTGCATCGAATAGCGATCGGCGGGCGGGATCATCGGCAGGAGGCGCTCGTGGGCCTTGTCGGCCGGCACGGTCCTGGGCAGTACGCCCAGCCGGATGGCAATGCGGTGGATGTGCGTGTCGACGGGAAACACCGGCATGTTCAGCGAGAAGAGCAGCACGCATTGGGCCGTCTTGGGACCCACGCCCTTGAAACTCGTGAGGTACTCAAACGCGGCGTCGGCGGCCATCTCCTTGAGGAAACCGAGTTCGATCTTGCCTCGCTCCTGGCGCAGTTGCCGCAGGATCGCTTGAATCCGCGGGGCCTTCTGCACGCTGAGGCCGCTGATCCGGATGCACTTCTCCACCTCCCCCACCGGCGCATCGGCCACCTTGTTCCACGAGCGGAAATGCCGCCACAGGCGGCGGAACCCTTCCGAGCTGTTTGCGTCGTTGGTGTTCTGCGACAGGATCGTCTCCACCAGCACAGGCACCGGCTCGCCAAAGCATACCCACGGCCGCGGCCCGTAGCAGCGACGAAGGGCGGCCAGCACGTGTTGCAGCTTGATGGATGGGGACATGGTTCGCATTCAGGATAGCAGGATCGACTGATGCCCTGTTTGTCGGGTGGCGGCCTTCCGAGGCCGCCGGCCCGGGGCTTCAACAGCGTCGAACGGCAAGCCGCCGACAGACGCAGTCGCACAATCAATTGTGATGATCTACTAGTTCTTCTTGCGATCCCTGCACTCGCCGAGGATCGGATCCTGGGCGAAATAGGATTCCCAATTGGAGGCGGCGTCGAGCATGGCCTTGCCCTGCTTGCAGTTCGCGATCGACAGCTTGCCCGCACGGACGAGGTCATAATAGGGGCCGATGTCGGTCTGGCGGTACAGGTTGGCGAACTGCTTGTAGAATTCCTCCCGCGGCAGGCGGGTGGGCAGGACCGAGTGCATGGTATCGTAGCACGAGTAGTCGTGCGTCAGCAGTTCGTTGTACTTCTGGCGATAGAGGTTCGTGCCCGGCAGCGGCGTCAGCACGGTGAACTGCGTGTGCGTGATCTGCTTCTCAGTCACGTATTCGCGGAGGCGCTTGAAGTCTTCCACTTCCCAGTCGGGGTCGATGATGAACGCGCCCCAGATGATCACGCCGTTGTCCTTGAGGATGCGGATCGCCTCGTCGTTGGTGGCCGAGCTGTTGCTCTTGTTGACGCTCTTGAGCGTCTTGTCGCTCACGCCTTCCAGGCCCAGGAGTACCGCGTAAAGGCCGATATCCACCCATTTGGCCAGCAGCTCGGGGTGGCGGACGATGGAGTCGGTGCGGCATTCCATCGAGTACCGCGTCTTGAGCCCCTCGGCCTTGATCAGGTCGGCGATCTCATTTTCGCGGCGGTAGTTCATCAGGAAGTTGTCGTCGACGAACGTGATGTGGTCCGTCTGGACGGCCTTCACTTCATGGAGCACCCGCGCGGCCGACATCTGGTTCGTGCGGCCGTGGTAAAACTCCCAGACGCTGCAGAAATTGCAGCGATATGGGCAGCCGCGGCCGGTGACGACGGAGGTGTCGGGCTTGTCGAACAGGAAGAAATAGTGCTGCCGGTAGGCGGCGGTCAAGTCGCGGCGAGGCGTCGGCAACGCGTCCATGTCCACCTTGGTGTCCAGCACCGGGTTGCGGACGAATTGGCCGTCGCGGTCTCGCCAGACAAGGTTGGGGACGGCGGCGAGCGGCTTGTGTTCGACGACCGCGGCGACCAGGTGCGGGAAGACCAGTTCGCCCTCGCCGATGCAGACGGCATCGACCTGCGGCAGGAAGAAGTCCTCCGGCAGCAGCGACGCGTGGTGCCCGCCGACGACGGTGAAGATGTCCTTGTTGAACGCCTTGACCGCCTGCAGGACCTCCTGCGCCGCGTACACCTCGGGCGTCAGTGCCGTCACGGTCACCATCTCGGGCTGGAAATCGCGGAGCATCGCCTGGAGGTCCACGTCGACGCGCATGTCCAGCAGACGCATCTCATGCTGAGGCACCGTGGCGGCGACCATCTCCAGGCCCAGAGGCTCGGGCATGGCGGCCAGGCGGAAGCCAATCCCTTTCACCAGGTAATCAGGCTGAACGAGCAGTATTCTCACGTTGTCATACCTTCTTTATCGGGGGGCGCGTCTGGCGGCTGGGCCGATGGCGCCCGGAACACGAATTATATCGGCCCGCGCCGCCGGGGGCACGGGTATTCTTCATCAGTCGAAATCCACCGGCTTGCGCGGTGGTGTTGGCGTCGGCTTCGGCGCCGCCATGCGTCCAGGCATGGGCCGCGCGGTGGCCGCCGGCACGGCGCCGCTGCGCGGCGGGACGGCCGGCTCTTCCTCCGACACCACCGCGGCCGGCAGCGTTCTGGGAGCAGGCTTGCGCGGCGGAGCGGCCGAGCTTGGCTGAATGATGATCTTCATTTCGCCTCGGAGGATGGCCTCCTTCGCGGCCTCGTCCCAAACCGGGGCACTGAGCCACGGCGCCACGAACGTCGAAACATATTCCGTCGCCCCGCTGGTCAGGTGGCCGCCGGTGTTGCCCGCGTAGGACATGTGCTCGTTCCACCCCACCTGCACCAGCTTGCCGTAGCTGGGCGGCAGCGGCTTGGCGTGGACGAAGGGCGTCCTTCCCGCCGAGCTGGCAAACTCGCCGTCCATCGTGCCCACCACGTTGGTGCCCAGCAGCAGCCAGTCGCGCGAACTGTAGAAGCTGACGATGCCCTTGCGGCTGCTGCGCAGGGCCCAACTGAGGTTGTATGAGGGCGACAGCGATGCGGCCAGCAGGATGATGCCATCCACCGGCTCCTTGTCGCCGAGATACTCGGCCGTCCAGACGGCGATGGCGGCGCCGCCGCTCTGGCCGACGAGGTAGACCGGGGCGTTCTTATGCATGCGACGGTAGTAGCGGATTTCCTCGGCGATTTCCTGGGCCTTGCGTTTGTTTCGTTCGGTGGCGCGAAGGTTCACCAGCGGGCCGTAGTAGGAGGTCCAGTCACGGATCTCGATTGCGCAAGTCACCCCGCCTTCGCGGAGGCCTTCGCAGATATCAAGGTTGAGCTTGCTGCGGCCTTCGATGCCGGGCAGCACCAGCACCAAGCCCTGCTTGAGCCCGGACTCGCTGGAGTACGGCTGCCCCCAGCCGCACCCGCCCAGAAACATCGCGGCGGTAATGACCATGGCCAGGCGAAACGTCATATGAAACCTGCTGTTTTCTTTATTGAGGGAGGTCGCCGCGGCGGCCCCAGCCGGCGGCGAGCAGCGTTGCATACAAAAACAAAGGCCGACCCCACGATCGGCCACGCGAGTATTAGAACGCTGCGCCAGGGGGAAAGTCAAGATCGAGTGCGTCCGGCACCCCAGGAGATCACGGCTCGGGCACTCTTCTTCTTGACACCTGCGGCGGTGATGAGGTATTGATGACTCAATCGGTTTGTTTGCTGCATACGACGCGCACGAGCCCGCACGGTCGGGGCAAATCTGGAGAAAGAGCACGCGATGAAATTCAACGGCAAGATCCTCGTTATCGGCTATGGCGCGGTGTCGCGCTGCGCCCTTCCCCTGATCTTCAAGCAGATCCAGGTTGACCCCAAGAAGGTCACGGTCATGGACTTCGCCGACCTCGGCCCCGCCGTGGTCAACTCGGTCCGCGAACTCGGCGCCAGCTTCGTCCACGAGAAGATTGAACGCGAGACGATGGGTAAGCAGCTGGCCAAGTATGTCGGCAAGGGCGACCTGATCATTGACCTCGCCTGGAACATCGGCTGCAACGACATCCTCCAGTGGTGCCACGACCATGACGTGCTGTACGTGAATACCTCCGTAGAACTGTGGGACCCCTATGAAGGGGCCGCCACCAAGTCGCCTGCCGACCGCACGCTGTACGTCCGCCACATGGCCATGCGGAACATGATCGCGGGCTGGAAGAACCCCAAGGGGACGACGGCCGTCGTGGACCATGGCGCCAACCCCGGGCTGGTGTCGCACTTCACCAAGCAGGCGTTGGAGGATATCGCCGGCAAATGGCTGGCCGACAACAAGAAGAAGGATGCCCGCCGCGAGGGCATCGAAGACGCCTTGGCCGCGGGCGCCTGGAACCGCCTGGCCATGGGCCTGGGCGTGAAGGTGATCCACGTGTCCGAACGCGACACGCAGATCGGCAACCTGCCCAAGCGGGTCGACGAGTTCGTGAATACCTGGTCCATCGAAGGCTTCTTCGAGGAAGGCACGGCCCCGGCGGAGATGGGCTGGGGTACGCATGAGAAGCAGCTGCCGCCCAAGGCCCACGTGCATCGCAGCGGCCCGGGCAACCAGATCTGCCTGGCCAACTACGGCTGCCGGACGTGGGTGCGTTCGTGGGTGCCCAACTGCGAGATCGTCGGCATGGTGATCCGCCACGGCGAGGCGTTCTCGATCTCCGAGTTCCTGACGGTCGCCGAGGGCGGGCACGCCGTCTACCGCCCCACCCTTCACTACGCCTATTGCCCGTGCGATGCCGCCATCGTGAGCCTGCACGAACTGCACATGCGGAATTTCAAGCTGCAGCCCAGCCTGCGGATCATGAACGACGAAATCACCGAGGGCGACGACCGCCTCGGGTGCCTCCTGATGGGCCACGACTACAAGAGCTGGTGGATCGGCTCGTTGCTGGACATCCACGAATCCCGCCAGCTGGTGCCCCACCAGAACGCCACGACGGTACAGGTGGCCTGCTCGGTGATAGCCGCGGCGATGTGGATGATCCAGAACCCGCGCAAGGGCGTCTGCCTGCCCGACCATCTGCCGCACGAGTTCATCCTCAAGCACGCCAAGCCCTACCTGGGCCGCTTCGTGTCGCAGCCCGTCGATTGGACGCCGCTGAAGAACTGGGACTCCGCCTTCTCGCTCTACGGCAACCGTAAGCCCGAGGCGCAGGACATGTGGCAGTTCAACACGTTCCTTACCCGCATGGGGTAACCATCGCCCCGCATGACGGCACAGTCCAACCCCCGGCTTCGGCTGGGGGTTTTCTTTTGGCCAGACCGCATCATGAGAAGGGAGCCCATGCTCGCCCCTATGATTGATTAGAACCTTTGATGAGGAGGGAACATGGCAAGCCTGGAAGACATCATTGACGGTTTGAGGAAGCTGATGCGGCTGGATTACGATTCGGCACGCTGCTACGACCAAGCCCTGGACGAGATCGATGAGCCCAGCATCCACGCGACAATCCTGCGTTTTCGGGACGATCATGAACGCCACGTGGACGATCTGGCGGCGGCACTGTTGAGCCTTGGCGCGGCCCCGGCGGAGCGATCGCGCGACTTCAAGGGGGTGGTCATGGAGGGCTTCACCGCGATCCGCGCGATGATGGGCATCGAGGGGTCGCTCAAGGCCCTGCGGACGAACGAGAAGATGTTGCTCAAGCGATATGAGGACGCGGTAGCCTGGGGCTGCCCCGTTGACATCCAGCTTCTGCTCGACCGCAATTACGCTGATGAACGCGCCCACATGGACTACATTCAGCGGGCCATCGCCGGCAAGATATGGGAACCGACCATCAGCCGCATGGGATGAGGACTCATTCGCCGGCGACGTGTAGCGCGGCCGCCGCTTGGTACGCTACAAAGGGGTGGTGGCTTGGGAAGGCCGCCATCCCTCAGACGACAAGTGAACCGCTACCCGATGCGTGATCGATGGCGGCTGCGCTACAGGATCTCCAGCGCGTTGCGGTCACCGAGCTTGGGGAAGCTCGTCGCCGGAAGCGTCTGGTACCAGTAGGCGACGGAGCAGATGTCGTGCGTGCCGGGTAGGAAGCGTCCTTCGCTCCGCCAGCCCAACGCTTGGATCGTAACGCGCAGGTCCTTCTCGAAGCGGATCGGGTCCATCACGTGCCAGCGGTACATGGCGTGGCGGTGCACCGCCGAGTACGTGCCGTCGGGCTTGATCACCTGGTGCATGCCCAGGAACGGCGTGGTGTAGGTGGTGTACTGCCCGTTGACGTCCCAGTTGTATGCGCCGCCGAAGTAGTCCTCCGTGCCGGTGCCGCAGATCGTCGGGTGCTCGCCGTCCCCATCCATGTAAAACTTGATCTCGCCCTCGCCCCACCAGTTGTTGTTCGTGATGCCCCAGCCCATGGACGTGCCCACGTAGTGGCCGCGGCCTTTGATGCCGTCGACGATGGTGTAGACCTGCCCGTACGGCAGCGGGTTGGTGCGGCGAAACTGGGCGTGGAAATACGCGGCGTCGTCCGGAACATCCGTGAGCGTGTAGTTGATCTGGTAGTAGCAGGAGGCCCCGTCCTTGGGCCGGCGGTTTTCCAGTGTGATGCGGCAGTGCTTGCGGAATGGCATCTCCCAGAAGCAGTTCAGGGCGCGGTTTGGGTTCACCGAGACCGGCAGCGAGTTCACCGGGGCGAACACGCCGCTGCAGGGGGCGTGCGGGTTCTGCTGCATCCACGGGCTGGCGAAGAAATCCGGCAGCGGGCACTCCACCGACGGCTGCTCCTGGCCGTCCCAGTAGATGCGGAGGATGAGGTCGCGCGTCACGATCGACCCGCCCAGCCACATGCTCTGGATGCAGCCCGGGCCGGCGATATCGGCCAGCAACTGCGTCTTGCCCGCCTCGATGACGACACTGGGCCTGCATTTCCAGCCGGCGCCCAGTTCGCGGGCCGGCGTGCCCTCGGCTGGCGCCATGGCGCCCTTGCCCTTCTCGCCGGTGGGGTTCTCGGCGGAGATCGACTGCGTCACCGCCTTCGACAGCCGCCATAAGTTGCCTAGGTGCATGCCCAGTCCGTCAAACGATTCCATTGTGTTTCCTTTCGATGGGGTAGGTGCGGCATTTCAGCTGCCTTGCCGAAGTTCACCTGCCGGAGGCGAGCGTATCCGCGCCGGCGTGCCGAAGGTATGCCGGCGCATCGCTACGCGATGCTTCGGCATGGCACCCAGCCATCCAGCCGAGTTCTCTACGGCCTGGCGGGGATGCTCACGGGCGCGTCGGCGGCGTAGCGGGTGGTGCAGCGTTGGATGTTGGCGCCGAGCTTGCGCAGGCAGCCGTCGATGTCCTCGTAGCCGCGGTCGAGGTGCGAGACGCCCGAAAGCACCGAGCGCCCCTTGGCCAGCACGGCCGCGATGAGGTAGGTGAAGCCCGCCCGCAGGTCGGGCACGGTCATGTGTTGGCCGTGCAGGATCGCCGGGCCCTTGATGACGCAGCTGTGCTTGTAGTTGCTGGCGGCGAAGCGGCACGGCAGGCGGCCCAGGCAGGTATCGTACAGGGCCACATCGGCGCCCATCTTCTGCAGTTCCTTGATGTAGCCGAAACGATCCTCGAACACCGTCTCATGCACCACCGACATGCCCGTCGCCTGCGTCAGCAGGATCACGAACGGCGGCTGCCAGTCGGTCATGAAGCCCGGGTGGACGTTCGTCTCCAGCGTGATCGCCTTCAGCGGGCCGTTGCGGTAGAAGCGGATGCCCTCGGGCGTCACGTCGAACTTGCCGCCGATGCGGCGCAGCGCGTTCAGGAAGATCGTCATGTCGGCCTGGCGGGCGTTCTGCACGAAGACATCGCCGCCGGTGGCGATCGCGGCAGCGCCCAGCGAGGCGGCCACGATCCGGTCGGGCATGATCTCATGGGCCGTGCCCGAGAGCGACTCGACGCCCTCGACGATGACCGTGCGGTCGACGTCGTATTCGATGATCGCGCCCATCTTCTGCAGGAACATGACCAGGTCCATCACCTCGGGCTCGATGGCGGCGTTGCGGATGCAGGTGCGGCCCTCGGCCAGCACGGCCGCGATCAGCAGGTTCTCGGTGGTGGTGACGCTGGGGTACGGCAGTTCGATCTCGCAGCCGCGGAGGCGGTCGGCCACCACGTGATACGCGTGGTAGCGCGTCTCGACCTGGGCGCCCATCTTGCGGTAGCCCTCGAGGTGGAAGTCGACGGGGCGTTTTCCGATGCGGTCGCCGCCGGCGACGACGGGGATGATGGCCTTGCCCAGGCGGTGCAGCATGGGCCCCAGCAGCATGATGGCCAGGCGGTTGGCGCCCGCATGGGCCGCGGGGACCTCGCAGCTCTTGATCTCGGGCGTCTGGGCGCACAGGACGTGCGGGGCCTGCTGGGTGAACTTCGCCCCCATGGCCTCGCAGATCGCCTGCGTCAGCCGGCTGTCGCCGATGTTGGGGACGTTGGAGAAGGTGCACGCCTCCTTGGTAAGCATGGAGGCGACCATCAGCTTGGTGACAACATTCTTGGCCCCGCTGACGGCCGTCGTGCCGCACAGGGGCGCCCCGCCCTCGATTATCAGTTCGTCCATCGTGTCGATGCCTGTGATCATCTTGCACCTCCGTGGCAAACGATCCGCGCCCGCAGGCGCGACTGGAGTTTTCAGGCCGCGGGGCGATGCCGTCCTGGCGCACCCGCTATGGCCGAACTCATTTCGATAGTTAAACTACCTTCGCGCCGGCCGGGTTGTCAAACACCTTCAAACCGTTTTCCGCCCGGCAGATGGAGAATTCTGTTGGCCTTGGCGCCGGCCGCGCCAATAATGAAGCGAAGGGACACCTTTCTCATCGAGCCGCACGCGACGAAAACTTTGGTCTTTCTTCCTCGCAGAAGGAAATAAATCATGGCCCTGCATCTGACGCTCCGCGAAGTGTATGAAATGGCGGAACAGGTGGAAAGACGCGGCCTGCGTTTCTACCACCTCGCAGCGGCCGCCACCCATGACGAAGCCACCCGCAAGCTGTTCCTGTCGCTGGCGGGAATGGAGAGCGATCACGAGCAGGTCTTCTCGGCCATCAAGAGCGGCTTGCTCGCCCTGCCACCCGAAGCCCCCATGGAAAAAGGCGTCGGAGAGCAGCTGGCGATGATCACTAGTGTCCGGTTAACTTTTGGGCATAACGCATCAAGTGCCTATTTTACAGGG
>CAZTVF010000164.1:0-9538 GCA_964616985.1 uncultured Planctomycetaceae bacterium
TCGTCAAGGAGCGTGAGCTCCGCGACGCGCTGGACCGCCTCAAGCGGCCGCCCGCGCTGGTCGTCACCGACTCGCAAGGCTTCCTCAAGGTCGCCGGCGACACGCCCGCCAGCATCCCGCTGACCTCGTTCTCCATCCTGTTCGCGCGGTACAAGGGCGACCTCAGCGAGTTCGTCCGCGGCGCGATGAGCATCGAGAACCTCCGCCCCGGCGACCGCGTCCTGGTGGCCGAGGCGTGCTCGCACCACCCCATCGGCGAAGACATCGGACGCGTGAAGATCCCCCGCTGGCTGACGCAGTACGTCGGCGGCAAGCTGGAATTCACCAGCGTGCAGGGGCACGATTTCCCCGAGGACCTCTCGTCGTACAAGCTGATCGTGCACTGCGGGGGCTGCATGTGGAACCGCCGCGAGATGCTCTCGCGGATGCTCCGCTGCCGGGCCGCCGGGGTGCCCATTGCCAACTACGGGCTGACCATCGCCTACTCGCTGGGCATCTTCGAGCGCGCCCTGGGCCCCTTCCCCGCCGCCCTGGACACGTACCGCTCGATGCTGCGCAAGTCGGTGTGACCGCAAGTCCCGCGATCACTCCTCTCCCTCAGGGAGAGGTCGGGCCGCAAGGCCCGGGTGAGGGTGCTGCTGGATCGAGCCAAAGACACCGGCGATGCCGAGACGTCGGACAGATCGCCAGTGTGGAAGACCGACCCACGCAGTGGGCCGCCTTTGGGAAGAGTGGCGCCGCGATGAAATCCTGCTCTGCCCAATCCTGACCTTTTCCTTCCCCCCTGCCGCCGGTACACTGGCCGATGCGGTCGATAGAAACTCGTGCGTTCGCGAAACAAGCCCAGGGTGATCCATGAACAGAAAACTGGTTTGGTTCCTGACGGTGGCACTCTTGGCCGCGGCAATGATATTCGCCGGGCCCTCACAGGCGGCCGACAAGGACGCCGAGGCCAAGCTCGTCACCATCGAGACCCCCTACTACACCCTTTACACCGACCTGGACATCGACCGCGTCCGCGAGGCGTACGCCCGCCTTACGGCCATGGCCGAGGAATACCACGAGCGGACCAAGGGCTTCGCCCGCCCGATCAAGAGCCGTCTGCCCGTCTACATGTTCAGCACCAACGAGGGCTACGCCAAGGCCGGCGGCATGGCCGGCAGCGCGGGCGTCTTCATGGGCGACAAGCTCATGGTCAAGGCCACCCCCCAGCTGGGCGAGCAGGTGTGGAATATCATGCAGCACGAGGGCTTTCACCAGTTCGCCCACTCCGTGATCTCCAGGAACCTGCCGACGTGGCTGAATGAAGGACTGGCCGAGTACTTCGGCCACGGCATCTGGACCGGCGACAACATGGTCACGGGCATGGTCTCGCCGGGGTGGCTCAAGCAGATCAAGAGCCTCATCGAGCAGGACAAGATGCTGCCGTTCCTCGAGATGCTCATGATGAGCCACGAGGAGTGGAACCGCCAGCTCGACCGCCGCAACTACGACCAGGCATGGTCGATGGTGCACTTCCTCGTGCACGCCGACAACGGCAAGTACTGCAACGCCTTCTCGGATTTCATCAACGATCTGTCCAAGGGCCAGCACGGCGACAAGGCCTTCCAGGCCCGCTTCGGCAACGACGTCAAGGCCTTCCAGCAGCGATACAACGAGTGGTGGAAGGCGATGGACGAGAAGGGAACGCAGGACGTGCTGCGGCGGGCGCGGATGCACACGCTCACCTCCTACCTCGCCCGCGCAACCTTCCTGAAGCTCAAGTTCGACAAGCCCGAGGGCTTCCTCGCCGCGTGCAAGGAGGACAAGATCAAGATCGACGGGGCCAAGATCCCGCAGCTCTGGCTGCCCCCGTCGCTGCTGGCGGCCGCCCTGGCCGATGCCCCCAAGATGGGCGCCTTCACCCTGGACACCACGCGGGCCACCCCGCGCCTGATCCTCACGCAGGCCGACGGCGCCATCCTCACCGGGGAGTTCAAGCTCAAAGGCGCCGACAGCCCCGAGGTCAAAGTCACGCTCATCGCCCCCAAGACCGCCACGAGCAAACCGGCGAAGTGAGGCATTGAGCCGATTGATTGCGTTTTGGGCGGCGGCTGGATTTGCTTCACGGCCTGCTATTGCGCCCCCACAGGGCTTGTCGCGTCTGTGTCGCCGACCCAGGGCGTCGCTGCGCTCGCCCTGGGCTTCAGAATGCCAGCCCTTCGGGCTGAGGGCAAAAGAGCTGGACTGCACGGAAACACCGAGACTTCGGAACGTGTGAAGACCGCTGCGACACGTGCAGGTGAAGCACCGGCGCCAGAGACAGCGTCACGGTGCCTGCGAACTACGACCTTCCCCCTGCGGTCTTCCTGATGTGCTCGGCGATGGTGTCAGCGGCCGGGCGGTAGAGGCTCCGGGCAGCGGCGGCCATGCGTTCGAGGCGCGGCGGGTCGTTCAGCAGCGCGCTGACTTGGGCGATGACGTCAGCGGCGTCGCGCGTGACGACGGCGGCGCCCCGCTGGGCGAAGAAGCGGGCGTTGCTGCCTTCCTGGCCGGGCACGGGCTTGAGCAGCACCATCGGCGTGCCCCGCGCGAGGCACTCGGCCGTGGTGATGCCCCCGGGCTTGGTCACCATCAGCGAGCTCACTTCCGACAGCTCCTGCGAGCGATCGGTGAACGAGACAGGCCGCAGCCGATCGTTCGTCTGCGCCAGCACCGACAGCCGGGCCAGCAGTTCCTTGTTTCGTCCCGCCAGCACCACCACCAGCGCCTGCGGGCAGGCCTGCAGAATGCCCAGGGCCGTGCTCTCCACCGGGCCGACGGTGAACTCCGTGCCGCCGGACAGCAGGACGATCTTCTTATCGCGAGGCAGCTTCCAGTCGTCGTAGATCCTGTCGCGGTCGAGCGGCTGGGTCCACTTGGCGTGCACGGGGATGCCGCTGACGGTGACGCGCTGGGGCGGCACGCCCCAGCGGCCCAGCCGGTCGGCGTCGCCCTGCGCGGGCACGAACCAGTGATCGACGCCGGGCGAAAACCACCAGCGGTGCATGCAGTTGTCGGTCACGATGACCATCTGCGGCACGCGGGGCAGGCGGCCTTGGGCGATCAGGTGGTGCACGATCGGCGCCGGCAGGAAGTGCGAATTGACGATGAAGTCCGGCTGCTCCTGCACGATGTAATCGGCCAAGCCGCGGAGGAAATGCCGCTCCAGCCGCAGGCGCAGGCGTTCGATGAGCGAGGGCCTGGGGCGGTCGGGCCCGTTGGACAGGTGGAAGCCCAGCCCGTACGCCCAGGGCGCCTTGGTCATGCCGAACACGAAGCCGCCCCGGTAGTACCAGCGGAAGAAGGGAGCGGCGAAATCCAGCGTTTCGACGAACCGCGCGTCGATGGCGGGATCGTCCTTCAGACGGTCGAGCACGGCCCGCGCCGCCTGCCCGTGCCCCGCCCCGACGTGCGCCGATATCATCAGCAGTTTCTTGGGTCTTTCTGCCATGTTGCTATTCAATCGGGGTTGGCGGTTCAATTCAAGGTTGATGATGGATTTCGGTCAGGCGGGGGCGTAGGCGCGGAGGCTTGACCTAGGCATCGCTCGCCTTTGGCGCTGTTCATCTTCGGGAATCGGGGGCCACTTGTGTAAACATGCTTTTGGCCCTTCGGGCCTAAAAGCATGGCACCCAACCTGGGTCCAGAAGCATGGCACCCGGGGCTGGTCACTTCTTCATCGCGGGCTGGCTGGTGGTGGTGTTCAAGACGCGGAGGCGCTCGAGGGCGAGCTCCTTCCATGGGCCGCTCAGGACGGCGGCGAAGTACGTCTGCCGCGTCTTGATGTCAGGCCGCTGGCAAAGGAACGGCTGCTGCAGCACCAGCTGCCCCAGCTCGAAACTCGCCTCGATGGCCGCGTGCGGGTCCTGCTTCTGCAGCGTGAGGATGACCAGCTCATCGGCCCGCCGGCTGGGGTCGCCCAAGGCCATCGCGTGGGCCAGCTTCAAATTCGTGGCGAAGCATGTGTCGCCGAACCGCTTCTCCAGCCGCTCCAGTTCCACCGGCAAGGCGTTGGGCTCCAGCGCGAAGCGGTTCACCTGCAGGTAGGCGGACATGGCCCGCGCGGCGTTGGCGTCGCGGACGATGTTGTTGTGATCCATCAGCCACAGCAGGCGGCGGACCTTGAACAGCGACTGCTCGTAATACTCCTGCGGGGGCAGGGAGGGCGCCTCGGAGAAGACCTTGGCGGGCTTGACCTTCTTCTCATGCTCGGCGAAATCGGCCAGGGCCGACTGGATCTTCTGGTCCGCCAGCACCAGGCGGCTGTAGGCCTGGGCCGCCGACGCCTGCGCGTTGCCGTCGGGCGCCTGCAGCGCCACCTTCTGCAGCAGAAGCTCGGCCATTCGCCACTGTGCCAGGGCCGACTGCGGCGCGTCGGCGAAGTCATCGGCCAGCGGCTGCCACGCCGCCTGGGCCGCACCGATCGCCTCGGCCAGCAGCTCGCTGCGGCGCTGCGGCGCCATCGCCGCCTCCTCGCTTGCCGGCGCGGTCAGGGCCGCGGTGGACTTCACCCAGCCCAGCTCGAACGCCGGCCGATCCAGTTGCAGGCTCTGGGCCTGGGCGTTGATCCACAGCACGGCCGCCGCGCGGGGGCTGGTGGCGTAGCGGTCGAGGAACTTGCGGCAGCGATCCTGCAGCTCCTTGCGCCGCGACTCCAGGTCGGCGACGGCGCGGCTCAGCAGGACGGTGCGGCTGAGGCCTTTGGCCCCGGCGTCGACGACCCACCTGTCGCGCATCACCGGTTCGAAGACCGCGTCGCCGGCGGCGAGGCGATTGGCGATGAGCTGGTAGTCCAGTTCGCTCGCGCCGACCTTGGCGTAGAAGATCGATACCGGCCCCGCCAGCAGGATCGCCAGCACCGGCCAGACCACGCCCGGCCGGTACCGCGTGAGGGCCGCCATCGTCAGCACGCCGATGAAGGCGAGGATGGCCGACACGACGCCCAGGGCCAGCGGCGCCTTCAGCGCCCATCGCTGGATCGGCTGGACAGCCATCGAGGCGGTGCCTGCGTTGGCGAAGGCGTAAATGTAGATGACGATGGGCACCATGGCCAGCATGGTCGCCAGGAAGGGCATGTTGCTGCGGAGGTGGGTTCGCCCCGCCAGCACGCACGCGACGGCCAGCGACATGGCCAGTACCGGCGCGTGCCCCAGCACCCACACCATCAGCACGAACAGCGCCGCGAACGCCAGGCGGTACAGCACGGCGATGATGATCGGGACGAAGATGAGGATGCCCAGCAGCAGCCCGCCGACCACGATCATCCACGGATAGGTCAGGACGTTCAGCGGGTGCTCGAACATGCCCGCCAGCGGCACGGGGGAGACGAAGTCGGCCACGTACGCCGATGGCCTCAGGTCCAGCCAGTTGCCCGTGGACAGGTACAGCCAGAACGCGTTGACGAACGCGAAGCCCAGCACGACGGCGCCCACAAAAACCAGCGTGCGGCGCGCACTGGTGGGCTGCAGCAGCGGCTCTTTCCCGCGATGATGGTCAAAGGCCTCGCTCATCTGGATCAATCGTAAGACATCCCCTCGCCGCGGCCAAGGGCATTTTGGGAACGGAAGGTCATAGGCAGTAGGTCGTAGGCAGTAGGGAAAGAGCTTCGCATGAGGCCGACTTCGGGACATCGCCCGCTTTGGTGCGCGGTGGATGCTCCGACAGCGCATAGAGGCGAGCGATTCGCAGACCTCTGGCGACGCAACGCTCTTCCCTACGACCTACTGCCTGTGACCTGCTTACGACCTGCCTGCCACAGGCAGGCCTCTAGATCCGAATCTCGCGCAGCTTGTCCAGGTAGTACTGGTAGTTCGCCAGCGGCGTGCCGGGGGTCACCAGGTGGTCGGGCATGATCATGAACCCGCCGTCCTTGATCAGCGGCATGCGGCGGGCGATTTCGGCATCGATCGCCGCGCGGTCCTGCTCCAGCACCATCTTGTTGAAGCCGCCGATGATCCGCATGTCGCGGCCGAACCTCTGCCGCAGGGCCCACGGGTCAGCCTCCCACGTGCCGATCTCGACGGGGAAGAACGTGTTCACGCCCGCGTCCAGCCAGTGCTGGATGAGGGGCTCGATCAGGCCGTCGCAGTCGATGCCCAGCAGCTTGCAGCCGTGCTCCTCGAGCTTGGCCCGCATCTTGCGGTAGCCGCCGGTGACGCAGCGGGCGAAGATGTCGGGGCTCACCAGCGGCCCGCTCTTGCCGCAGATGTCCTCCCAGCCGAAGCCCATGTCGAAGGGCTGCTTCATCATCGGGGCCACCTGGTCGATGGCCCAGCAGGTCAGGTCGGCCAGTGTGTCGACCATGTCGGCGTAGACGTCGGGGGCGTCGAACATGAGGTAGCACATGTTCTCGACGCCCATCCAGTTGCGGATCCAGCCCATCATCGAGCCGGTGGCGAACGCGGTGGCCAGGCCCGAGGTGTTCGCACGCTCCACCTGCTGGGCGAGGTCCTTGGGCAGGCGGGCGGCGTTGGCCTGCAGGCGCTCCTTGAACGCCGGCCAATCCTTCGCCTCCTTGAGCGTGAAGTCGATGTAATGCGGGATGGACGACTGGTTCTTCCACGCCTTCTGGATCACACCGTAGCCGTCGCGATAGACGCGGTACTCAGCCGTCTCCTCCATCGTCTCTTCGGCGAACAGCGGGAACAGGTCGACGTTGACGCACACGAAGCCCCAGTGCTGCGAGACGTTGAGGAACTTGCGCAGGTCCGTGCCCTTGGGCAGGCCCTCGTTCTGCCACCGCGCCAGCGTTTCATCCCACTGCCACCAGTGCACCAGCGGCACGCGGTCGAACTTGCCATAGAACATGATCTCGCGGAACAGCTCACGGTGCGTCATGGTTGGATACTCCTTACGGGTGGAGATAGTCTAGAAGGCAACAGGCAATTGGCAATAGGCAATTGGCGGAAGAAGAGCAAGGGGTCAGGGGCGAGGGATTAGGGAACGGATTGAGTTTTCTGAACGATGCACCGGCCATCCTGTTGTCCACTCGGCCGCAACGGCACTGGTCCCTGAACGCCGGCCCCTGAGCCCTTCCTCTTCCTCTCCGCCTATTGCCAATTGCCTATTGCCAATTGCCTTCCTAGAATTCGGCCATGACTCCACGCCAACGACTCCTCGCCGTTCTTCATGGCCAATTGCCCGACTGCGTGCCGTGCGGGCCGGATATCTCCAACATGGTGCCCTGCCGCCTGACCGGCAAGCCGTTCTGGGACATCTACCTCTACCGCGACCCGCCGCTGTGGAAGGCGTACATCGACGCGGTGAAGCACTTCGACATCGACGGCGGCATCGAGCTCTACGACTTCGGCAGCTGGAACCTCTTCGACGACAGCGCCGTCAGCGACTGGGAAGAACGCATCGTCCTGCGGACCGACGAGCGGATCATCACGCAGGGCTTTCAAAACTCCACGGGCGCGTGGTCCGGCCAGGTCACACTCTATACCCGCGACAACCCGCCGGTGTGGGGCCACGCGGCGGCGGAGTTCGGCCTGCCCCCGACGCCCCCGACGTGGGAGCCGGTCGTGCGAAAGCCCTCGCCGCTGAAGGGCCTCGCCCTGTGGAACCACATCCGCCAGGAGATGGGCGAGCAGGGCCTCGTGGGATTCCCCAGCGGCATGTGCACGTCGCTGCTGCAGAACGAGGCCGACATCTTCACCTGGTACGACAACCCCGCCGAGATCCGCCGCCGCGCCGAGGGCATGATGCAGTGGTCCCTGGCGCAGATGGAGAAGATCGCCAAGATGGACCCCAAGCCCGACTTCCTTTTCTGCGGCGGGTCAGGGACGCTGGTCTTTCAGACGCCCGATTTCTTCCGCGAGATCATCCTGCCGATCCTCAAGAAGATCACCGACCTCGCGCACGACATCGGCATCCCCACGCACATTCACTCCTGCGGGCCGGAGAAACTGCTCGTTCGCATGGCCGCCGAGGAGACGAAGCTCACGATCATCGATCCGCTGGAAATCCCGCCCATGGGCGACTGCATCCTGGCCGATCTCAAGCAGCAGTTCGGCCGCCGACTCGTCCTCAAGGGCAACCTGCACACCACCGACGTCATGCTCCGCGGCACGGTCGAGCAGGTCCGCGCCGCCTCGCGCAAGGCCATCGATGATGCCGGCGCCGGCGGCGGCTTCATCCTCTCCACCGGCGACCAGTGCGGCCGCGACACCCCCGACGCCAATCTCCGCGCGATGGTCGAAGTCGCGCGGACGTACGGGAAGTATTGAGGGACGGCGTCGGGAGCGAGAACAGCGAACCGCAGAATACTGAATACTTAATTCCGAAGTGCAGCCTTGGTAGTCCTTCACGGTTGAATCCAGGAGGCTTTGGCGACGGCTTGCCGTTCGGCGCTGTAGAAGCCCCAGGGCGTCACCCATATCTGACAGCGCCGAACGGCAAGCCGCCGCCAAACGCATGCGGCTTCTTCCGGATTGGCGCCGGTGATGCATGTGGCGCAATGGCGATACGAAGCTCTTCGCCTATTGCCTTCCTTCGAGCAGTTCTTCCTTGCGCTTCTGCACCATGGCCTTCTTCGCCGCGGGCATGTCGGGCTCGGCCAGGAGGATGTCGCAGCCGTCGATGAACATGTCGCGGGCGAAGGCGGAGGTGTAGACTCGCTCGGCGGCCGGGCGGGTGGTGACGGTCTTGATGAACCCCTCGAAGTCCTCGAAGTAGCTGCCGTAGATGTGGAACGAGTCGGCGATGTGCATGTACTCGCCGGGAGCCACGCCCACGGCCGCGGCCACCATGGCCTGCAGTTCGGTGAAGGCGTACATGTTCATGAAGGCGGCCTTGTAGGCGTCGTTGGACCGCATGTGGACGTTGAGGTGCAGCTTGCCGCCGGAGATGCGGAACCACATCCGCTGCAGGCAGGCGGGGTCGCCGATGTTCATGTCGTTCCACACCTGCCAGGTGACCACCTGGGCGCGGCGGGTGAAGGGCACGCTCTTGAGCTTGTCGATCACGCCCTGCACCTGGTCGATCACGCCCACGCCGGGCACGTCGTACTCGAACAGCCGCTCGTGGTACGTGTATTCCCACTTGCCGGCGGCGGGATCGATCCAGTGGTTGTGCACGCCGTAGAGCACCTCGGCGCGGTACTTCTCGAGGTCCTCCAGCCCGCCGGGAAACGCGCGGTGAATCCGCGGCTCGTCGAAGGGCTTGGTGACGTGGATGAGGCAGGAGACGTCGCGGCTGTTGGCGTCGCCAGGCTTGTCGTACTCGGTGGGGAAGCTTTCGCCCTGCTCCCAGCAGGCCAGAACACCTTTTTCCCAGGCCAGCGGCAACGACTCTTCGACGACGTGGATCGATTTCATTCCGGGCCTCCATGCTCGGTATATGGCCAGTTGCGACGCGAAAATCCCGCAGTGCTATACATAATCTTGCCCCATCACGCGGTCAAGCGGAAACAGAAAGACGCGGGCCCAACCGCTCTCCCCGAGAGGAGGCACCCTCACCCGGGCCTGCGGCCCGACCTCTCCCTGAAGGGAGAGGAGTCACCCTCACCCGGGCCTTG
>CAZTVF010000165.1:0-9523 GCA_964616985.1 uncultured Planctomycetaceae bacterium
CGCAGGATGTTGCCGCGCTCGCGGACCAGGCAGACCGTCCGCCCCTCAACCTCGGCCAGCACGTCGTAGTCCTTGACCAGTTCAGGATGCACGCCGGTGATCGCGTGCCGCTTACGGTCCAGGGCGCTGTTGAAGACCAGCTCCACGCTGGCGACTTCGCTGGGCTGCGACAGTTCGAGATCGAGCCAGGCGGGCGCAGCCGGGTCAAGCGCCGCCGATGCCCAGAGATGCGGCAGACCGTAGGGCCGGATGTGCCCGTCGGTCGCGTTTTCCGCACGGTACGGCCGCTGCTCAGGCGTCATGCGGAAGCACGGAACGTACGGCAGCACGGTCATCCACGTCGGCGGGTCGTCGGGCTTGAAGCTGAGCCCCAGCACACCGGTCATCGCGGTCGTCGCGTAGCGCAGCAACAGCTTGGGATTGGGATCGAGCACCGCCAAGAGCTTCTGACCGGGGCCGGGGGCGGCGTTGACCGGGAAGGCGCCCCAGCCGTCGTCGGAAACCGGGACGGTCAGGTCGGCGACCTTCGCTGTCGGGGCGTAGTTCTGCGACTTGTTCGTCGCGTAGACGCGCAGGCGCACCTCAGTGGCCTCATAGGCGTGCAGGTGCAGTTCCAGCGTCTGCAGCCGCTCGGTCTCGATCGGCAGGAGCAGGCCGGTCGGCGCTGTCAGCGTCAACCACTGTGTTCCCTCGGTCAGCTCACAACGGCGCTCGCTCGACGCCGTGACCCGGGCCGTCCGCGAGAGGTCGTCGGGCTCACACAGCCGGTGGCCGATGATCGATTGATCCTGCCGCGCCAGACGCCGCTGCAGTTCAGGCATGTGATCGCGGCGGATCTCAGCGGGGCTCAGCCCCTTCTCAAGACCGTAGGCGGCGGCCGTGCCGACCGCTTGGCCCATGACGGCCGTGGTGGCGATCACCCGCAGCACGCCCAAGCCCTCATGGGTAACGCTGATGTTGCGCCCGGCGAAGAGCAGGTTGGGGATGTTCCGCGAGTAAAGGCAGCCGAAGGGAATGTCGGTGATGCCGGGGAGGAAGTCGTGAGTGCAACCTGGTGCCGGGTCGCGGTAGCCTTGCGGAGGATGGATATCCACGGGCCAGCCGGCGTGGCCGATGGCGTCTTCATAGCTCCGCTGGGCCAGGAAGTCGTTGGCGCACGGCATGCACGGGCCCACCAGGCGGCGCGACTCCCGCTTGCCGGGGAGGTGGGCGATCCAGTCCAGTTCGAGCCGCGCCACGTTGTCGAACTTGCCGCTGTTCTTGATGTAGTCCCACAGCCCGTAGACCAGGCGGCGGGTGTGCCAGACCACGTCGTCGTCATCATGGATCGAGTCGATGGCGCCGCCGTACTCCGCCCACCACAGGCCGTAGAAGCTGCCGTCGGGCTGGCGGTAGAAGGAACGCGCCAGCCACTGCTCTGGATCGAGCAACGTGCGCAGTTCAGACACGTCCAGGGCCCAGGCTGGGGCCTTGTAGGGCACCTCATGCCCGCGGTCGACGCTGGAAAAGAGCAGGGTTGCCCCCATGGTGCGGCGGTCGGCTACATCGGGCGCGTGCTTCTCGCTGAATTCCGATTTGGCCTCGCGCCCGACGCGATATTCGGCCCCGGCCAGGAAGCCGACCGTGCCGTCGCCGGAGCAGTCAATGAAAGTCTTGCCGGTAAAGCGAAGGACCTTCTCGGACCGCAACTGGATTCCTTCGACGGCGCAGATGGCGCCGTCGGCACTGCAATCGACCTTGCAGATGGTGGTATTGAGGAAGAATCGCAGGTTAGGCTCGGCCGCGACCATGTCGAAGTACAGTTCGTCGTAGTAGATCCAGCGCCAACGCCCGCTGAGGCCAGTCTTGTGGGCCAGGCGCAGGCTCATCTCGTCCATGATGCCGGTTTCGCGGGCGTAGCGATTCCAGGCCCCGTGGTCGGCGCCACTCGGGGTCACCCGCACTTCGCTCGATGCGCTGCCGCCGAGCACAGGGCGGTCGGTCACCAGGACGGTCTTGGCTCCATTTCGCGCCGCGGCGATGGCGGCGCAGATGCCGGCCGGGCCGGCGCCCACGACAACGACGTCTGCATCCACGGCCAATCTCGCGAACTCCCGTTCATCAGGCATCTTCAAACTCCATTTCATCGGGGGCGCAGCTCTGCCGCCCGCAGTGGTAGATCTAACCTGCTTCATCATTTCTGGATTGCCACCTACAGGGCAGCCGCAAGGTCGGGGTGGCGTTCGATCATCTTCTCGATCCAGTGCCCGCGGCCGGTATCGCGCAGGCGTTGCAGGTATTGCCGGCGTTGCCCGATCACGTTGTCGACGCAGCGGCCGGCGTGAAACGGCCCCGTCTCCTTGAGGATCTGCTCCATGGGATCGGTGGTGTAGCCCCAGGGCATGGTGCGCATCTGCTCGTCGCGCCAGGCCAGCAGGCGGGCCGCCCCCTCGCGCACGAGATCCGGGCGCTGGCCGGCCAGGTTCCGCGTTTCGTGCGGATCCTCCCGCAGGTTGAACAGCATCTCGGGCTCGAAGTGCGGGTGCAGCCCGTCATGATAGGTGCGCATATACAGCCAGTCGCCCCAGCGCACCGAGCGTTGGCAGACATGGGCGCATTGGCTCAATACCAGTTCCTCGCGGCCGGTGTCGGCGCCGGCGACGATGCTGGCGGCATAGCTGCGCCCGTCCCAGTGGGCGGGCGGCGGCCCCGGCTGCTTGAACAACTCCATGAGGGTGGGAGGCAAATCAAGGCTGTAATGCAGCCCGTGGTCCACGTGCCCACGCATTCCACCGGGATGGCGGATGATCATCGGGATGCGGCAGGTGGTGCGGTCCGCCGTGCCGTGCTCGGAGTAGATGCCCAACTCGCCGAAGTTCTCGCCGTGATCGGCCGTGACGATGATCATTGTCTCATGCAGGATCCCCATCTGTTCCAGCTTGGCAAGGATCGCTCCAATGTGATCGTCCATGTAGCGGATCCCGCAATCGTACCCGTCGATGCAGTCACGCAGCCGATCCATGTCCCGGATGTCGTTGACCTGACGGGGAAAGGCCGGGTCGTCCGTGCCATGGTACATGCCGTTGTCGCGGGCCGTGTGCGGGCCCGCCAGCGTCTTGTGATGCTCCAGCACCTCGGCGGTCAGCCAGGCCGGAATCGGATCGTTCTTGAAAGGGTTCTGGAATGTGGCGGGCGCCCGGTACGGAGTGTGCGGGTCCCAGTAGTTCACGTGCAGCAGCCAGTCCTTGCGGTCCTTGTTTGCGTCGAGCCACGCCATGACATCCGGCGTGACGTGCTCGGCCGATTCCATGCCGCCGCCGCCCCAATGGTTGTGCATTTCATTTAAGCCGTTCAGGAACCAGTTGGAGGTATGCCGCTCGGCGAAGGGCGAGATCGAACAGGTGTGCATGCCGGCCCGGCGAAATATGTTCCAGAGACTGCCGTGGGCAACGGCATCACGGAAACTCCGGCTCGCGCCCTGCAATCGGATGTCGGCATGGGTTCCGCCGTGGTTGACGGCTCCGTTGTGAATACCGAAGGCACCGCTGATCAGAGCGGCTCGCGCCGGCAGGCACGGGGCGTCGGAGACATGGTATTGTTCGAATCGCACGCCCTCCCGCGCAATGCGGTCGATGTTGGGGCTGGTGTCCCGGTGGTAGCCGTAACAGCCAAGATGATCCGGACGCAGCGTGTCCAGGTCGAGAAACAGAACCTTCACTGGCTTACTCCTTGTTAGTCAGTTGATATATCGGATCCATGCCAGATAAAGAAAACGCGCGCCGATCATCATTCCTCTACCACCAGCAAGCGGTAGAGCGTGCAGCCAAGATCAATACTCTTACATCTGCCATGCTCCCGCTACGCTGGTTCGCATCGTCAGGTGCGTGGCATGAAGTCCTTGTCACGATCAGAAGCTGATAAGCACGTCATCCCCTTTCGGCCGGCGGGCCGGCGGCGGAGGAGCGACATCGCGCCCAAGGCAAGCAGGGTCATTGTCGCCGGCTCGGGCACCGGCGTCCAGTCTAGCAGCACGCTGTCGCTCGTAACCCGAACGTCGAAGTGGCCGTCGCTGCCGTACCCGTTGTCGCCGTAGCCGGTGATGGACCATCCGCCCTGAATGTCAATGCCCGCAGCGCCTCCGACCACCGTCCACTCATGCGGGCTGAGCCAGAACCCGCTGCCCGTCGGGGCGGTGCCGTTCAGGAACGACAGGTCCAGTACCGGATCGACGCCTGTGAAGTATCCTGTGTCCGAATCGCCAGAGCCCAAACCGTACGGAGACAGCATCTGAATCGAATCGAAATAATCCAGATACCACGAGTCCTCCCCCGCGGCGTCATCCTTCAGCGCGCCAAGCTTCCAGTGGTAGATGCCTGACAGGTCAATGTCGCCGAACCAGTTGCCGGCCCACGCCACCGGGCTTTCCTCGCCGTCCTCATCCATCCCTCCACCGGTGCTGAGAATCCCGCCGGGATTGACCCGAATGTCGCGATTAGTACCGCCATACGTACTACCGCTAGGTATAGCCCCATAAAACCAGTGGCCCAGCACCAGCGCAGCGCCGCTGTTGACCGTGATGCCAGACGGGCCGCCGGGCATCGTGCTTAGAAGCTCAAGCGTCCCTTCCTCGACGACGGTGTAACCACAGTAGTTGTTTATGCCGCTGATGGTCAGCGTGCCGTTGCCCGTCTTGCGGAGGGTGACGGTCTTGTCGGGCCCGGTCACTCCACCCGCCAGGTCTGCCACGTCGCCGTCAAAGTTCGGGTTGTCGATCACGCGAATCTCGCGCACGGAGCTGTAGGGCGTGGCCGCGGACAGGTTGATCGGGTTGGCGAAGGTCAACCGGCCCTGCGAACTCACCGAGCCCAGCACCAGCGTGCGGTCCAGGGCCACGAAGTTGCCGTCGCCCCAGGTCAGCATGCCGGAATTGTTATTGATGTTGACCGTCAGGTCGCCGTCGCCCGCGGCGAAGCCGCCGTCGGCCCCGCTGCCGTTGGCGTTGTACCACTGCACCTTGCCGTTGCCGCTGCCCAGCAGGCGGCTGAACGTCCCGTTGGCCTCCAGCACGCCACCGCTGAAGATCAGCCCGCTCGCCGATGGCAGCGAGACCCCGTCATTGGCACGCAGCGCTCCGCCGGCGATGTAGGTCCTGCCCACGTAGGCATTGACGCCCGTCAGGACGGCCGTGCCCTGCCCGACCTTCACCAGCCCGTTGCCATCGGCGGCCGTCGAGATGTCGGATGCGATCGTCAGGCGGTTGGCGGGCAGCGGCGTGATCAGCGAGATCTGCGCGGGGTTCGTCCCTTCCCTGGGCACGAAGATCGACGCCACGTTGATCGCCGCCGCGGCGCCCGTCGACATGAACATGCCGCTATGGACGTTCAGGACGCCGCTGCCGGAGAGGCTGGCTGAATCCTGCATCAGCAGGCTGTTGATCCGAGTGTTGGCGTCGATGCCGCCGATCGCCGCGGAGATCCTCTTGTTCTGCATCTGCGTCTTGTCGTCGGCGGCCTCGCCGCTGAGGATCGTCGAGGAGTACTCGCTGTCAGTCAGCGGGCGGATGCCCGGGTCGTTGGCGTTCTGCGCCTTGTCAGAGCCCAGGCTGTAGGTCACAAAGCCCGTGCCCCACCCGCTGGAGCTGGAATCGCCGTAGGCCCGAAGCAGGATGCTCGTGCGTGGCGTGCCGCCGGCGCCGTAGTTGGCGTCGGGAAAGACCGCCCCGGCCCCGCCGACCAGGAAGTTCTTGAGGTCGGTCGACTTGATCGTGAAGCGGCTGCGGGTGCCCGTGGTGCCGCCGAGATTGTCGCCGCGGAACAGGGCCACATCGCCGCTGCCGATGGCGAACATGCCCGAGTTGCTCCCGTTGTTCTGGTTCAGCCAGGCCTCGTACCCCGCCCCGGGAATCAGCGTCAGCATCGGCGCGCCGGGAATGTTGAACTTGATAGGGCTGTTGGTGGTGCCGGAGATTATCGTATTGGCATCGGCGTGGCCGCGGACGATGAATTCGCCGCCCACCGAGATCGTCACACCCGCGATGCGGTCCTGCCTCTGGGCGCCGGTGTCATCGATCTCGAAGACCGCCCCCGGCATGGCCGTCAGGCTGGTGCTCATCTTGCCCTGGTCAACCAGCCGGATCTTGCCGTCAACGGCATAGGCGGTAGCTCCCGCGCCGGCCAGGATGTCGCCCGTCACCGTGAACGTGCCGGCGCCGATCTTGCGGAAGTACCCCGTCCCGCCGTTCATGTTGTAGATCGTGCCGCCAAAGGTCGTCGAGGTGTTGTCGGCGCCGATGGCCAACTGCTGGTTGCCGGCCGTCGCCATCGCCAGGTTGCCGTCGCCTGCCAGGGAGCCGAACGTCTCGGCTTTGCCCACCTGGAGCATAGCGCCGGCAAAGATGGTGACGGCGGAGAAGTCGGGGATCACGTTGCTGGTGTACCCGGTGGCGTCCTGCGGGCTGAACGACAGGATGCCTTCGCGGACGGTCGTGGCGCCCTGGTAGCTATGGGCGTAGGTCGACGAGGCGATGGAGATCGTTCCGACGCCGGTCTTGTTGATCCCGCCGGGCCCGCCGATGATGCCCTGGATGATCAGGTTGCCGCTGCTGGAGTCATTGCGCCACTCGCCGGTGGCGCCCTGGTTGATGTCGACGTTCAGCGTGACGTTAGGCTCGGCCGCCGACCCGTCCAGTCGCGTCAGGTTGCCGCTGACCAGCGTGATGGTCTGGCCGTTGGGGCCACTGACGTCCCAGCCGTTGGCATCCGACAGCACTGTCAGGCTGTTGATGCTGGTCCTGTAAGGCAGGCCGAGCTTGATCGTACTGCCGGAGGTCAGTCCTGCGGCGATGCGAACGTTGTCGGTGGCGCCGGGCACGATCCCGCCGCTCCAGTTGCCGCCGGTGTACCAGTTGGCGTCGCTGGCGCCGCCGGTCCAGGTGATGGTGGCCCCGATGCCGGCCGGCGGAAGCAGGGGCGGCGGGGCGTTGGGGTCGGTCATCAGCGTCAACTGCTCCCCGAAGGGGGCCATGATCGCGTTGATGGAGCTGATATACGGAATGGGAGTGTTGTCGCTCGTCACCCCCATATGCGTGCCTACTACCGAGGGCCTGCCGTCGGCGCCGATGATGAACGACGGGTGCGACGAATCGCCCGAAACGGCCCGGCAGTAGTCGCCCCCATGTTCGGGATAGACGAAGTTGGCGTCGCCAAAGTACGCTGTATATGTAGAGTTGCTTATGCCACTGAGCGTCGTCAGCCCGAACTGAAGCCCCTTGGTGTCGTTGTGACCGACGTAGAAGACTTCCCGCCCGGAATAGAGGCTTCCGTACAGGGGCATCTCGGAAATGTCGTCGTAGAAGACAGGCACCGAGTAGTACGTGATCGCGGGGTTCACCGGCGACGCCATCCTGCCGAGCCAACAATCATTGCCGAGGTTCCAGTACTGGGCAACGGTGTCGGTGTAGGTGGGGGCGCCGGGAAGCGTATTGCCGTAGAAGGTGATCGTGGCGCCCACGCCGGGATGGTAATGGCCCGCGGTGATGAAGAAACTCGGGGAGACCATCGTGGCGGCCTGGTTGCCCATCCCCGCCTCGCCGATGCCCGACCAGTCGTACCCGTCGCCGATGAACTGGCGATCCTGCCCGGAGTACAACAAGTCGTGCCGCTTGGCCTGATAGGTGTTGGCGTGCGTGTTGAAGTTGTCGAACCAGTCCAAGGCCAGTGCCGGACTCGCCATCGCAACCGAGACGGCCAGACCGATCGCAATACGGCATGAGTTTAACATGTTTGTATCCTCCTTCAAAACAGGACCTAGCGAATGCTGCGGTCCCCAGATCAAGACCTCGTGGCGCAGCCGATGAGACATGTTGCGGTCACAGCAAGCCCGGTCTGACATGGCGCGTCCTGATCACGCTCATGGGGAACCATGGCTTCGATATCGAGTCTATCACCTCAAGCTGGCACCACAATCTCGGATCCAATTAATTCTGTTGCGAAAGCAGAATAATGACCCGTAATATAGAACACCAGAGGTGCTGACTATGCCCAGACCGCCGGTCTACACGCACGTCCTGTCGGTGCTGCGGGACAGGATCGCCTGCGGCCGATACGGCCTCGGAGAGACGCTGCCCGATCGCCGGGCCTTGTGCCAGGAGTTGGGCGTCTGCATGGCCACCCTCCAGAAGGCGATGCAAATTCTTCTGGCGGAAGGCTTTCTGACGGCTCGTCCGAGACATGGCACCGCCGTAAGCGATAGCCTTCCCTTCGTGAGGAGGTACGGCATCCTCACGATCCCCAGTCGCGACAAGCCCGGCAGCGAGACGCTGTGGACGAGACTTCATGCCGCGATTGTCGAGCAGGCGCTCGTCATCGCGCAGGAACAGGGGTTGGAGTTCACGTTCTATGAGGGGCTGGTTCTGCGAGAAGACGCCGAATCGTACAAGCGGCTGGAGGATGACATCCGCAGCCGCCGGCTCGGGGGACTTGTGCTCATAATGTTCGCCCAGATGTTCATGTCGCTCCCGGTTTTTTCACTGCCGGAGCTCCCACCGGTCGTCAGCGCCGGCGTGAGCTCGCGGGAGGCGAGCCGCCGCTGGCCGTGGTGCACCGCCGTGGAAGGCCCCGACCCGACCAAGTTCATCGACCAGGCTCTGGCTTTCCTGGCCGCTCGCCGCCGGCGTCGGCTGGCGGTCCTGGCGATGTGGCCGCCGAACACCTGGGACTACCTCCGCCAAGCTATTTCAAGGTATTCGATGACCAACGCCCCCTGGCACAATCACAGGCTGGTGTCGCAGAACCTGGCTTCGGCAGGCGCGATATGCCAGCTCTTGATGATGGCCTCTGATCGGCCTGACGCGATCCTGATAGGCGACGACAACCTTGTGCCCCACGCAACAGCCGGGCTGAAGGCATCCGTGCGATATCACCCGGAAGAGGTGGACGTCGTCGGTTGGTGCAACTTCCCGCATCCGCCCGAGGCGCATGTGCCCGTTCACTTCCTGGGGCCGGACATCAAGCAACTCCTGCTGGATTGGCTGGCCGCACTCCGCGCCGAGCAAGCTCGCCGCCAGCACGCCGCTCTGGCGGCGAGGGGCGGAAGCCTGGATGGCATTTAAGGATGCCGTGTCCGTCTGAGTGGGCGCGCGTGTCGCTCGACCTTCTATGAGAATGGCCGCAGTGTCAAGACGGAATCTTCGCAGTGGTTTTCTGGTGGCGTTCGGAAAAGCCCGGCGATCGGTCGGTCGGCAGAGGAGCTGACTTTGGGGCAGACCGAAAGGCGCGCTGCATGCCGTCCGGAGTCGCTGTCCCCGCGTATACCCCATGCCAGCGTTGGTGGCAGTCAAGGCATGCCATACAAACCTCGTCTTTCTTCACGGTTGCCAGCCTTCCGTTCCATGCGTTGTTGCGCCGCGTTCCTTACTTCTGATTATCGGCGGTCTCGATGCGGTTCGCGCGCGGGTCGCCCGCTTCTATCGCTGCGGGCGTCACCGTCTGGCTCCGAACACATTCCGTACCGCGCGCAGGTACCCATAACCCCAGCGCATGTCGGG
>CAZTVF010000166.1:0-8975 GCA_964616985.1 uncultured Planctomycetaceae bacterium
GGGATCATCCCGATCGTGCAGGCCCTTCTGGGCAAGGGGGCGGCCCTGGGGACGGTGCTGGCGTTCATGATGTCGGTGATCGCCCTGTCGCTGCCGGAGGCGATCATCCTCCGCAAGGTGCTGACGCTCAAGTTGATCGCCGTCTTCTTCGGCACCGTCGCCGCGGGCATCCTCCTGGTGGGCTACCTCTTCAACGCGATGCTCTAGCGGACGTTGACTTGCACGCCCCAGCGGGTACAAAGATACGCGCGGCGTTGGGTGCCGTGGCTAATGAAGCGAAGGCGCAGCCGGGCCGAATAGCCATGCCCGCCAACGAGTTCGGCAGCACGAGTCCCGCAGGGACCCAGAAGACAGCATCATTACAGCTGAGGGGTGGCGGCCTTCCTAGGCCGCCGCCTGCAGACGGCTGTGGTGGCGGCCTAGGAAGGCCGCCACCCCTCGAATGACACGAGACAGAGGGCTAGCTTCAGCGGTCCCTACGGGACCCGTAATAGAGCATCGACGTTGCACTGCACTACTTGGGAAATGAACCACGCATGACGGCATTCGTTTTCGATCTTGATCCGGTGCTCTTCCACCTGGGGCCCTTCACGGTGCGATATTACGGCCTGGTGTTCGTGTTGACGCTGGTGACGGCGTTTTGGTTTTGGCGCCGCCAGATGCTTCGCGGCGGGCATTCCCCGGCCCTGGCCGACAAGTTCATCGCCTGGGGCGCGATCGCCACTATCGCCGGCGCGCGCCTGGGCCACTGCCTCTTCTACGAGCCCCAAACCTACCTCCGCGACCCGCTCCGCATCCTGTTCATCTGGGAGGGCGGGCTGGCCAGCCACGGCGCGACGATCGGGCTCATCCTCGCCCTGTTCCTGTTCGCCCGCAGGCACAAGCTGCGCGTGCTGGAGGTCATGGACCGCTTCACGATGTCCGCCGCCGTCGGGGCCGCCGGAATCCGCCTGGGCAACTTCCTGAACTCCGAGATCGTCGGCCGGGCCACCGACGTGCCCTGGGCCGTGCGGTTCACGCACTACTCCGATGACGGCGCGGTGGCGCGGCACCCCTCGCAGCTCTACGAATTCGCCCTGGGCCTGGGCGTGCTGCTCGCCCTGGTCCTGGCCGACCGCTGGGCGGGCAAGGAGAAGCGGCCGCTGGGCCTGATGACCGGCCTGTTCCTCACGCTGTACTTCGCCGCGAGATTCTTCGTGGAGTTCTTCAAAGAGTTTCAGACGCCGTGGGAGCGGGTCCTGACGATGGGGCAGATGCTTTCGATCCTCCCCTTCCTCGCCGGCGTGGGCCTGCTCCTGTGGGCGTACCGCCACCGCAATGACCCGCCCGTCGGGCCTCGCGTTGAGCCCCCCCGCCCGCAGCCGCCCGTCAAACGCCGGCCGCGGCCTTGAGTGCCTTGGCCAACTGGTCCGGGCACGACGTGCCCCGGCCCTCGCAGTCGATCCCCTCGAGGCGGCGGATTGCCTCCGCCGCCGTCATGCCGCGCACCAGCGCCTCGATGCCGCGATGGTTGCCCTCGCAGCCGTTGGCGATGCGAACGCTCTCGATGACCTCCTCGGCCAGCACGACCGTGATGCTCGTGCAGCACACGCAGGCGTCCGTGGTGTCGTAAACATATTCCGCTGCCTTGGCCAAATGAAGCTCCTTCGCTGGCGTTGTGTTCACATTATGCGGTCTGGCGGGCGCAAACCCAAATGTTTCGTCCGCGATGCGGCAATGCGCATCGTTGACTTGCGCAGCCGGGCGGGTACAAAGGTCGCTGGGCTGCCGCGAACGTCAACCCGCCAGGGGCCGCGGAGGCACAGAAAGGACCATTCACATGGCGAAGAAGCGAGGCGATATCATCGAGTCCAGCGGCGAGAAGGATATCGCCGCCGACCAGCCGGCCTGGCTGAAGGACCGGCTCAAGTGGCTGATGGGGCTGCGCCTGGGCTTGATCCTGCATTGGGGCCCCTACAGCCAGTGGGACTGCTGCGAGTCATGGGGCCTGGTGCCGGCTGACACGTGGGCGCGGCAGGACAAATTCCAGTGCTGGACGCAGCGGGGCAAGGACCTCGCCCGTTTCCAGCGCGACTACTGGAAGCTCAACGAGACATTCAATCCAACCGACTTCGACCCCGACGCCTGGGCCGCCGTCGCCGCAGCCGCCGGCATGAAATACGTCGCCTTCACCACCAAGCACCACGACGGCTTCTGCATGTTCGACACGCGGACGACCGACTATCGCGTGACGCACCCGACCTGCCCGTTTCACACCAGCCCGCGGGCGAACATCACTCGCGAAGTGTTCGACGCGTTCCGGCGAAAGGGCCTGGCCATCTCGTGCTACTTCTCCAAGAGCGACTGGCACAGCCCGTACTACTGGTCACCCGACGCGCCGGCCCTCGACCGCAACCCCAACTATGACACCGCCGAGCGCCCGGAGCTGTGGGCGGGCTTCGTCGATTTCGTCCACCGCCAGGTGGAGGAACTGATGACCGACTACGGCCCGATCGACATGCTGTGGCTGGACGGCGGGCAGGTGCGCCCGCCCCGCCAGGACATCCAGATGGACCGGCTGGCCGAGATGGCCCGGCGGCGCCAGCCCGGGCTGATCATCGCCGACCGCACCGTCGGCGGCAGGCATGAGAACTTCATCACGCCCGAACAGACCGTGCCGGACAAGCCCCTGGGCGTGCCCTGGGAATGCTGCATCACGCTGGGCCAGCACTGGAAGCACTTCCCCGGCGACTCGTTCAAGCCCGCCGGCGAGGTGATCCGCATGCTGGCCGACGTGGCGGCCAAGGGAGGCAACCTGCTGCTGGGCGTGGGCCCCGATCCCGCCGGCCGCTTCCCCGCCGCGGCCATCGAACGCCTCGGAGAGATCGGCGACTGGATGAAGATCAATGGTGAGGCCATCTACGGCACCGAACCGATCGCGCCCTACGGATGCGGCACGGTGAGGCTGACCCGCAAGGGGACGACCGCCTACGCCATCGTGCCGGCCCAGGACGAATCGGGCGCCCCGCCGCGACAGGTTCGCATCGACGGAATCGCCCCGGCCGCCGGCTCGAAGGTGACGCTGCTGGGCAGCGGCGCCGTCATCGCCTGGCGCGCCGAAGGCCATGGATTCGTCGCCGACCTCTGCGGCCTGGCCGCCCCCTGCCCTCACGCCTGGACATTGCGTTTCGCCATCGCCTGAGACGCATCGATGGAGAACGTTACACGGCGGATTCGGCGCAGAACTCGCGGTAGACCTCGAGCATGTACTCGTAGTGCGCCAGCGGCATGCCGGGGAAGATGGTGTTGGAGGTGCTGAAGATGTACCCGCCGCCGCGGGAGGCGTGCTGAAGGCAGTATCGCGCGGACTGGCGGATCGCCTCCAGCGGACCGTCCTGCAGCAGGTTGCACTGCACGTTGCCCATCAGGGCCATCTTGCCATGGCAGCGGCGTTTCACCTCGGCGATATCCATGCCGGCCATCGGGTCGACCGACTGGAAGCAGGCGGCGCCCAGCGAGAGGTAATCGTCCAGGATGGGCATGATGTTGCCGTCGGTGTGCACGAACGGGATGACCCCCAGCGAGCGGATTTCCTGCACCTGCCGCCGGAGGTGCGGCGTGATGAACTCGGCGAACTGCCGCGGCGAGATGAAGGGCCCGGCGTTGAAGGCGACGTCGTTCACGACGTGGATGAAGTCGGCCCCGGCCTCGGCCAGCGAGGCGAAGGTCGCCAGGGCGGCCTGCGTCTTGCGCTGCGCCTCGGCGTGGATCGCCTCCGGCCGCTCGACCAGGTCGATCGCGAACTGCTCCCAGTCCTTGAGCCCCTCGATCGACCAGATCGTCCCCCCGACGATGCTGCCGATGAGGATGTCGTCGCCGAAGGTCCGCTTGGCCGCTCGCACGCCGTCGGGGTCGCTCCACGGCCAGAACACTGCCAGCGCGTCCCAGTGGTAGCGGTCCACGATCTTCTCGTAGATCGTCATGCACTGGCCGATCATGCGATCCTTCTGGGCCGCAGTGCACGACGCCCACAGGCGGCGGTCGGGGAACTCCAGGCCAAACGCCTCCTTCTCGAGCTCGAACATGATCTCGAAGTGCGGCGGACGGTCGGGCGGCTCGAACCGCAGCGTCTTGAGCATTCGTTCCTTGCCGGTCATTGCATTGCCTCGCGTGCCGGCCCGCCGGGCTGCGGCGGCCGGTAGTGGTCGCTCTGGGCGGCTTCGTCCCAGCGGAAGGGGACGGGCAGGGCATCGATGATCGCCTGCAGTTGGGCGCAGGCGGCGGCGTGGTCCGCGCGCCCGGCCAGGTTCACCCGTTCGTCGGGATCGGCCTGGAGGTCGAACAGCTGCGCGTCGCGCTGCCAGCCGGTGCGGGCCCAGCAGTCCAGCGGGAATTCGTCATCGGGGTGGCCCCAGTAGTCGACGTACTTCAGCCGCCCCTGCCGCACCATCGTCCAGCCTCGCCGCCAGTTGAAGAACTCCGAGACGATCGGCCGGTTCTCCCAGCGCCCCGCCTCGTGGCCGTCGATCAAGCCGCGGAGCGACTCGCCGCGCAGGCCCGGGGACGCGTCGATGCCCGCGTAGTCGCACAGCGTGGGGAAGATATCCACGTTGGACACGGGCGCATCGATCACCGTCCCGGCCGGGATCGTCCCGGGAAGCGACATCATCAGCGGCACGCGGACGGAGTGCTCGTACGCGCGGCCCTTGCCCCAGGCGCCGTGGTTGCCGTTCATCTCGCCGTGGTCGCAGTGCATGACCACCAGCATCTCGTCCAGGATGCCCAGGCCCTGCGCACAGTCGAGGATCTTGCCGATCTCGCGGTCGGCTAGCTCGATCAGGGCGTAGTTGGCGGCGCGGGCGTTGAGGATTTCGTCGGGGGTGTTCTCAAACGGCGTCTCGCCCTGGCGGATGCGGTCGAGGAAGAAGTTCCCCGGCCCGTCGGGCCCGATCCGCGGCAGCGAGACCCGCGGGCGGTAGTAGTCGAAGAGGTCCTTGGGCGCCCAGAACGGCCAGTGCGGGCACTTGTAGCTCACCTCGAACAGCAGCGGCCGGTCGGGCTGGTACTCGCCCATGATCACGGGCTGGAAGTTGTCGCGAAGATGCAGTTCGGCGCACGCGGTCACCATGCGGTCGAAGTTGATGAACCCCTTGTCGCTGGGCCCGGCCTCTCGCACCCAGCCGGCGAGGTTGCCCTTGGGCCGCCCCGGGATCCCGCCCAGCTTTCCGGCGAACGGGTCGCCGCGATAGCCGGGGATCTTGGGGCGTCCGAAGTGGCCGTCGAGTTCCATGTCGCCATACGGGCGGAACATCCACCCGTGCATCTGCTCCAGGCCCATGAAGTGCTGCTTGCCCACGCACGTGGTCTGGTAGCCGGCGCGGGCGAAATGCTTGGGGTAGGTCCACGTGCGAGGGTCCAGCCCGCTGCCGTACTCGAGCGACCCCAGTTCGCGGACATACTTGCTGGTCAGGATCGAGTACCGGCCCGGCACGCAGATGGGGTTGTTGCAGTAGGCGTTCTGGAACAGCACGCCTCGCGCCGCCAGGCGGTCGAGATTCGGCGTGCGGGCGATGGGATCGCCCATGCAGCCCATGTACTGCGGCGCCTGCTCGTCGGTGCAGATCAGCAGGATGTGAGGATGTGTGGCCATGACGTCTATCCCTTTCCCACTCGGCATTGCATCGCGACGATCATCGACTCCGGCCGATCGGCCCGCGGCTTGACCCCGCAATAGAAGACGCGCGGCACGCCATCGCGAATGTACAGCGATGGCCGCTCCAGCCGATGCACCTCCTCGCGGCGGCCGTCGGCGTAGGCCAACTGCCGCTCCTGGAATACGGGGTCGTCCGACAGCCGCCAGGTCGTGCCGTCCGGCGATTCGAACCGCACGATCGCGCGGCCGCAGGGCGAGTAGAACGTCCCCATGTCCTTGAGCAGCGCGAAGTACCGCCCTTGCGCACACCACACGAAGGGGTCCTCGCCGGGGAAGTGCGCATCGGCCGCGGCGAACAGCGGCTGGGGCTGCTTCACGAAGGGCCCCGCCGGCGCGTCGGCAAAGGCCACGCCGTGCAGCACCGGGCCGTACCGGGGGGCGGGCAGCGCGTCGCCCACGCCTTTGTACATCAGGATGTATCGGCCGTCGGGGGTCTGGTCGCACGAGGGGTTCGTGGTGACCTTCGCGTCCCAGGCGCCGGGCGTGACGTCCAGCAGCGGCTGGTCGAAGCGCGTCCAGGGTCCTTGCGGCCGATCGGCCACGGCCAGGCCGACGCGCTGGGTGTTGCGATGATCCCACCACTCGCCATTGCCGCGGTTGCCGTTGTAGTAGAGATAGTACCGCTCGCCGAACCGCTTGATGGTCGGGTTGTGCGTCACGCGGCCGTCCCAGAAGCCCTCGCGCGGCGGAAGCACGACTTCCTCGAAGTGGAACGGCCCGCAGGGCGTGTCGGCGGCTGCGCGGCAGACCTCCGAGTGCGTGACCCATGCCTCGAAACCCTTCGCCAGCGGCCAGCGGGAGAAGAACAGGTGATGCTTCCCGTCGGCGTCCGTCACCAGCGAGGGGTCCCAGACGCAGTAGTCCTCCATCGAGAAGACGGCATGGGCTTCGATCGGCAGGTTAGTCATAATCGCTCCATTTTCGCTGAATCCGGCGGCCTCGACGCGGCCGCGCCGGGGAAGATTCTACGCGATTGGCGTCGCAAGGCACAGGCCCCAGCGCTTTGTCGGTCTTGAGATGAGGTCCATTCAAGTGACCTGCGATCAAAAACGCATCGGGAATCCAGGCGGCCCGCTATCGCTCGCTTTTCTGCGCTGTTTGATCTCATTGGGAGCGAACAGCGCAGAAAGGCGAGCGATACCGAACGTTTGCCCTATGCGGAGATCGAGTGTTCCCGGAAGCCACCACTACGGAAGGTGGCCGCCGTGGATCGGCGAGGCGGCCTGACGCATGTAGCGCCCCAGGACGCCGCGGGTGTACTTCGGCTGGCGGGGCGTCCATCGCCGCTTGCGGGCCTGCAGGATCGCCTCCACTTCATCCGGCGGCAGCGGCACGCCGCCGGCGCCCACCACGTCCAGCCGGCGACCGGGGATGTCGATGCGGATCAGGTCGCCATCCTCCACCAGCGCGATGGGCCCGCCCTCGGCCGCCTCGGGCGAGACGTGCCCGATGGCCGGTCCCCGCGTGGCGCCGGAGAAGCGGCCGTCGGTGATCAGCCCCGTGGCGGCCTCCAGTTCCGGGTCGCTGGCGATGGCCTCGGTGGTGTAGAACATCTCGGGCATGCCGGTGGCGCGGGGCCCCTGGTAGCGGAGGATCACGGCCTCGCCGGGCTTGACCTTCTTGGCGTAGACCGCGTCGCGGGCCTCCGTCTCCGACTCGAACACCCTCGCCCGCAGCACCACCTGCCGCATGTGCGGCGAGATGGCGGCGTGCTTGGTCACCGACCCCAGCGGGGCGAGCGTGCCCTTGAGGATGGCGATGGACCCCTCGCGCGCGATCGGGTCGCCCACCGGGCGGATGATCTCGCGGCGGTCGATGTTGTAGGGCTTGAGATCGGCGTCGCGGCTCTCGAAGAAGCCCGCCGCCGTCAACTCGTCCAGGTTCTGCCCCAGCGTCTTGCCCGTCACGGTCATGGCGTCCATGTGCAGCAGGTCGCGCAGTTCGCGGATGACCGCCAGCGCACCGCCCGCCCGCCAGAAGAAGTCGGCCGGGTATTTGCCCGTCGGCCGCACGTTCACCAGGTACGGCACCTGGCGATGAAGGCGGTCGAAGAGGTCGGCCTCCACCGTCATGCCGAATTCATACGCGATGGCCGGCAGGTGCAGCACCGCGTTGGACGAGCCCGCGATTGCCGCGTGAACCATGATGGCATTCTCGAAACTCTCGGGCGTGATGATCCGCGAGGGCCGCAGGTCGGCGCCGATCACCTGCGAGATCAGCTTGCCCGCCCGTCGCCCCGCCTGCAGCAGGCTGCCGCTGGCGGCCGGGATCAGCGCCGCCCCTGGAATGGCCAGCCCCAGCACCTCGCCGAGGATCTGCATCGTGGCCGCCGTGCCCATGAACGAGCACGCCCCGCACGTGGGGCAGGCCGTGCGCTGGTAGGCCTCCAATTCCTGCCTGGTGATCTCGCCGCGCTGGTACATCGCCTGGTACATGCCGATCTGCTCGAGCGTGAGCATGTTGGGCCCGGCCGACATCACGCCGCCGGGCACGAACACCGAGGGCAGGTCCAGCCGCCCCATCGCCTTGAGGTGGGCGGGGATGGCCTTGTCGCACGTGGACACGAACACCACGCCGTCGAACGGCGCGGCCATCGCGTGAATCTCGGCCATGTCCGCGATCGCCTCGCGCGAGGCCAGGGAGTAGTCCATGCCCGCGTGCCCCTGGGCCTGGCCGTCGCAGATGTCGGTGCAGTAGTACTTGGCCGCCTTGCCGCCGCCCTCGGCGATGCCCAGGAGGATGGCCCCGACCAGCCCGTCGAGGTGCGCGCTGCCGGGGTGGCTGTCACCAAAGGTGCTCTCGATGAGAATCTGCGCCTTGGCCAGATCGGCCATGCTCCAGCCTGCGCCCAACCGGAGCGGATCAATCTCCGCCGCACCCCGCCGCAGAAGTTGGCTTCGCAGTTCGCTTTCCATTCTCCATCCTAGGCCGCCACTCAAACGCAAATGTAGGGCATGCAGGTTAGATCGTAGGGCATGCAGGTTCTGGCCGCAGGCCAGGTTCTGCATGCCGAGCACCCGCCCACGCCCGGGCATCACCCGGCGGCGGCCTGAGAAGGCCGCCACCCAAACCGGCGCACGCGCCTGCGCCATAAGCATCGTCCAACGCCGGTGTCGCCACTGCCCCATGTGGAGCCTGCCGGCCGCAGGCAGACTCCAAAAGCCGTCGCGCGCCGCAGGGGCTGCTCTTGCTGGACGGTACGGCAGGGTGCATTCGTTCTATAGTGGTGGTTACGGCAGTCTCCGCCCCGGCCGGGCTTGTCCCGGCCGAGCGCTGATTGACC
>CAZTVF010000167.1:0-8909 GCA_964616985.1 uncultured Planctomycetaceae bacterium
ATCGAGACCACGCTGCCCAAGGCCAAGGAAGTCAAGGCCCTGGCCGAGAAGATGGTGACCGAGGCCCGCGGCACGGCCAACCCCCTTCACTCCCGCCGGAAGGTCATCGCCGCCATCGGCGACCGCCGCCTGGTCGATGAGAAGCAGGACTTCCTGACCGGCCCGGTCAAGACCGTGATCCAGAAGCTCTTCGCCGAATGGGGCCCCAAGTTCAAGGACCGGAATGGTGGCTACACCCGCATCATCCGCCTTGGCAAGCACCGCATCGGTGACGGCGGCGACATCGTTCGCCTCGAGCTGGTGACCGAGTCCCAGGCCCCCGCGGGTTCGCCCCGCAAGGCCCAGGGTCTGCGGCGCAAGCGAGCCGAAAAGAAGCGTGCCCTCGCCAACCGCCTGAAGAGCGCGAAGGCTCCCGCTGCCGCCCCGGCCGCCCCCGAGGCACCCGCCGCCGAGACGACCACGGCCTGAATTGACTGCCGGCCGACCTCCGCGGCCACTCCGCCACCATGGGTCTAGTCGGCTACATTCTCGTAGGCTTGTACATGGTCACGCTTCTTGGCGTGTCCCTGTACGGCATCCACAGGTACAAGCTGATGTACCTGTACCGGCGGTATCGTGGGAACACCCACAAGGCCCCTGGAACCTTCAGCCCGCTCCCGCGGGTCACGGTCCAGTTGCCGATGTACAACGAGGATGCCGTCGCCCGGCGGTGCATCGAGGCGGTCTGCCATCTCGACTGGCCCCGCGAACTCCTCCAGATCCAGGTTCTTGACGACTCCACGGGTTCCGAGGCCGATACCGCGCGCCTCGCCACCGAGGAGTTCCGCCAGAAGGGCTTCCCGATCGAGTACCTCCACCGCGAGAACCGCCAGGGCTACAAGGCCGGGGCGCTCGCCGAGGGACTCAAGACCGCCACGGGCGAGTTCGTCGCCATCTTCGACGCCGACTTCGTTCCCGGCCCGAGCTTCATCAAGGACGTCATTCACCACTTCACCGACCCCAAGGTGTGCGTCGTGCAGACGCGGTGGGACCACATCAACCGCAACGACAGCATGCTGACGCGTTCGCAGGCCCTGTTCCTCGACGGGCACTTCGCCATCGAGCACATCGCCCGCAACCGCAGCGACCGGTTCATGAGCTTCAACGGCACGGCCGGCACGTGGCGCGTCTCGGCCATCGAGGACGCGGGCGGCTGGAGCCACGACACGCTCACGGAGGACCTGGACCTGTCCTACCGCGCGCAGCTCAAGGGCTGGAAGTTCGTCTTCCTGCCCGACCTGACGGCCCCGGCGGAACTGCCTCCGGAGATGAACGCCTTCAAGGCCCAGCAGTTCCGCTGGACCAAGGGCGGGGCGCAGGTAGCCCTGAAGCTGCTGCCCAAGGTGCTGCTGTCCAAAGCCCCGCTGAAGGTGAAGGTCGAGGCCTTCTTCCACCTCACGTGCTTCACGATGCACCTGTACATGCTGCTGCTGGTGCTGATGCTGTTCCCGGCGATGTACATCCAGTGCGTGCCTATGTCCAGCGGCTCGCTGTGGCGAGGCCTGTTCGACATCGGCGTGTTCGCCCTGGCCACCATGTCCGCCTGCGTGTTCTACATGGCCAGCCAGATCGAACTGGCCGGCGACTGGCGAACGGCGCTGAAATACATGCCCATGCTGATGGCATTGGGCGTGGGCACCAGCGTCTCCAACGCCAAGGCCGTCGTCGAGGCGCTGCTGGGCAAGAAGAGCGAGTTCGTCCGCACGCCCAAGTACGGCGTGGACAAGGGCGGCCTGGCCGGCTCGGTGATGGAGATGAACAGCAAGAAGGCCCGCAAGCGAAAGAGCATGCCGTACGTCGAATTCGCGTTCGGCCTGTACATGACCGCGTGCGCGGCGTGCAGCCTGATGGACGTGAAGTACGCCCTGAGCTCGCCGTTCCTGGTGATCTTCGCGTTCGGCTTCTTCTACGTGTCGGTGATGAGCTTCCTCGCCGCACGCAGCGTGCGCAACACCGCCAAGGCGGCCCAGGTGGCGATGGAGAAGGCAAGCCTGTAGCGAAATGCCCCGGTGTCGGGCCTTGAAGGTTGCCCCCGACTTGAGGGCGGCGGCCTGGGAAGGCCGCCACCCGTCAACGATGCCTCCGGCGGCGGGCCCCCAAAGGCTGCCACCGCAGGCCGCAGATGAAAACTGTTTCTATGAGCGTCTCAATGTAGTATTCTCGTGGCGGTCCCTGGTGGATCGCCACTTTTTTATGGTATGAAAGCATGAGGTTTCACTGATGAGTCTGGAGCACCTGCCGGTCAAGATTTACGAGGATGATAAGCACGCTTCCAAGGCCGTCGCCCGCCGCATCGCCGACCTGATCCGCACCTGCTCCCAGGCGGGCCGCCAGGCCGTGCTGGGCCTGGCCACCGGCCACACGCCCGTCAACGTCTACCGCGAACTCATCCGCATGCATCAGCAGGAAGGGCTCGATTTCTCCAACGTCATCACGTTCAACCTCGACGAGTACTGGCCGTTCGACACGACGGCCCACCAGTCGTACCACGTGTGGATGCACGAGAACCTCTTCAAGCACGTGAACATCAAGCCCCAGAACATTCACATCCCCGGCGGCGACGTGCCGGAGGCGAAGGTGGCCGAGCACTGCCGCAAGTACGAGGAGGCGATCGCCGCCGCCGGCGGGCTGGACATCCAGATCCTGGGCATCGGCCGCAGCGGGCACATCGGCTTCAATGAGCCCGGCAGCGACCGCGACTGCCGCACCCGCGCGGTGGCCCTGGACCGCATCACCCGGCGCGACGCCGCCAGCGATTTCTTCGGCGAGGAGAACGTGCCCACCATGGCCATCACCATGGGCGTGGGAACGATCCTGCAGGCCCGCGAAATCTGCCTGCTGGCCTTCGGCGAGCACAAGGCCCCGATCATCCGCCGCGCGGTGGAGGGCGAGGTCTCGACCCAGGTGGCCGCAAGCTTCCTTCAGACGCACCCCCAGGCGGCGTTCTACATCGACCTGGCCGCCGCGGCGGAACTGACCCGCATCGTGACGCCCTGGCTGGTGGGGCCCTGCCAGTGGGATGAGCCCCTCAAGCGGCAGGCCGTCACGTGGCTGGCCCGCAAGCTGGGCAAGGCCATCCTCAAGCTCACTGACGAGGACTACGTCGAGAACGGGCTGGGCGAGCTGCTGCGGATTTCCGGCGGCTCGTACGAACTCAACATCAACATGTTCAAGCGGATGATGAACACCATCACCGGCTGGCCCGGCGGGAAGGTCTCGCGGAAGCGCGTGCTGGTCCTCAGCCCGCACCCCGACGACGACGTGATCTGCATGGCCGGCACGATCATGCGGTTCGCGCGACAGAAGCACGACGTGCACGTCGCGTACATGGTCAGCGGGTACCTGAGCATTTTCGACCACGACGTGGTCCGCTACGCCGAGTTCGCCCGCGACTTCAACCGCGTCTTTGGCCTGACGCCCGATCTGACCGCCGACGTCGAGCGGCGGCTCGAGGGCATGCTCAAGAACAAGAAGCCCGGCGACGTGGACGCCCCCGAGATCCGCAACATCAAGGGCCTCATCCGCCGGGCCGAGGCGACCGACGCCGCCAAGTTCTGCGGCCTCAATGAAAGCCAGATCCACTTCCTGGACATGCCGTTCTACAACAGCGGCAAGGTGCAGAAGCTCAGCCTGGGGCAGGAGGACATCGACGGCGTCCGCAAGCTGCTCGACGACGTGCAGCCGGACATGATCTTCGCTGCTGGCGACATGTCCGACCCGCACGGCACGCACCGCCTGTGCCTCGAGGCCGCCCTGACGGCGATCTCCGCCTACTCGCAGGCGGGGCACCCGCAGGTTCAGGTGTGGCTGTACCGCGGGGCGTGGCAGGAGTGGGGCCCCGAGCTGGTCGAGATGGCCGTGCCGCTTTCGGAAGACGAGATGCGCGACAAGCGTTACGCCATCTTCCGCCACCAGAGCCAGAAGGACCGGGCGATGTTCCCGGGCCCCTACGACAGCCGCGAGTTCTGGCAGCGCGCCGAGGACCGCAACAAGACCACCGCCGCCACGTTCGACAAGCTCGGCCTGCCCGAGTACCACGCGTTGGAGGCATTCGTCCGGTACCCGCAGCAGCGTTCCGCCGCCGCGATGTCGCAGGTGACGCACAACTAGTCAATAGACCCCGAGCGATGAAACAAACCGATAGAGCCGTGATCCTCGCACGCGGGCTGGGCACGCGGATGAGGAAGGCTGTGCAGGCCGCGGGCCTCAGCGAGGCCCAGGCGGCCGTCGCGCAGACGGGCGTCAAGGCCCTGATGCCGATCAAGCGGCCTTTCCTCGATTACGTGCTGTCGGCCCTGGCCGACGCGGGCTGGCGGCGAGTGTGCCTGGTGATCGGCCCCGAGCATGACGCCCTGCGAAGCTACTACGCCTCGCTCTCCTGCCGCCGCGTCGAGGTCCACTTCGCCATCCAGGAAAAGCCCCTGGGCACCGCCAACGCCGTGGCCGCCGTCGAGGACTTCGCCGCCGGCGACGACTTCCTCTGCATCAACTCCGACAACTACTATCCTGCCGACGCCCTGGCCGCACTGCACGCCATCAACGGCATGGGCCTGGCCGCCTTCGAGCAGGACGCGATGATCGCCGGCGGCAACATCCCCGCAGACCGCATCGCCAAGTTCGCCGTCGTCCGCGTCGGCGGCGGCGACCTCATGGCCGGCATTGTCGAGAAGCCTGAGCCGGCCGTGCTGGCCGCCATGCCGCGTCCGCTGTACGTCAGCATGAACTGCTGGCGGTTCGGGCCGCCGATCTTCGCCGCCTGCCGGGCGATCCCGCCCTCGCCCCGCGGCGAATATGAACTCCCCGACGCCGTCCAGCACTGCATGACGGAGATGGGCCAGACGTTCGCCGTCATCCGCTGCCATTCGCCGGTGCTCGACCTGTCCAGCCGCGACGACGTTGCCGCCGTCACCCAGAAGCTCTCGCCCGTAGAGGTGGACCTGTGAAAGGCCGCCCGCTCTCGGCGCTGCTTGATCCCGCCGTCACGGCGGTTCCCTTGGCGGCGCGCGGGCTGCAGTCCGCATCGGCCGCGTCCAAGGCGGCGATCTTCCTGCAGGCCGCCCGCGAGCTGTCGCAGATGGCAAAAGCATCCAGCCTCGTGCATGCGTTCTTCGTGCCCGGCCGTATCGAGGTGCTCGGAAAACACACTGACTACGCCGGCGGGCGAAGCATCGTCGCCGCCGTCGACAAGGGCTTCTGCGTGCTGGTCGCCCCGCGGGCCGACTGCACGGTCCGCGTCATCGCCGCGGCGACGGGTGAATTCGCCGAGTTTCCCTTCGACCCCGAGCTGTCGCCGCGCGGCGGCCACTGGTCGAACTATCCCATGACGGTGGCCAGGCGCCTGGCGAGGAACTTCGGCCAGCACCTCGTCGGGGCCGACATCGCCTTCGGCAGCGATCTGCCGCCGGCCTCGGGCCTCAGCAGTTCCAGCGCCCTGATCATCGCGTCCTACTTCGCGCTGGCGGCGGCCAACGATCTGCAGGATCGGCCGCAGTACGCGGCGAACATCGATTCGAACATCACGCTGGCCGAGTATTTGGGCACCGTCGAGAACGGCCAGACGTTCGGCACGCTGGCGGGGGACCGCGGCGTGGGGACGTTCGGCGGCAGCGAGGACCACACGGCCATCCTGTGCGGCCGTCCGGGCTGCGTCGGCCAGTACAGCTATTGCCCCGTGCGGCACGAGCGGGACATCGCGGTGGGGACCGAGCAAGTGTTCGCCATCGCCGCTAGCGGCGTCATCGCCGAGAAGACCGGCGGCGCGATGGAACTCTACAACCGCGCCTCGCGCCTCGCGGCGGCCGCCGCCCAGCAGTGGCGCCTCGTCAGCGGGCGGGACGACCGGCATCTGGCTGCGGCCGTGGCCGGCTGTCGCGATGGCGTGGATCGCATACGCGAGGCGCTTGCGGGGGCGAGAGGGGAGTTCGCCCCGGCCGACCTGCTGCGGCGATTCGAACACTTCTACGCCGAGAACGAGTTGATCATTCCTGCGGCGGGCGACGCGTTGGCCGCGGGCGACCTGGCCGAGTTCGGCCGCCAGGTGGAACGGTCGCAGCAGGGCGCCGAGCGCCTGCTGGGCAACCAGGTTCCGCAGACGATCCATCTCGCCGCCAGCGCTCGCAAGCACGGGGCTGCGGCGGCCTCGGCGTTCGGGGCGGGCTTCGGCGGCAGTGTGTGGGCGCTGGTGGGGCAGTCGCAGGGGGAGAAGTTCATCGACGAGTGGCGGCGCGATTACGCCGCCCATTTCCCGGCCGAGGCAGAACGTTCCATGTTCTTCCTCACCCGCTCCGGCCCCGCCGCGATGCCGATCTAATGCACCCCTGATGATGCCAGCCCCAAACTCGTTCGGGGGAGAGAGAACAACCACCAAGTCCGCTGCATCACAGCCCCATGCTCACTGACGACCGAAGCACGACCATGGGCAACCATGGATCGCCCAACTGAGCCCAATCGGTGCCACCTCCAAACTTGTTTGGGGGTGAGAGAACAACCACCGAGTCTGCTGCGCGAGAGCCCCGACGATGTCGCTCATCCGCTGGATTCGCTTTGCCGCCGGATGGAGGATCAACTCGGTGCTGCCTTCGCACCCCCAAACGAGTTTGGGGGTGGCACCGACTTGGCATTGTGAGGCGAGGGCTATACCGGCAGACCGGGAGTCTATTCGTATTCCTTGGGGTTGATCGGCTTGGAGGCGGCCTTGGGTTCGACGACGGGCAGGCCGGTGTCGGGCAGCAGTTCCATCAGCTTGGCCGGGGTGGCGGGCTGAGTGGCGGGAGCGGGCGAGGCCGAGGGCGCCGGCGAAGCGGCGGGCTCATCCTTGTGCTCGATCGTGATGACCTCGCGCGCCTCCAGCGGGGGCAGCGTGATCTCATCCGGGCGGCGGGGCGCCACCTTCACCGGCTCGGCCTTGGCGGACGGCGCGGGCGACGCGGTTGCGGCCGGCGTGGGGGCGGGCGTCGGGGCCGGAGTCGCCAAGGGCTTGGCCGTCGGCGCCGCTGTCGGCGTGGGCGTCGGTGCGGGCGAGGGCTTCGCCGTCGGGGCCGGCGTCGGCGCGGGCGTTGCCACAGGTGCGGCGGTGGCAGCCGGCGCCGCGGTGGGGGCGGGCGTCGCTATGGGCGCTGCCGTCGGGGCGGCCGAGGGCGCGGGCGTTTCTTCGGGCAGCAGCGGCACCTTCACTTCGACCTTCGGGGCCTCGGGCGTCACCGGCGGATCATACTGAACGCTCGGCTTGGGGGCCGAGGGCAGTTGCACGCCTTCGGACAGCAGCACCACTTCCTGTGCTTCGACGACGAAGATCCGCACGCCGGTGTCGAACCGCTTGTCGCCGTACACGCCGACTTCCTTGCCCGCGTACTGCGACAGATCGACGGTGCCGGCAGTGCTCTGCACGTAAGCGGTGATCGTGCGGGTTTCCTTGTCGCGGATGATGTACTTCTTGGGGCCCGTCGCGCCGCCGGCGAAGACCTCGCTAGCCAGCAACACGCCGCGGGCGGCGAAGGTGGGCGCGGGCTGGCTGGCGGCTTCCTTCATGCGGGCGTTCACCAGGGCCAGGTCCGTCTCCGCCTGCGTCTGCTGCATGTGCTTGATGCGGTCTTCGGCGGCCGCGGCGGTCTTCTTGCGATCGATTTCGGTCTGCAGGAATTCGATGCGGTAGTCCACGTAGGGCTTGAGCGGGCTGTTCTTGGTGACCTTGATTTCCTTGTACTTCGCCAGCAGGGCCTCGAGGTCCTGCGAGCCCAGCGGCTTGGCGTACTCCGCGGTGAGGAAGCCCTCGGCCACGTTCCACGCCTCGCGGGCGGCGATTTCGTCATTGGAGGCGGCGGGCATCGTGGTGCGGGTGGTCCGCACGCTGCCGGTGGCGACGACCACCGTGCCGCCCACGACGCTGTTGGCGTCCGGGCGCGTGGTGGCCGTGCCCGTGCGGGCGACGGGCGTGCCGCCCTCGGGCGTGACGTAGCGGTCGGCGATCCAGAAGCCCGCGCCGGCCGGTGGGACGATCTTGTAGAAGTCGCTGCCCTGGCCGATGACCTTCACGCGGGCGCCCTTGTTGAGCATGCCCTGGATGGCGGTGTAGTCGGCCACCTTCTCGCCGGACTTGAGATCGCCGGCGGGGCGGACGAAGACGTTGTCGGCGTTGACCGTGCCGATCTGGTTGGCCTCGTCGACGGTGAGGAACTGCTTGCTGACGATGCTGAACGTGCCCGGCGGCGGCAGGATCTTCAGCCAGTCGTGGTCGCGGTCGACGACGGTGACCTTGGTGGGGCTGGAGATCTTGGTGCACGCGTAGGCCGAGCCCGGCCCCGAGCGGACGTAGACGTCCACGGCGTTGACGGTGCCGACGAACTTCGATTCCTTGGGGGCAGCGGCGGGGGCGGTCGTCTGGGCCAATGCGGGGGTTACTATCGCCATCGCGCACAACAACGCGATAATTCTGATCGTCATGACATGCTCCTTCATGCTCAAGCAGCCGTTGGTTCCGAACCAACCAATCAAATTATCTTCCAGGCGATTCGCTGTCAACGAAAGATGAGGCCGCGACCGGCGAATTAATCAGCATATGTCCGACGTGCCGGTAGGGAAGAACCCGCGGTGGAGGTCCCCTAGAATGCTTCAGGGAGGAGGACGAACAATGAAAAATGCAACGTTCTTTCACGCGGGTTGCCCCGCCAGTCAGCCGGTAGAGCAGGAGTTAGCCCTGGCGATCGATCGGCAGAAGTATCAGGTCGAGGTCGTCCACCTGCTCCAGGAATCTTCACGCCTGGCCGAGGCCCAGCGGGCGGGCGTTCGGTCGGTGCCCGCCTTGCTGCTCGAAGGCCGCGTGACCTGCCCCCGTTTTCCGCCACAATTCAAGAGAGAGTCTTTACGCTTGGCGT
>CAZTVF010000168.1:0-8879 GCA_964616985.1 uncultured Planctomycetaceae bacterium
TCGTCTTTTGTGGCATGGGCGTCCCGCCCATGAGTCGCAGGGGCGTCTCGCCCCTGCAGCTTTTCTCGAATATCCACGGGCGAGACGCCCGTGCTACGAGTACAGCACACCCGTCATCTACCGGGCGTCTTCATACGCTATGGATTTCTCCGTCGCTTCCCGTTACACTGCACGGAATTATGCCTCGTGCCCTTGCGGGCGGGGCGGAGATATTCTTGCTCAAGACTTTGCATACATACTTGGCCAAGGACCTGTTCAAGACGATGGTCCTGGCCCTGGCGGCCTTCACGCTGGTGATGACCGTCTTCGCGATCATCGAGCCTTTGCGCAAGCGAGGCCTGGGCGCCCAGCAGGCGATCCTGCTGTTCGGCTACATGCTGCCGGTGATGGTCTCGCTGACGATGCCCATCGCCGCCCTGTTCGCCGCCACCATGGTCTATGGCCGCCTCAGCCAGGACAACGAACTGCTCGCCTGCCGGGCCAGCGGCGTGTCGACGACGGCGCTGCTGCGGCCGGTGCTGCTGCTGGGCGTGATCGTGACGGCATCCACGCTATACCTCAGCAACTCCATCGCCCCCAGCCTCTGGGAGCGGATGGACATCGTCAAGGCCGACCTGCGCGGCATCATGTACCAGCAACTCAAGTCGCAGATGTACGTGAAGATGGGGACGGTGATCGTTCACGCCGATGCGGTCGCCCCCGAGCGCGACACCCTGTACGGCGTGGTCATTGCCCAGACCGAGAACCCCAAGAACGTCAGCATCGTGGCCATGCAGAGTGCCCAGATGGTCTTCCACACCCATCGTGGGGAGACTTTCGCGGACCTGGACCTCCAGGAGGCGGTCGGCACGCAGAGCAGCAATGAATTCATCGGCCGCGAGGCCCAGCACCCCATCGAGTCGTACCCGATCAAGAAGGGCCTGAAGGAAGACGCGGCCTGGTACCGGTGGGAGCGGCTGCTGTCGACGTTCAAGAATCCCGTCGAGAATGGCGAGATCCAGCGGTTGCTGGAGGACATCCGGCGCGACGTGGCGCAGGACTGGCTGGCCAAGGACATCGCCGCCGCCATCGAGGCCAACCAGCCTTACACCGGCCTGGGGGGCAAGAAGCAGACGTGCTCGATCCAGGGCGGCTCGGCCGCCATCAAGAAGGGCGGCGTGGAAATTTCCGCCGACCCCGCCAAGGGCAAGAGGGTCTCGGTGACCCTGGCCAGCGAAGGCGGGACCAAGACCATCGAGGCCGACGTGGCCCGCGTGGCGACGGAGCGATCGCGGATGCGGAACGTCTCCGTGATCACGATGTCGCTGGAAGGCAACGTGAAAGTCCGCATCCAGGGCCGCAAGGGAGACGCCGCCTCCGAGGAATGGGTCGAGCGCGACGACGCGCGTGTCGGCGATCTGAGCCTGCCCAAGTCGCTGGAGGACAGCCTGGCCAAGGTCGACCTCCGCCAGCTCTATGAGAACCCGGCCGAGCTGACCAGCAGCACGCTGGTGGCCGCCAGGGTGGCCGCGCTGAAGGATAACGAAGTCACCCGCCTGCAGAGCAAGATCCTCGCCGAGATGCACGGCCGCGTGGCCTACGGCGCCAGCTGCTTCCTCATGGTGATGATGGGCGCGGCGATGGGCATGCTGTACCGCGGCGGGCAGATGATCAGTGCGTTCGCGTTGTCGGTGATCCCGGCCTCGGTGGTCATCATCATGATGATCATGGGCCAGCAGCTGCTGTGCCACCCCGACCTGCCCCGCCTGTACGGGCTGGCGTCGATCTGGGGGGGTATCGTGATGCTGCTGATCGGAAACGCCGTGTTGTACCTCAAACTGTTGAGAAGGTGAGCCCGCGGCATCATGAAGACGCTTGACCGCTACATTGTCCGCAACTTCCTGACCTCGGCCCTGGTCTGGTTCGTGGTGTTCATGGCCCTGCGGACCGTGTCGGACCTGTTCATCAACATGGACGAGTTCGCCAAGCAGAACAAGAAGTTCGTCGACCTCGTCGGCGTGATCTCCAGCTTCTACGGCTACCAGATGCTCGTGTACTTCACCGAGCTGGGCGGCATCATCATCACGGCCGCGGCGGCGTTCTCGCTGGCCACCATGAACCGCACCAACGAGCTGACGGCGATGCTGGCCAGCGGCGTGAGCCTCCACCGCGTGATCGTGCCCATCATCCTGTGCTCGATCCTGATGAGCGGGCTGATCGTGATCGACCAGGAGTTCATCATCCCGCGCGTGTCGGACAAGCTGGTGCGATCGCGCGACGACACCGACGCCGAGAGCGCGTTCCAGATCCGCCTGCTGACCGACGGCAGGGGGTCGGTGTGGTACGCCAACCATTACTACCCGCGCGAGACGAGGATGGAGTCGCCGCTGGTGCTGCTGCGGAACCGCCAGTTCCAGGTCACCGGGCGGCTGTCGGGCACCGAGGCCAGGGCGGCCGAGATCAATGGCCAGACCGGCTGGCTGCTGACCAATGGCGTGTATGCCCCGCTGACGGGCGACGAGGTGCCGTGGGAGAATTCGCCGCGGTGCGCGTCGGTGTATTCCGCCGTCGACCCCAACGCGCTGTGCAGCGTGCTGGCGCGGTCCCAGAACGTGGACCCCAACGGCACCGCGCCCGTGGGCCCCATCCGGCTGCTCGACGGGGCCTACAACATGCTGATCGAGGCCGACCGTTTCGAGCCCGACGCCCCGCGCCCGCTCAAGACCCGCCAGGGCCGGCTGGAGAACGTGCGCTTCACCTTCAACGATCCCGAGGGCGGCGGCGTGGTCAAGTTCATCGCCGCCTCGGCCACCTGGCAGCGCGATGGCCGCGACCGCGGCTACTGGTCGCTCGACGGCGGCATGATGTTCTACCCCTCGGACATGACGCCCGAGGACCTGACGCTGCGGCGGTCCAGCCACTATCTCGAGTACATGTCCTCCAGCGACCTGGCCAGCCTGAACCACCTGCGCCGCGTGCCGGACATCGACGCGGTGCTGCTGACGCGGCATGTGCGGTTCTCCGAGCCGCTGAACCACCTGGTGATGCTGCTGCTGGGCCTGCCGTTCATCCTCTCGCGCGAGCGGAACATCAAGGCCTCGGCCACGCTGTGCCTGCTCACCGTCGGCGCGTTCTACGCCTTCATCTACATCTGCCGCTACATGGGCCTGCCGCCCACGCTCGGCGCCTTCCTGCCCGCTCTGCTCTTCGGCCCCATCGCCGTACTCATGCTCGACACCGTCAAAACGTGACGGAAGCAGTAGCCGGTGGCCGGTAGCCGGTGGCCCGTAAGCCGGCAGCCATTTCCCGTTCTTGTGCGAGCTCATTGGAATCAAATTGCAGGCCGTGAAGGTACAGAACATGAAGATCGAGAACTGTTTCCTGCCGCGCGATTACTTGCCTTCGGAAAACAAGATTATCAACTCAACAACATGAGACTAAATATACTGTGCGATGCCGATTGGGAGTCACGACTCGACAGAGTCTTGAGGGAGTTGTCTGCGTCCGGCTACAGGAGCGCGTTTGAGGCCAGAGACTACGGTGATGGCTTGAATGGAATTGCTATCGTTTTGATGTGCAGAGATCCGCAGCTCAAATTCAAGCGGCGAATCAGATTGGCGAAAAACACGAAATTGATATATATGGATATTATGCTCGACCTCGACGCTTTCCGTGAAATGAACGACGATGGCCGGAGGAGCGCTGTGGTTGATCGTCTGGCAGATGAAGTTCCGGCTGTCCTTTGCAGATATTCAATTGCTGGCTTTGACCGCGAACAGTTTACCGCAGACTTCAGAAGCTGGCTCAGTACCATCGGATGATTTTGAGTTGGTAGGGTGCGTGGCTTGCCATGCACCATGGACACTTGGCCGCTGCCGGCGAGCGCGGGGCTTGCCGTCTGGGGCCTCGACCCGCGATGCGGCCAGCTGGCCTCGACAGGGCAGTCGCATTCTCGTAGCACGGGCGTCTCGCTCGCCGCGGCGCGCGTCTCGCCCATGGATATTCGAGAAACACTTCAGGGGCGAGACGCCGCTGCGACTCATGGGCGGGACGCCCATGCCACAAGAAGCCGAGAATGCGATGGCCCTGCCGGCCTCGAGACGGGCCTTGTGCCGACTTCCAGCATCGCATAGAATCTCAGCGTCATCGGGTGGTTTGGGCAGCACAGGTCCTTTCCCAGGCGGCGAAGATGGTAGCGACGATGCAGACAGCGGCGTTGCGCACGCGGCCGGCCGAGGCCTATTTGTCTCGGGGCAACTTTAGAGAAGGTACCCCGACCCGACGATTGGGTGAGGAGCGGCGAATGAATATGAACATGCTCCATCTTAGGCGTCTGCTGCCAATCATGATTCTTGCAGTGTTCTCGGCGTCCTGCACAAGTCCATCCAGGAAAACAGATGCAAACGAAGGACGTTTGGCTGGGGCGGCCGCCAATGGAAACATGGCCCGCGTCATCGAACTCCTGGATTCCGGCGCAGACATAAATGAGAATGCCCCACACTGGGGAACGGCCCTGGACGCGGCGGCTCTTGAGGGGCATACGGAAATCGTGAGGTTGCTTCTGACGCGTGGGGCCGACAGCAATGTGGGATGCCCCCTAGGCGCCGCGACTGTCAGGCACAATGTTGAGATTATCAACATACTGCTGAGTCAGGGAGCGAAGGTAAACGCTCCATCACCCGAATACAGGTCGTGCGCTCTGGCCACGGCAGCATACTACGGTTACGCGGACATCATTGAGTTGTTCATCAAGCGTGGCGCTGACGTGAACGGATCGCCTGGAGGTTCCAGCCCCTTATCATCGGCAGCGAGCCGCGGACATGTGGCTGCCATGGGCGTCTTGCTCGCCAATGGCGCCAACGTGAACGCCCAGAATGAAGATGGTTACACCCCTTTGCATTCGGCGGCTTGGAGCAACAAAGTAGACGCCGTCAGTTATCTGCTGGATCACGGCGCTGATATGCACAGGCGGAACTGCCAAGGTAAGACACCCATGGATCTTGCGCAGGAACGAGGCCATCACTTGATTGTGGGCCTATTGCGTGACAAGGAGAAGTCACGATGGTGAAAAGGGCAGGAACCGGTCAGGCTATTGATGATGTCCTACTGGCCGAAATGATACCAAGAAAAGACACCCGGCCACGCCGCAAGAGATGCCGGCGAGTGGAGAGCTTGCCGTAGGGGGGCCTTGATTCAGCGAGGCGGCCTGCCGGCCTCGAAACGAGCCTTGTGCCGACTTCCAGCATCGCATAGAATCTCAGAGTCATCGGGTGGTTTGGGCAGCACAGGTCCTTTCCCAGGCGGCGAAGATGGTAGCGACGATGCAGACAGCGGCGTTGCGCAGGCGGACGGCCGGGGCCACATCCCGCCAGAATCCCTGGCGACTGGCTCCTTCCCCCATGTCTGCATCCCGGCCCCCAAGCCGATCGATCGCTCCGCGTGAAACGCACAGTGTCCCCAGACGATTAGTGAATTCCTCCACCATTTCTTCGGCTAGATTGTGCGAAAGTTACCTCGAGAGCACATTGCTGATATAACAGCGGACTTTAAGGAGGCAGTAGACAAATGGAATGAGCAAGCCAAACAAGGATTGTCAACGGAGCTGGATCCAAAGGATGTGGGGCTATGAACGGAATGAGCAATAGGCGATTAGACAGAATGGTAGCCGCGGGTGCCGTGTGGCTGATATGTGGCGCTGCAGGTGGGCTTTCATCGTGTTCTTCTGCAGTCCACATGCAACCGATGGCACAAACGGGCAACACCACGCCGAGCATTGTCCCACTCATGCATCTGGAGCCCGGCAGCATCCACAAGATCAAGCAGGAGATCATTTCTCGCCCTGATCGTTCCTCCTATGCCACACTCGTCACCCTGTATCACGAGCATCGAACCGATTACCTCGAGGTCCCGGTCGATGCGAGGGTGGCGGTGCTGTGCGACGCGCTCCAGCATGCATGGGACTTCGACGAATGGACAGTACACCCCATATCATCGGGCGGCGCTTTGATCGCCTGCGGCTCGGCTGCCTTGCCGATGGTTGCGGGGCTTCTTGACGACCACCGGATCTCAATTGCGACTTTTGGCTCCGGCGGCGAAGATGCCATTCACGCAAGGTCGTATCGCAAAAGAGTGTGTGATGTGGCCGCGTCAATCGCATCGGCGGTTTTGGGGTCACCAGAGAGCATGCCAGTGTCGCTCAGTCAGCGTGAAGCCTGGCTTGCTGGGGTTCGCACTAAAGTCGCCGCAGAGTGCAACAAACTAGCGTTTGAGCGGGAGTTGACGCAGGTGGCGCAAGTGCAGGTCGTTGTCAAGGGACCGTTAGCCGACAGCGCTCCGGTCGATCCGTCTGGACTGATGCACATTAAGTACGTTGAACTGCTCGTCGCTCACATGAGCGATAGGAGTGCGTCGAACTGGGTGTACGAACGTGATGGTATAAGAATAGCTGTACCAAGGGGGTTCATCAGCCTCTGGGTATTGCTCAAAATGCTGGACAACCGTTACAGCATCGCGAGCCGGCTCTATGACAAGCATGACGGGCAGACAAGGCTATCTGCAAAGGCTGTATTTGGGGCGGACGAACTACTGCGGGACTCCAGCGGTGCGAGAATGGACGAAGTCAGGGAGTTCTGGCAGCGGGCGTGTGGCGATAGCTACTACCCATTCATCGAACTGCCTGATTAGTTCGCCCCCGGCATTCTTTAAGGAAGGAACCGCGACCGGTGCGGTCGTAGCCCCACTGGACGAAATGATGCCGCGACATTCCCGATAAGTCGTAGGGTGGGCTGGCCAGCCCACCATCGGCCATCGCACACCGACACCGCCAATGAAGCGTCCGCCGTCCGCCGACCTTGTGCGGGCGTGCCAGCCAGGGTACAATCCCGATGTCAGTTCGGGTGGTTTGGCAGTCCAGGGTCCTTTCCAGGCGGCGAAGATGGTAGCGACGATGCAGACAGCGGGGTTGCGCAGGCGGACGGCCGTGACCGCCCCCTGGCGACTAGCTCCTTCCCCCTTGCCCGCATCCCGGCCCCCAAGCCGATCGATCGCTCCGCTTGACGCGCACAGTTGCCCCAGACGATTGGCGAATTCCTCCACCATTTCTCCGGCTGGATTGTGCGAGAGTTACCTGGAGAGCACACGCTCCCGATCCCTGTCCCTGGGTAAAGTGGCTTGAGTTAGCCGATAACGGAGACGATGATGCTGGACGCGATTGTGAATGCATTCTCTCATCGGGCGTTGCTTCGAGATGATCTCGGTATGGCAATAGGGGATGTCATCGGCCATTGTTGCGAATGCTATCATGGACCGGGGCGCCGACTATCAACTGACGTCAGCGGCGCGCTAGCCTGCTTTCGGGAACTGAGGCCGCCCAAGGCTGGAACTAGTGAGGATAGGACAGTCATTAGTGTACTCGAACACCTTGGCAGTGGTCTCATGGGATTTGGGGGGCGCAACGCGTACATGGCATGCCCGTTGGGAGTGATGTTGTTTCTGCAACGGGAAGCAGGTGATACATTTGGATTGGCGGGGTTACCAGTGATGGAAGAAGTTGTGGTTGAACGGAGCATCGGAGCATGCAACGATGACGAGAATGCTCTAGTTTTGCAGGTCGGCGAGGTTGTGCTGGAGCAGTTGCACGGGCAAGCACCATGGTCCGAGTGTCTGGTCCTACTTGAGGCAATGACAGGCAAAGGTAAGAAGGCAGTACCGGAACGAGTACTGCGGATAGACGGCATGGCGGAGAACGTCATGACACGGGCTTTGATGGAAGTCGGCAAGAATGAAGGGATTTGGCAATTAATTGAGAAGTACGTGCGAGAGCTCTTCGTCGACGATGCGATCGTCGGAAGGATAGTAGCGGCAGTGCGGTCTTCGGCCCCAATGGGGTGGTGAAGTGAGGAGATGGCGCGCAGCAAGCTCAGGATGTGTGCTCTGCTGATCCGGCATTCAGATGTCGGGGAAGGGCTTGGCTGCAACTGGAGAATGCCCGGCAACCATTCCTCCGGCCTGGCGACGCCGGCGAGTAGAGCCCAAGCCGCGGGCGCGACGGCCTCGGGCTGCAGGCCGGCACAGCAGCAAGGCCAGTTCCTCGCGAATCCGGGCGGCTTTCAGTCGTAGGGTGGGCTGGCCAGCCCACCATTGGCCATTGCATATCGACACGGCCGATCAAGGTCCTCCGCACCGTCGCGCCACATCGCCTGCCTCTGGCGGGGGCTGGCTCGACGCCCCCTCGCTGAGTTCGTCCTCTTCCCCAAAACTGCGAACCTTAGGCCGTTCACACATACGCTTCTCCGTTCTGCGGGCCTCTGCCCGCACTCAGGAGGAAGCGAATTACTCCACTGATTTATCCGTTCTTTTGTCGTATCATTTCGGCGAGGAGGACAGGCGGCAGAGCGGTGCGCCATTATCTGGAACGCCTTGCTCTGCTTGTCTCTGTTGGTCGGGTAAGTTTGTCACAGCCATCCGATACGAGCTTGATGAAGTCTGAAGTATCACCGAAATAATTCTGGTAGGCCAATCGAACGTCGTGCGATGTTGCCCCGCGAACCAGCACAATGTCTTTCTGGTCTGATGATTTTTCCAGCTTAAAGAGATCGAAAAGTGCTAAAGGAGAACTGGCATAGGGCTGAACATCGAGCGTGCCATCCTCATTGAATATCAGGATGACATCCCCGCCTTTCGTGAGGGTCGTGTCGGCGGCGCGAACGCCCTTCAGGAGAGGCAATAACCTCAATTCTCGATCTAGCCTGCGGAAAGCGGCCACCAACGACCGATTCGCCATATCTGGGAAAGGGCCTTTGTGATCTTCATGGGCACGGGCCAATATCTCGCTAGCATACGCCATGGTGACCTGCCCCCGTTTTCCGCCACAATTCAAGAGAGAGTCTTTACGCTTGGCG
>CAZTVF010000169.1:0-8784 GCA_964616985.1 uncultured Planctomycetaceae bacterium
TGCACCTTGCAGTTCTGCGGGTTCAGCCCGGTCATGACGTGGCGGATCGTGCCGTCCTTGCCGCCGCCGTCCATCGCCTGCAGCACGATCAGCAGCGACCGCTTGCTCTCCGCATAAAGCCGGTATTGCAGTTCGGCCATGCGGGTGATGTTGTGCTCCAACGCCGCCTGCGCGTGCTGCTTGCTCTTGAAGCCCGCGGTGAAGTCGGGGTCGATCTTCGAGAGCTGGACGGCCCCCGCCTTGACCCGGAAACGATCGGAAAGTTTCATGCCGAGATTATCCGTTTGGAGGAAGGCAATTGGCAATAGGCAAGTCAGGCAATCGGGGAATCAAGACGATAGGCAACCGGCAGTTGGCGAGGGCCCACTTGCATCCTTCGTCCGCCTCTGCACAATAGACAATCGGCAATTGGCAACGGGCAATCCTTCTGGAGTACCTATGAAGTCAGACCGTGTGGACGTACTGGTCGTAGGCGCGGGCGCAAGCGGCATTCCTGCGGCCATCGCGGCCGCCAGGGCGGGGGCCAAGACGATCCTGCTGGAGGAGGATTTCTTCCCCGGCGGGGCGCCTGTGGACAACTATGTCTCCATGCCGTGCGGGGGGCCCCGGCGAGGCATCTACCGCGAACTGGTCGCCCGCCTCCAGCGCGACCACCTTCCGCCCAGCCCGCCGGCCAGCCATGGCCGCCGCGAGGAGGACTGGTACCTGCCGTGGGCCTACCAGGAAATATGGAGCGAGATGATCGCGGCTGAGCCCAACCTTCGCCTCGTCTGCGGCGCGCGAGCCGGCGAGCCCATCGTGGCCGATCGCGCGGGCCGGCCTTGCGTGGGCGGCGTGGTCGTGCCGCTACCCGACGGCAGCGAATATCGCATCGAGGCCGCCGCCACCATCGACGCCACCGGCACGGGCATTCTCGCCCATCGCGCCGGCTGCGAGTCGATGTACGGCTACGATGCGCAGTCCGCCTTCAACGAGCCCCACGCCCCCTCGCAGCATGAGCACCGCGTGCAGCACTGCACGCTGATGTTCATCAGCCAGCGGCTGGGCACCACGCCCTTCGACATGCGCAAGCTCAAGGTCGTGGGCATGATCGACCCGGGTTTTGGCTGGGTGGGCAAGGGCCCCGACGAGTTCGTCGCCCGCGGCGGAGGCTTCTACCTGCACTGGGGCTGCGCGCTGCAGTGCCCCGATACCCGCGATGAATTGGCCGTTGCGGCGACGCAGCAGCAGGCCCTGGCGATGATCCTGCCGGACCTGCGGACGCTGCGGGATAACGGCTTCTTCGCGTACGTGGCCCCCAAAATCGGCGTGCGCGAGGCGCGGCGGATCGTCGGCGAGTACGTGCTGAATGAGAACGACGTGCGAGGCGGCGTCGTGACAGACGACGCCATCGCCATCGGCAGTTGGTACCTCGATTTCTGGGGCCAGGTGCTCTCGAAGGAAGAGAAGGTCGTGCCTCCATACGGCATCCCGTACCGGTGCCTGCTGCCCCGCGGCGTGGACGGCCTGTTGCTGGCCGGCAAGGCGATCAGCGGCACCCACATCGCGATGAGCACCGCCCGCGTGCAGCCGACGGTGGCCATGATCGGCCAGGCCGCCGGCCTCGCCGCCGCTCTCGCCGCTTCGCGCGGTTCCCAGCCCCGCGACCTCGACCCGCGCGAACTCCGCCGCCTCCTCACCCAGCCGCCCCAGTCCATGGACCTCACCCCCCAGAAGGACTGGATCGGCGTGAATGCGTAGAACTGAATGAACCGATCGCTCTGTTGAACGTCGAATACGATGAACACCCAAAGGAGATAGACATGACTCGCACCCGCTGCATGGCGTTCGTGATGATCACGTTGTGTGCTATGGGCTTGGCCGTGGCGCAACCGGGCGCGCCGGCGAAACCGGCGAGCAGGCCGGCATCGATGCCGGCGACGGGAACGGGAACGTTCACGATCATGATCCAGGAGGGCGGCCAGCCGATCGTGCTCAGCGGCGAATGCGTGTCGATCGGCCAATCGGCGCCCCAACCCGCCCCAGGCTGCATGGTGGCCGGCGGGGGCGCCATGAAGATGGGCCCCGGCCCGGGCGAAATGTGCCGGATGGGCCCCGGGGCCTCGATGCCCGCAGGCTGCCCGATGCCGGGCGGCATGCCGGGGGGCCCCATGCGCGGTTGCTGCCCGATGTGCGGCGGCATGCCTGGAGCGCCTACGCAACCGGGCATGGGCGGGGTCTTTGCTATGAGTGGAACCGTAACCGGAATGGTCAGCACCGAGAAGATCAAGGTGGCCCACCTGGGCATCGCGACGGAGCCGATTCCCGAACTCGTTGCCGCCCAGTTGAAGCTGCCCAAGGGCACGGCGCTGGCCGTCCAGTTCGTCGAGCCTAACAGCCCGGCTGCCGCGGCCGGCCTCAAGAAGAACGACGTGCTGATCAAGATCGATGACCAGCTCCTCGTCAACACGCCGCAGCTCCAGGTCCTCATCCGCCTTCACAAGGCCGGCGACGAGGTGAAGCTTACCTTCATCCGCGAGGGCCAGTCGCAGACGGCAACGGCCAAGCTGGCGGAGAAGGAAGTGCCCAAGATGATGCCGCCGATGATGGGCGGGCCGATGGGCGGGCCAATGAACATGCCGCATGGCCCGGGGCAGTTCCAGTGGCAGATGCAGGCCCCGCCGCCACCGCCGCAGTGCGAGAACAGTTGCAGGGAGATCAAGTGCGAGGTTATCCAGAAGCCTAAGTGACCCGTCGCGTGCACAGGCGCACGCCGATCCAGATCATCCACGCCCACAGCAGCACGTTGGCGGCGGAGCAGGCGAGCAGCAGGCCGCCCTCGGGCGGCACGAGGTACGTCTCGTGATGGCTGAGGGCGAGCACCTCGGCAATGTTGAGCATCAGTGTCACGCTCAGCCCGCCCAGCAGCACCAGCACGCGCCAGTCCCTTGTCACCACGTACAGGCCCAGCACTAGCGCCAAGGCCGGGAACAGGTACCGCTCGTGCATCATCGTGCCCAGCACGAACACCGACACCACCAGCAGCACCGGCACGTACCACACGAACGTGTCATCTTTCGCCAGCATTGCCGCCGCCACGGCCAGCGCCAGCGTCAGCACCAGTGACAATGTGCCCCACTGGGCATAGGTCAGGCCGTGGAAGATCGTGGCTGTGTCCACGCCATTGCCGCCCACCAAAGCGAAGAGGTTGAATGCGTTGAGGCTGGCGTAGGGGTAGGAGTTCATAGTGGACGTATACTTCGTCACTACCCACGTCGGCCCGTATTGCATCACATAGGGCAGCACGCCCGCGGCGAACACGGCCAGGCCGGCGGCAAGGAAGAGCGTGAGGTCGAGGATCGCGCGGCGCTCTCTGCGGCGGATCAGCCTGACCGCGAAACACAGCAGCGGCAGGGGGCCCAGCAGCAGGGCCTGGGGCTTGATCAGCAGTGCCGCGGCAAACGCGGCCCCGGACGCCCAGGGGAACCGTCGCAGCAGCATCACGCCCGCCAGCAGGCCCAGCACCAGCACGCCATCGACCTGCCCCCACACGGCCGAGTCGAGGATGACGGCGGGGTTGAACGCATAGAGCGCCGCCACGGCGGCGGGCGCGCCCAGCTTGTGCCGTCGCGCCAGGCGGTAGACCAGCCAGGTGGCGGCCACGTCGGCAAGGATGGCCGGCATCTTCAGCAGCAGCAGGAACTCCGGCGACTGCCACTCCAGCCCCCAGTGGGCCTGCAACTTGCCCACCACCCACAGGACGTACATGTAGCCCGGAGGGTAATCGGCGAAGTAGTCTGGATCGGAGTAGAACGCCTCCAGGCCCGCCGCCGCCCGGCCGGCCCAGGCGGTGAACGCCCCGACGTCGGTGGCGTAGCCTTCTGCCCACGGAGCGATAAGCATACGCACCAGCAGCGCCGCGGCCAGCAGCACCAGCAGCACGGACATGCGGCCAGCGCCATCCCCCCGGCGACAGGCGACGGCGGCCGCGATCACGCCAAGCAGGTAGACGGCGCCGCATGCGGCGGCAAGGATGAACCACAAATTCGACATGTCAAACCTTAGGCAGCAGCTTGGGGTCGATCAGCACGCGTTGACGCTTCAGCGTCGCCTGCAGTCGCGCGATGTCCAGCTTGGCGAAGGCGACGAGCGGCCGGCGGCAGGCGAGGGCGGCGGCGACGCCCGCGGCTTGGCCCGTGACGGCGCAGGTGGGGATCGCGCGCGTCACGTCCCACACCGTGTCGGCCGAGATGCATCGGCCGGCGACGATGAGATTGGCGGTGCGGCCGAGCAGCGACCGCAGCGGGATCGACCAGACCGGGCCGGGCTTTCGCCAATCGCCGGTCATGCCGACCGCGTCCTCGAACCAGCGGCCGTCGTCGCGTTCCTGGAGTTCAACCTCACCGCGCAGCCGCCGCGTCATGCGGTGCGTGGGCATCGTGGTCGTCATCACCAGGCGGGCCGGGCCGCTGCGCGAGAGTTCATCGAGGCGGGCGCGGAGCATGGCCCGGCTGTCGATGATCTGTCGGGAGACGTCGCGGCCGGAGTCCCCCGCGTACCACGGGCCGCCGCCCGCGAGCTTCTTGCCCAGGGGGTGGTAGGGCTTGCTGAACTGTGCAAGCCTCACGATCGTGCCGTCGAAGTAGTAGAACCAGTTGCATCGGACGTTGGTGCTCAGGGCGGCGGTCTGTTCGCCCGCGCGGGCGCAGACGTCGGCGTCGCCCGAGGCATCGACGACGGTGCGGGCGGACAAGGCAAGGCGGCCGCTCTTGTTCTCGATGATGACCGCGGAGATGCGGCCGCGGGACATGGCCAGGTCGCAGAACCGCGAGTCATAGAAGATCGTGACGCCCTCGGCGATGGCAAGGGCCTCGAGCTGGAGCATGAAGTAGGGCGGGTTGAACTCGACGAGGTAGCGGTCGCCGCGGTTCGTCTCGTTCACCGATCGTCCCGCGTCGCCGGATTGCGGCTTTGCCCGTCGGGCGGCGCCTTTGCGCCACTGGGGCGGGATGTGGTCGTACCCGTCGCCGATGGAAAGCTTGAGCAACTCCTCGCCCAGGCCGGCGATGACCTGGCGTCCGCGGCCGTCGCACAGGGGCAGGTAGACCGCGACGTTGCCCAGCGTGGCCAGGCCGCCCAGGGCGCAAGCCTTTTCGACGATGCAGACCTTGGCGCCGTTCCTGGCGGCCGCCACGGCCGCGGCGACTCCCGCGATGCCGCCCCCTACGATCACAACGTCCCATTCGCTGACCACCGGCGTCCGCCGGGCTTGTTCCATGATCGTTTTCGTCACATGCCTTCCTTTAGATAGCCGAGGTACGAATTGGCCTCTTCAGCTTCTGGGAATGATCGCCCAAAGTCAAGGCGGGAGATGGCGGCGGACTTCCTCGACGGACTTGGATTTGCCGCCGGGATGTTGCCGTTTGCGGGAGCAATCGGGGCGGCCGCCGTACGCTAAAACGCAAGCGAGTGTCTTCACCAACGATGTTCAATCTGGCGTCGGGGTTCGCTTTGCATCGCCTCGTCGCGCCCTTGCCCTGTCCCCGTCGCTCTTCCTCAGCAACCGCGGCGGATGATGATGGTGTTGTTCTGGCCGCCGAAACCGAAGCTGTTGGACATGCAGGTTTCGACCTTGGCCTTGCGGGCGACGTTGGGGATGTAGTCGAGGTCGCAGTCGGGGTCGCGGACCTTGAAGTTGGTGGTGGGCGGCAGCACCTGGTCGCGAATGGCCAGGATGCAGGTGATCAGTTCCGTCGCGCCGGCGGCGGCGATGAGGTGGCCGACCATGCTCTTGACGCTGGAGACGGGGACCTTGGGGGCGTTTTCGCCGAAGACGGCCTTGAGGCCGCGGGTCTCGACCTGGTCGTTCTGCTTGGTGCCCGTGCCGTGGGCGGAGACGTAATCGATGTCCGTGGGGGCGATGCCCGCGTCGGTCAGGGCGTTGCGCATCGAAGCGGCCGCGCCGGCGCCCTCGGGGTCCTGGTCGGTGATTCGGAACGCGTCGGCCGACGAGCCATAGCCGATGACCTCGGCCAGGATGTTCGCGCCGCGGGCCTTGGCGAACTCGTACTCCTCCAGGATGAGGATGCTGGCGCCCTCGCCGAGGACGAAGCCGTCGCGTGTCTGGTCGAACGGGCGCGAGGCGGACTCAATCTCGTCGTTGCGGGTGGACAGGGCGGTCAGGCGGTTGAAGCCCGTCACGCCGAAGGGATGGATCATGCTGTGCGCGCCGCCGTAGATCATCACGTCCACGTCGCCGCGGCGGACCTGCAGCGTCGCCTCGCCCAGGGCCTGCGTGCTGGCAGCGCAGGCCGTCAGCACGTTGAATGCCGGGCCGGTCACGCCGAACTCGGCCGCCAGGTGCGCGACGACCATGTTCGATTCCTGCTCGGCCTCGCGGTAGATGTCCATGCGGGCGAAGGCCTGCTGGGCCCAGACCTTGGTGTCGACCTTGCCTTCACGCCACGCCTGCACGAGCACGTCGATGAAGATGTCGAAGTCCAGGCTGCCCTCGCCGCTGCCGAGGTAGATGCCGCAGCGGCTGCGGTCGAAGCTCGCCTTTTCCAGGCCGGCCTGCTTCCACGCCTGCACGGCCGCCCCCAGCGCGAACTTGCTGTGATGGCCGGCATGGCAGTGGCGCTCGGCCGAGGGCACCTGGGCGGCCATGTCGTAGTTCTTCACCTGTGCGGAAAACTTCGTGGGGAAGGTGGAGGCGTCGAACAGGAACGTCGGGCTCATCCCGCTGGCCGAATGCAGCATTGCCGACCACATCGACTCCACATCGTGGCCGAGAGGATTCACCGTGCCCATGCCCGTGATGACTACGCGACGTTTGTTCATAGCTTCAGCTTCTTAAGCCTCGTAACGTTTCAGTACGCACACACCGCTCTGCCCGCCGACGGAGAACGCGCCGGTGACCACATAGTCCATCTTGGCCGAACGGGCCTCGGCAGACAGGTTCAGGCCGCACTGGGCGGCGGGGGAGCGGAAGTTCAGGGTCGGCGGAACGACCTGCTTGTGCAGGGCCATGGCCGCCGCGGCGATCGAAACGCCGCCCGCCCCGGCAAAGAGCGAACCGGTCATGCCGGTCAGGGAGGTGGCAGGGATCTTGCCGGCGGCATCGCCCAGGGCGTTGTGCCAGCAGGCGGCCTCGGCGGCATCTTCGCCGGCGACGCCCGTGCCGTGCGCCAGCACCATGCCCACCTGCGCGGGGGTGATCTTGGCGTCGCGGAGGGCGGCCTTGACGGCGAGGTCGAGGTTGCCGGCGGTGGGGCGGAGCACGTCGATGCCTTGCGGATCGCACGCGCCGCCGAAGCCGACGACTTCGGCGTAAATCTTTGCGCCTCGCTGGGCGGCGCGTTCCAGGTCTTCGAGAATCAACAGGCCTCCGCCTTCGCCGATGACCGTGCCGCAGTGGCCGCTGTCGAAGGGACGGACGGCGACGGCGGGCGAGTCGTTGCAGGCGGTGCACATGCGTTTCAGCAGGCCCTGGCGGAGCAGGCCCATGGGGTTGAGCTTGCTTTCGGCGCCGCCGGCGATGACGGCGTCGGCCCCGCCGCGCTCGATCAGGCGGCTGGCCTCGCCCACGGCCAGGTGCCCGGAGGCATCGCCGCAGGTGATCGTGTTGCTGGGGCCCTCGGCCGCGTGAATGATCGTCACGTGGCAGGAGAGCATGTTGGGCAGGTACTTCAGCAGCCACAGCGGCGTGAGGTTGTTCATGCCGCTGGCGCCCCAGAGCTTGAGATCAAACTTGCCGTCGGTCAGTGCGGTGGCCACGGCCTGGCCGAGTTCGTCCAGGTCGCTGCAGATCAGGCCCGCGCCGATGTTGCATCCGATGCGGTTGGAGGCGATGTCGGTCTTGGCGGGGTCGATGCCCTTGGTGACGATGCCCGAGTCGCGGAAGGCGAGGTCGGCGGCGGCGACGGCAATCTCGATGTCGCGGGCCATGACCTTGACGGCCTTTCGGTAGTCCTTGGGCACGAAGGAGCGGGCGGAGAAGTCGAGGATCTCGCCGGCGATCCTGCAGGGGAACTCGGCGGGGTCAAACAGGCCGATGTTCTTCACGCCGCCGCGGCCCTCGATGGCGTTCTGCCAGAAGGCGTCGATTCCGAGCCCCGCGGGCGTGACAACACCCAGGCCGGTGATGGCGACGCGACGCTGCATCATTTTGCGGCTCCGATGAAGGGGGCCACGAGGCGTTCGAACTGGCCGGTGAAGACGAAGTTCTCCTCGGGGAACTTGGCGCCCGCGAGGTTCTGGTCGATGTGCGAGAACATCAGGTCGACCCGCCCGATGGGCTGGCCGTTCTTGAGCACGATGCCCTTGGTGACGGCGGCCTCGGGGGCGATGGTCTCGATCTCGGCCTGGTAGGTGATCTGGTCGCCGGGGACGACGATGTCGTCGAACTCGGCCTTGGCGATCTTGGCCAGGATCACCTTCTCTTCGAAGTTGCGGGCCTGCCCGACGAGGATGCCGGCCGTCTGGGCCATACCCTCGACCATGAGCGAGGCGGGCATGATCGGGAAGGCCTCCCAGTGGTCGTGGAGATGCTCCTCGGCCAGGGAGAAGTTCTTGATGGCGACGGCCCGCTTCTGGGGCACGAACTCAATAAAGCGATCGATCCAAATCCAACGCATGGATGCTCCAACGGGCGAAAGGGGCCCCCAGGCGGGGCCCCGATCACTCATCACGGCCTGTGCGGCACGGCGGCCGCGCGTGCCTTTAGGCGACCTTGCTCTTGACGTAGTTGACGATGGTCTGGACCTTGAACAGCTCGGCCATCTTGTTGATGTCCGGGTTCTTCTC
>CAZTVF010000170.1:0-8645 GCA_964616985.1 uncultured Planctomycetaceae bacterium
GGAGTTGGTACGCCCACAGCCAGCGGGTCACCGACCGCGAGTTCAACAGCCAGAACTACCCCGGCCACGCCTACTACGGGTTCCGGGTGGTGCTTCCCGAGGTCGGATGGAAGAAACTGAAGCCAGGAAAGTGAGGCGGCGCCTGATCTGTCGTGAGCGTTGGTCAACTTCGATCATCCCAACGCGTTATGGACATTTCACCGCCAGAAGACTTTTCGGTCACTGAATGCCAAAGGTGGGATGAATAAGTCCATCATGAGCGCGCAACAGAGCAACCAGCGAAAAGAGACCGTGCCGACCCAGGTCTCGGCCAACGACTTTGCCGGACACCGTTCGAGCGACGCCGGGATGATCCAGGCCGCCGTCGATCTGGCGGCGCAGCGGGGAGTCGAGGCGATCATCCCCCGGTTCAACGCCCGAACCGGCCAGACGGTCTGGACGATCGATCGCAGCGTGCTTCTGCCGTCGGACACCACGCTGGTCATCGACAACGCCCATCTGCGGATGGCCGACGGCGCGGTCTGCCAAATGTTTCGCAACCGGAACGCCGGAACGCCGGCAGGCCGTACCGAAGCGGGAACTCAGCGCAACATCCGCATCGTCGGGCGCAGCGGCGCACTGCTGGATGGCGGTGAGCCGAACGGGCTCAACGAATTCACCATGGGCAAGGACGGACGCCCGCACGTGATGGAGAACCTGACGATCTATCTGCACAACGTCGTCGGGTTCGCCGTCGAGAACCTGCGTATCCGCGACCAGCGCTGGTGGGCGATGGCGTTCATGTTCTGCGAACGGGGACGCATCGAGAAGATCGAGTTCGAACTCACCCGGCACCGGCAGGACAGCCGTGCCACGTGGCGCAACCAGGACGGGATCGACCTGCGCGTCGGCTGCAACAACATCCTCATTCACGATATTTCGGGCGAGGTCGGCGACGACATGGTCGCGCTTACCGCACTGAGCGTGTTCGAGAAGGACTGGCTGGTCGCGGGCCGCTCGACCGACATCCATCATGTCATGATCCATTCGATCCGGGGCGTGACCAACATGTGCGCGTTGGTTCGCCTGCTCAACCACGGCCGCCACCGCATTTACGACATCGACATCCGGGACGTGATGGAGACCAGCCGCCCCGGCATCGAGAACAAGGCCCAGATGGCGATCCGCATCGGCGACTACGTGCCGCACTATTTCGGGGACGATGCCGCGCAATGCGTCCTGCACGGCGAGATCTTCAACATCCACGTGGAAAACGTTCACACCCGCGCGCTGACCGCCATCATCACCACGCTGACCATCAAGAACTTCACGGCGCGGAACATCTTCCTCCGCGATGACGCGCAGCACGCCTGGGTTTGCGGGGACTACCACGCCCAGCCGGGCCACATCTTCATCTACCTGTCCGAACGACAGAACGAGGTCGATGCGAACGCCCTCGTGCCGGGGGGAGCACGAACCGTCGCCGAGAACGTGCGGATCGAGAACGTCTTCTGTTCGGCGAAGCGCACAGTCTCCGGCGAGCCCAAGGCGCTGATTCGTTTCTTCAACGCCGACCTCCGCAATGTCCTGATCGAGAACGTGTGCGCCGACGGCGCCGTGCCGCGGGTCTGCTACGAAGGCCAATGCTCCGGCAGCGTGGCGCCGGGAGAATGAGGGCTGAACCCTGACCGCGACAAGCCATAACATGACAAACCCATTTCACGCCCCGGAACACGGTGCCTCGCTGGCCAGCGGTTCCTCGGAAGTGGACATCACGCCCGCGCCCGGTGAACTGAGGAGTCTTTGCGGCAGCCTCGATCCGCGGGGCCGTCCCGGCAGCGGCACCCATCACCCGCTCTTTGTGCGCTCCTTTGTCCTCCGCGGCGACTGCCAGGGCTGCCTGATCACGGAGCAGGCATGGGAGGCGCGGTCGGCTACGAAGGTCTCTTGGCGTCCACCGGCAAGATCAGTCCCGGCGGCGGCGCGACGCTCGTCGACCAGGAACCGGGCCTGCCGCCCCGCCTGCGCAAGCGCCAGGTCTGCAGCCGGCATGCGCCAACGGATTTCGTGCTGCGCGGGGTGACGATCAAGGGCGAGGAACGACTGGACCTGTGCCTCTTCGATCTGCAGATGGAGTGCCGCTGGCCAGCGCCGACGAACGGAGAACTTGGGTGATTGTCGAATCTGGAAAGAGAGATGCAATCGTGGCGCGATGCTGCAATCTGAATGTTCAGGTCATGGGCGACTGGTGGCAGGCACAACTGGGGGTTGATGCGGGCGCAACGCGGGAGGAACGTCACGCCGCGTTCGAGCGCGCGTTTCCCGGCCTGCTCACGTATCGTCCGGAGGCGGCCCCGGAGCCGGTTCCCGATCCCAACCACGGGTACACCATGCTGCTGGCCATGGGGGCGGCGTTGAAGCGCGACGACCGGGGAGGATTCGATGTCGAGAAGATGTCCGTCGAGCAGATGGTCGAATTGCGGCCGCCGGACTACGAGAACAACCCGATCGTGCGGCGGCTTCGCGAGGCCATCCGTGAAACCAGGCGCCGGCACGGCAGCGCCTATGACGGCAGCTATTCCGGATTGCTCTATCCGGCCCTCAAACTGCGCGGGCAAGAGATCTTCACGGACTTCTACGACCATCCCGACGTCGTCCACCGGTTCACCGCCGTGATGGAGGAGACGATCCGCCGTCATCTGTTGTTCTTGAAGCAGGAATGCGGTTCGCTGCCCTATTTCATACTCGGGAACTGCAGCAACTGCATGATCTCCCCCTCCATCTACGAAAGGTTCCTTGTCGCCGGGGAAAGCCGGCTTTCGCTGTTGTCCAAAGCGATCATGGGGCGCCGGCGTGCCATGGGCGTCCATCACTGCGGCACCCGGGTGGACGCCTACGTCGAGGCCTATGCAAAGATCGCGGAACTCGAGATGCTGGAGGCAAGTTGGGACTCTGACATCGCTGGGGCGGAAAGATGGATTCCCGGCCTGAAGTTCAAGAGTATGCTGGACCCCATCAGGCTGGATGAGCTGGACGAAGACGAGCTGCAAACCCACCTCCGTCAGCAGTTCGGACCCTCTCCCACGATTGAGATTCAGGCATTCGGCCTTTCGCATCGCTTCACCCGGGACAAAATGCGGCGCATGCTCGAGGTCGCCGGCGAATGCCGCCGCGAGCAAGGCTTGGCCGGGTACAACCGGCTCATCGTCTAGGAACGACCTTTCATGCAGATCGAACAAATCCTGCCAGGACAAGGGGCGGCCGGCTCCTCCGGCAGGCCATAGGAGATCGTATGCAAACGCATAAACAGAACAGGAGTCACGCAATCAAACGCAAAATCAGCCTGGCGGCCTGGGTTGCCGTCCTCTGCCTAGTCGGCAGCGGCATTGTCGCCGCGGAGGAACCCCCCGCCAACGTCAACGTGCTTGACAACCCGTCGTTCGAGGAGACCGCCGGTGGCGGCAAGGACGAGGCGTTTGTGCCGGGCTGGCGGGTGAAGTTCCGCGCCAAGGACACGGAGCCGGGGTTGACGGCCAATGAGGTTACGGTGATCGAGGACGCCACCCAGAGCCATTCCGGCAAACGCTGCCTGCGGCTCGAACCGCAAAAGCGCACCGTCGGACTCGAGTACTCCGGCGAGCCGGCGCGGACGTTCAAACCGGGGTTCTACGAAATCTCGGCCTGGGTGCGGGGCCGGCCGGGAACGCGCGGCTTCTTCGGTTCTTATGGACTGGGGCTGGCCGGCAACTTCTGGCTGAGTTCGGATCGGTGGCGCAAGTTGAAGCTCACCACCTGGCTGAAGGAGCCCCGGTCGTTTGCAGGTGGGAACATGGTCCACGTGTGGCCGGAAGGCGAACACGAACAACCCAAACAACCGCTGCTGTATGTCGATGACCTGACCATCGTGCGTCTGGCCAGCGGGTTGGCCGACGTGTTCGGTGACCAGATGGTGCTGCAGCGCGACAAGAAGTTGCCCGTCTGGGGCTGGACCGAGAATCCCGGCCAGACGGTGTCAGTGAAGTTCAATGGACAGACCCAGTCCGCCAAGTCGGATGCAGACGGCCGCTGGAGCGTGACCTTCGACCCGATGCCCGCGGGTGGGCCGTACGTGCTGGAACTCGACGGCCGTCCGGCGGCCTATGATGTCATGCTCGGCGACGTGTGGATCTGCTCCGGCCAGTCGAACATGGAGATGGGCGTGGATCTGCTGCGTGGGGAATGGACGCATGCGCCCGAGATCATTGCCGAGGCCAACCATCCGCGGGTTCGGCTCTGGCACGCCGCGAAGCAGTTCAGCGCCGAGCCGGCCCGCAGTTATGTCCTGCGGCAGAACGGCCCGCTGCCTCACCAGGCGGCCTGGAATCCCTGCGCGCCGGACACCGTGATCCTGGGCGGCTGGGGCGGTTTCTCGGCGGTCGGCTACTACTTCGGCGTCGAGATAGAGAAGAGCCAGGACATAGCGGTCGGCCTGATGGAACTGGCGCACGGCGGTTCGGCGATCGAGGCGTGGATGAGCGCCGAGGCACTGGCGAAGATTCCACGCGATCAGTGGGTGATCCCGCCCATCTCGGAAATGGCTGCCAAGAAAGCTGTCGCCGCGCCGTTGCCACGCCTGCCAGAGGGGGCGAAGCCCGCCACGGCGGCCTACGCGGAGGTCATCCGCGCCGCCAACGGCGAACCTCAGCGCGATTACAACTTCGCCAATGCCGCGTTCAACGGCATCGTGGCCCCGGTGTTGCCGCTCGCCGTGCGCGGCGTGCTCTGGTACCAGGGCGAGCACAACTCCGCCGACACGAACTACCAGGCCAAGCTCACGGCCATGATCGCCGACTGGCGAGCCAAGGCCGGCGACCCGAACCTGCCGTTCCTCGTCATCCAGTTGTGCAACTGGAACACGGAATGGGTCAAGGACCAGGTGCATGATTTCGCCGTGGTCCGCGAGGCGCAGCGGCGCGTGACGGAGACGATCCCCAACACCGCGTTGGCGGTGACGATCGACCTCGCCGACAAGCCCGGCGAGGGCGGCCACGGCAACGACGGCCTGGGCACGCACTCGATCCACCCGATCCACAAGCGCGAAGTCGGCGAGCGCAACGCCCTGGCGGCGCGGGCGCTCGTTTACGGCGAGAAGATCGTCGGCTCTGGACCGCGCTACCAGTCGTGCAAGCCGGAGGGTGGCAAACTGCGGTTGTCGTTCGCGTCCGTCGGCGGCGGGCTTGTTGCCCGCGGCGACAAGTTGGTCGGGTTCAGCATCGCAGGGGCTGATGGCAAGTTCGTGCCGGCGGAGGCGGCGATCGATGGCGACACCGTGGTGCTCAGCGCGCCGGGCGTGGCCGCGCCCGTGGCGGCCCGGTACGGCTATGCCCAGTTCGTGAACCCGCTGTGCAACCTGTACAACCGGGAAGGACTGCCGGCCTCGCCATTTCGTACGGAGCCCAGTGAGGCGCAACGCGATGCGGACTCCCCGAGTACCCGAAACGTCCCGCCGGTGAGGCAAAGCAGCGAGGAGTCGCCCCATGACCACCAATGACGTTCATGTACCGCAAACGCTGATCGCCGATGGGCAGGCCCTCGCGGCTGCGCGGCGGCGATATCAACAAGGCGATACGACCCTGCACCCCCTCGTCGAGGGTTTGCTCAGCCAGGCGAACGCGGCTCTGGCCGCCGGCCCCTTCACCGTTACCGCCAAGACACGCCTTGCACCCAGCGGCGACAAGCACGACTACATGAGCATGGTCACGACGTTCTGGCCGAACCCCCAGACGGCCAACGGATACCCGTACGTCTGGCGCGACGGACTGGTCAATCCGGAGACCCCGCCCCTGGACTCCGTCGCGATTGGTGAATTCGTGGAGACGGTCCGAACCCTCACGCTGGCCTGCTGGTATGGCGATAACGACGCATACGGGACGCGTGCTGCCAAGTTGGCCAGGACATGGTTCCTGGACGCCGACACTCGGATGAACCCGAACCTCGCGTACGCCCAGACGATTCCCGGCAACGACCGAGGCAGCTACTTCGGCATGATCGAGTTCGTGGCTGCCCTGCTGGCGTTGGATGGACTGACGCTGCTTCCGCAAACGATCTGGACGCCCGACGACCAGCGGGGAATCCACGATTGGTGCGGGCGGCTCATGGACTGGATGCTGACGGATGAGCTTGGGCTCAAAGAGGCCGACAACGCCAACAACCATGGAACGTGGTACGACGCGATGGTGTGCTACTTCCTTATCCTGAATGGTCGCCACCACGAAGCGCGGCTGCGACTGGAGACGCGGGTCCTGCCGCGCCTGACCCGGCAGATCGAACCCGACGGCAGGCAGCCGCTGGAACTGGCTCGCACGACGGGCCTGGGCTACAGCATCTACAACCTCTACGGATGTTTCACGCTCGCGCGCCTGGGCCGGCATGTCGGGGTGGACTTGTGGGCGTACCAGACGCCGGATGGCCGGTGCCTGCACCGCGCAGTGGATTTCCTGTTACCGTACTTGGCCGACGAATCGGCATTCCCGTATCAGCAGATCCGGCCGCTGAACGACGACCAATGGGCCCTCGCACGGGCGATTCTGCGAGAGGCATCCGACCGAACCGGGCACGACCGCTACAGATTGCTCGTCGAAGAGTTGGACCATCCGGTTACGCTGACCTTTGAATTGTTCTTTCCGGACTGCGCACAACACCACGGAAGCTCATCATCTCGGAGACCCACATGACCAGTAGCGATTCAGCCGTCACCCTCCAGGCTCATGATTCTGTTCTGACGATCGCGCCCTCGGGGGCGCTGACGTTCCGCTTGGGCGGGCGTCGCCTTTGAGTTCGTCGGCGAGTTGGACTATGGTGCTTTCGGCCGGGAGGGTGCTGTCGACCCAGCCTTTGACCCTCGTCACCACGGCTTGGCCGGGTTCAGCAACCAAGGGCTTCTGACGGGCGGCGTCGTCCCCACGCCGCAGGACGTACTCGCCGCTCGCGGCGTGAGCGAGATCCGAGTGTCCGATATCGTTACGGTGCTTGCGAAGCACAGGCCGGACGTCGTGCTCCTGATGTCCGGCTCAAACGGCTTCGATGCCGAGGCCCGAGATCGCCTGATTCGCACGATCCTGGCGCATTTTAGTGGTCTGTTGCTTGTTGCCACCATCCCCCCGCAGTGCCCGCCGCGGGCGGGGCATGGACAGGTGGATGCCTACAATGCATCGCTCGCCGGAGTCGTGGCGGAGCTGACGGCATTGGGCAACCGTGTCAGGCGAGTGGACGTCAACGCTGCCCTGACAGCGGCCGACGTGTTGCCTGATGGCGTGCATCCCAATCGCGGAGGCATGGAGAAGATTGCGGAGACCTGGTGGACCGCGCTGCAGTCCATTCTGTGATGCGCCAAGATGCATGAACAATCGTTTGCGGCACGCTGGGGTCTTGGTCATGTGATTCGAGCAATGAATGGTACACTGCTCCGCCCCGCCTTGGGGCGGAAGACGGCAGGCCGGTACCCGCCGGAACTTGGAGCCGACGGTGGCGCCGGCCTGCGACTGCCTCAAGGGTGTGATCTGATGACGGTAATCGCGCGGAACCGCGTGTGCCCTCATTGTCCGGCCGTGAGCCGATAGCGTGAAGGCGTCATGGACACGTACTGCCTAAACTGCCTGGAGAGCCGATAGACATCGGGGTATCCGACACGCCGGGAGATTTCCGTCACGGACAACGCCGTGCCCCGCAGCAGTTCCTTGGCCAGCGCGATGCGGGCATTGATGATGTACTGTTGCGGCGACAGGCCCGTTTGCCCCTTGAACGCGCGGGAGAAGTGGCTGCGGGCATAGCCTGCCCGCCGCGCCAACTGGCCCACGGACGGCAGGTCGTGGAGGTGTCCCTGAATGTACGAGGTCAGGCTTCGCCAGCCGGTCAAGCCGGCCGGTCGCGAGACAGCCCCAGCGGACGTGCTGCGGACCAGTTCCATCAGCAGACCTCGCAACAGGGCATTGGCGGCCGCCTCCATGGCCGGAATCAGCGGCACACCAGCCCGGGCGTCCATGGCCCGCTCGGCGATCCAACGCGTTACCTCCGCCACCAGGTCGAAATCACCGACGCGAAGCTGCTCCGGGGGCAACTGCTGTGGCGAGACGCTCACGACCTGCCCGTGTCTGTCCACCAGGTCGAAGTGGATGGATGTCACCCCCAGCGGATTGCGCGGACTCTGGGTGCAATGATAAGTCCACCCCGGGCGGGCCCAGTGACAAGCGCCCGGCCGAATCTCCACGTCGCCCTCCGGGAGCTGGCGATGTCCCCGGCCCGCCCACCAGAACAGCAGCACGTTGCGCCTCTTTCGGCGCTCCTGCGGGGTGAAGGCCAGCGTGGGCGTCGGCGGCCAGCGCCGCCGGCCGCAGCGGGTCCAGTCGATCCGCACGAACAGATTCGTCCAGTTCATGGCCATTTCTATAGCACATAACGACAAATACTGGAAGGCACACGACGCCATTTGCGTGGATGACGTAGGGTTATAGAATCACGCACGGATAAACAGGAGCCTGTGATGAGCCATGAATCGCATCCGTGGACGGGAGTGTTCGCCGCGACCCTCTGCCCGTTCCGAGACGACGAGTTGGTCGATGAAGCCGGATTGGAGGCGTATTTCCGCGAATTGGCCGCCGTCGAGGGCCTGCGCGGGCTGGTGTGCAACG
>CAZTVF010000171.1:0-8440 GCA_964616985.1 uncultured Planctomycetaceae bacterium
GCCGTTTGCTGTTTGTTTCGGATTTCGTGTTTCGGATTTCGAGTTTGCGACAGCGGTGCCGCTCAAGACGCCGCGCGGATCGAGTACTCGTGCAGCAGTTGCAGGTACGTGCGATACTGCTGCAGCGAAACGCCCGGCGGCGTCTGGTGATCGACGCTGAAGATGAAACCGCCCCCGCGGGCCAGCGGCAACAGGCGGTCGAACTCCGCCCGCATGGCCCGCTCGCCCAGGGGCATGACCATCTTGTCATAGTGGCCGATCATGGCTAGGCGCGGATGGTTGCGACGCAGCAGCGCCCCGTCAACGCCAGCCTGCCGCTCCAGGGGCAGCACGCCATCGCACCCGACCTTCAGCAGCCACGGCATGAGCTGGGTCACGTCGCCGTCGCTGTCGACGATGATGGTGGTGCCCATCTCCTTGAGCACGGGCACGACCTGGCGGTAATACGGCGCGAGGAACTCGTCGAAGATCGCCTCCGACAGCATGGGCCCGTTGTTGTAGGACATGTCCTCGGCAAAGGTCATGAACGTGGGCTTGCACACGCCGGCCAGGCGGCGAAGGATCCGCACGTGCATGTCGGCGAGGTCCTGGTTGATCATGTGCATCAGCTCGGGGTGGTCGTAGAACGCGTACAGGTGGGGCTCGATGCCCAGCAGCGTCCGCGGGCACCAGAAGAAGCCGTCCAGCGAGATCCAGATGACGACCTCGCCCTCGTCCTGCCGCTTCCGCCACGCGGCCAGCGAATCCACCGTGGCCTCGTGCGCCTCCAGGATGATCGGCCGGACGGCACGGTAGTCGTCCACGTTGCGGACAAACGGGTGGCCGGGGCCGTCGGTGCGCGGGGCGCGGTGGTTGACCGCCCCCATCCGGACCTGCAGATACGGGTCGAGGCCGAAGTCGCGGCGGATGCCGAAGGCGTCGGCGGCGTCGGGCAGGCCCTCGTTCTGCCACCGCGCGATCGTGAGGTCCCAGTACGGGGCCCATTCGATCTGCGGCAGGCGGTCGAAGGGCTGGAAGTTCATCACGGCCCGGAAGCGTTCCACGTGGTTCATTGACGTCGATGGCACAATGAGTTTCCTCAGGGTTCGCGCGCGACTATAATCGCGGCAGCCCCAGGCGGCAAGACAAAGGTACTTTCATGGCAGAAATGGTCTACAGCGAGCTTCTGAGATCGATCATCGCGGGCAGGCACCTCACTCGCGACCAGACGCGCTGGGCCTTCACCCAGATCATGGACGGCGCCTGGCCCGACGCCCAGATCGCCGGCCTGCTGGTGGCGCTGGCCGCCAAGGGACACGTCGCCGACGAGATCGCCGGCGCCGCCCAGGCCATGCGGGAGCACGTCCTGGCCATCGACACCGGCGGGCTGGACGTGATCGACACGTGCGGCACGGGCGGCTCGGGCGTGAGCACGTTCAATATCTCCACCGCCGCCGCCCTGGTCGCCGCCGGCGCCGGGGTCAAGGTGGCCAAGCACGGCAACAAGACCTCCACGCGTGCCAGCGGCTCGGCCGACGTCCTGGCCGCCCTGGGCGTGAACATCAACGCCGACTCCCCCGCCGTCGCCCGCTGCCTTCGCCAGGCCGGCGTCTGCTTCTGCTTCGCCGTCCGCTGCCACCCGGCCATGAAGTTCGCCGCCCCCGTCCGCAAGGCCCTGGGCGTTCGGACGATCTTCAACGTGCTGGGCCCGCTGACCAACCCCGCCGGCGCGCGGCGCCAGCTCATGGGCGTCTTCGACGGCAGGCTCACCGAGACCATCGCCACCGTGCTGGGCCAACTGGGCTCGCTGCGGGCGATGATCGTGCACAGCGACGACGGGCTGGACGAACTGACCACCACCGGCCCCACGAAGGTGTCGGAACTGCGCGACGGGGCGGTGCAGACGCGGACGATCTCGCCGGAGGAATTCGGCCTGCCGCGTGCGAGGCTGTCCGATCTGCTGGTGACGTCGGCGCAGCAGTCGGCCGACATCATCCGCGAGGTCCTCGCCGGCGCCGCCGGCCCCGCCCGCGATGTGGTGCTCCTGAACGCCGCCGCCGCCATGGCCATCGCCGACGCCGCCCCCACCATCGCCGCGGCCTTGCCGATGGCAAAGGATTCGATCGATTCCGGCGCCGCAAGGCGCGCCCTGGAAACGCTCGTCGCCGTCTCCAACGAATCCCGTAGGGACGACTGAGAATAGCCCAGCACTTCAGTGCTGGGAGAACTGCGGTCTTCCTGCGTTTTCAGTCCCGTAGGGACGGCTGAAACGCTCCAATTGTCCCTACGGGACTCAACGCACCGAACGCCCTGTAGACGCAGCACTGAAGTCTTGGGCTAGTAGTCCTTCCCGCTTGATTCTGGGAGTAACGCCTTGGCGGCGGCTTGCCGTTCGGCGCTGTCCGATGTGGGTGGCGCCCCGGGCTTCTACAGCGCCGAACGGGCAAGCCGCTGCCAGACGCACCCGAGTGTTCGAATGTGCTGAACTACTAGCTGCGCCATACGCCGGGACAGCACGACTCCATCGCACCCCCGCTTGTGCGCACGCCGCCGGGACATCCCCCTTCTCGCGAACCCGCACGCTCGTCCAACCCACCTATACTTCTTTGAATACGAAGGTCGCCAAGCCCTGGCGATTGTTGAGGAACCCGGCTTTGATCACTCACCATGCAGTTCAACCGGCCGTCGGGCCGGCGATTCGCGGCATCGTGCTGGCGATTCTCTGCCTGCTGCCCCTTGGCTGCTCCAAGGGCAACAGCCAGGCCAAGCCCAGCCAGCCCGCGGCGTATGTGACGGTGGCCACGGTTGAAGTGCGCGACGTGCCGGTGGAACTCGCCAGCTTCGGCACGGTGGAGGCGTTCAACACGATCTCGGTGAAGAACCAGATCGGCGGCATCCTCACCGGCGTGCATTTCAAGGAAGGCGAGTTGGTGGAGGCGAACGCCCCGCTGTTCACGATCGATCCGCGGCCTTACGAGGCGGCGCTGGAGCGGGCGCAATCGACGCTCGACCGAGACCAGGTGCAGTTGGGCAGCGCCAGCCGCGAGGCCAAACGTTACGCCGACCTGCTTCAACGGGGCGCGGCCACCGAGGAAGAATACGATCGGGCCAAGGCCACCGCCGACGCCCTGGCCGCCTCCGTGCGGGGCGACCAGGCGGCGATGGTCTCGGCCCGCCTGGACCTCGACTATTGCCGCATCCGCAGCCCCGTCAAAGGCATCGCCGGCAAGATCCTCATCGACCGCGGCAACGTCGTGAAGAGCTACGACCTGGCCCTGGTCACGATCAACCAGGTGCAGCCGATCAACGTCACGTTCACCGTGCCCCAGCAGCACCTGGCCGAACTGCGGCGCTACCACGCCCAGCGGCCGCTGGAGGTGGAGGCAACCATCCCCGGCGACAGTGATCCCCAGCGCGGCACGCTGACATTCATCGACAACGCCGTCGACGTGGCCACCGGCACCATCCGCCTGCGCGCGACCTTCGCCAATGAAGACATGCATCTGTGGCCGGGGCAATACGTGGACGTGACGGTGCGGCTGACGACGCAGAAGGACGCGGTGCTGGTGCCCACGCAGGCGATTCAGACCGGCCAGGACGGGCCCTTCGTCTTCGTGCTCGATGCCAACAGCGTCGCCTCGATGCATCGGGTCAAGGCCGGCAGCACCGTCGGCGATCAGACGGTGGTCACCGACGGCCTGGCCGCGGGGCAGACGATCGTGACCGATGGCCAGCTCCGCCTGGCCCCGGGCGTCAAGGCGATCGTAAAATCCGCCGCCACCCAGCCGGCCACGCAAGGGGCCGCCGGCGCCGCCCGCGGAGGCGGGGCATGAGCATCTCGGCCGTCTTCATCCGCCGGCCGGTGATGACGACGCTGGTGATGAGCGCGATCCTCATCGCCGGGGCCGCGATGTTCACGCTGCTGCCGGTGAGCGACCTGCCCAACGTGGACTACCCCACCATCGTCATCACAGCCGTCTTGCCCGGGGCCAACCCCGAGACGATGGCGTCGGCGGTGGCCACCCCGCTGGAGAAACAATTCTCCACCATCGCCGGCATCGATTCGATGACGGCCACCTGCACGCTGGGCGCCTGCGCCATCACGCTGCAGTTCAACCTCAGCCGCGACATCGACTCCGCCGCCCTGGACGTGCAGGCGGCCATCTCGCGCGCCAGCCGCCAGCTGCCGCAGGACATGCCCTCGCCGCCGTCGTACCAGAAGGTCAACCCGGCCGACCAGCCCATCCTCTATCTCGCGCTGACCAGCCCCACGCTGCCGCTATCGCGCCTCGACGAATACGGGCAGACGCTGATGGCCCAGCGGATTTCGATGGTATCGGGCGTGGCGCAGGTGCAGGTGTACGGCTCGCAGAAGTTCGCCGTGCGCATCCAGCTGGACCCCGAGTCGCTCGCCTCTCGCGGCCTGGGCATCGACGAGGTCTCGCAGGCCGTGCAGAACGGCAACGTGAACCTGCCCACCGGCGTGCTCTACGGCCTCCACCGCGCGTTCACCATCAACACCAGCGGCCAGCTGCTCAATGCCGAGGCGTACCGCCCGCTGGTGGTGGCGTTCCGCAACGGCTACCCGGTGCAGTTGAGCGACCTGGGCCGCGTGATCGACAGCGTGGAGAACGACAAGACCGCCGCCTGGTATTGCGACGGCAACACACAGCAGCGGGCCGTGGTGCTGGCCGTGCAGCGACAGCCCGGCACCAACACCGTCGAGGTCTCCGACGCCGTCAAGGGCCTCCTGCCCACCTTCCGCCAGCAGCTGCCGCCCTCGGTGTCGCTGCACGTGCTGTATGATCGCTCGGCCTCCATCGCCGAGTCGGTGCACGACGTGGAGTTCACGCTGCTGCTGACGCTGGGCATGGTGGTGCTGGTGATCTTCCTGTTCCTCCGCAGCGTGCGGGCGACGACCATCCCCAGCCTCACGCTGCCGCTGTCCATCGCGGGCACCTTCGGCGTGATGTACATCCTGAATTACAGCGTCGACAACCTCTCGCTGATGGCCCTGACGCTGTCGGTGGGCTTCGTCGTCGACGACGCCATCGTGATGCTCGAAAACATCTACCGCCACCTCGAGATGGGCAAGGGCCGCATGCAGGCCGCGCTCGACGGCAGCCGCGAGGTCGGCTTCACCATCGTCTCGATGACGCTCTCGCTGACGGCCGTCTTCATCCCCGTCATGCTCATGCCGGGCATGATCGGGCGGCTGTTCCGCGAATTCGCCGTCACCATCGGCATGGCCGTGCTGGTCTCGGGCTTCGTGGCGCTGACGCTGACGCCCATGCTGGCCAGCCGCTGGCTGCGGCCGGAGTCGCAGACGCGGGGCCGCCTCTACGCCTGGAGCGAGCGGGCCTTCAGCGCCGCGGTCCGCGGCTATGGCCGGCTGCTGGCGGCCGTACTGCGCCACCCGCGCACCACCGTCCTGGTGTCGCTGGCGATGCTGGTGTGGATGGTCCACATGTTCATGACCATCCCCAAGACCTTCCTGCCCAACGAGGATCGCGGCATGCTGTTCGCCCAGACCGAGGCCGCCCAGGGCATCAGCTACCGATCCATGATGGAGCACCAGCAGGCCCTGGCGCAGGTCGTGCAGCAGGAGGCCGAGGTCGAATCGTTCATGTCCTCGGCCGGGCCGCGAGGCAGCTTCGGCGCTACCAACACAGGCTTCATGTTCCTGCGATTGAAGCCCCGCGACCAGCGGACGCACTCGGCGGACGAGCTGGCGAGCGTCCTTCGCGGCAAGCTCAGCCAGGTGCCGGGCATCAACGCGTACGTGCAGAACCAGCCGCTGATCAACCTGGACCCGCGGCCGTCGAAGGCGCAGTACCAGTACACTCTGCTGGGCCCCGACACCGACGAACTGTACGCCGCGGCCATGCGGATGGAGCAGGAGATCCGCAAGCTGCCGGGCTTCATCGACATCTCGAGCGACCTGCAGATGAAGAACCCCCAGGCGAACCTGGACCTGCGGCGAATCAAGGCGTCCACGTACGGCGTGACGGCCGAGCAGGTGGAAGACTCGCTTTACACCGCGTACGGCTCGCGGCAGATCTCGACGATCTACGCGCCCAATGACCAGTACCATGTGATCATGGAGCTCCTGCCGGAGCACCAGATGGACCCGGCCGCCTTGTCGCTGCTGTACATCCGCTCGTCGCGCGGGCAGCTGGTGCCGCTGAAGGTGGCCGCCGACGTGACCACGGGCGTGGGCCCGCTGTCGGTGAACCACAGCGGCCAGTTGCCGTCGGTGACGATCTTCTTCAACCTCAAGGACGTGACACTGGGCGAGGCGACCAACGCCGTCAACCGGCTCGCGCAGCGCGTGGTGCCGGCCTCGGTGACGGCCGGTTTCCAGGGGGCGGCCCAGCAGTTCCAATCGTCGGTGGTGACGTTCGGGCTGCTGTTCGCCGGGGCGCTGCTGGTGATCTACATCGTGCTGGGCATCCTCTACGAGAGCTTCATCCACCCGCTGACGATCCTGTCGGCCCTGCCGTTCGCGTGCTTCGGGGCGGTGGCGACGCTGATCCTGTTCGGCGTGCCGCTGTCGCTGTATTCGGCCGTGGGCGTCGTGATGCTGATCGGCCTGGTGAAGAAGAATGGCATCATGATGGTGGACTTCGCCATCTCGGCCCAGGCGCAAGGCAAGAGCCCGCGCGAGGCGATCTACGAGGCCTGCCAGATCCGCTTCCGCCCGATCATGATGACCACGATGGCGGCCTTGGTGGGCAGCCTGCCCATCGCCATCGGCTACGGCGCCGGGGCCGAGAGCCGCCAACCCCTGGGCCTGGCCGTCGTGGGCGGCCTGCTGTTCTCGCAGACGCTCACCCTCTTCGTCACGCCCGTAATCTACCTCTACATGGAGCGGTTCCGCCAACGGTTCGGCGCATCGAAGGTGGAGCGAGAAGTGACCGTGGCGAAGTCGTAGTCTTTCACCGTTGAATCCAGAAGTGCGGCTTTGGAGCGATCTGGTAGGCTTTGGCAGCGGCTTGCCGTTCGGCGCTGTAGAAGCCCCAATGCTCACCCGGATCTGACAGCGCCGAACGGCAAGCAGCGCCCAGCGTCCCGACGGGACCCATCAGCGAGCTCTCACGCACAGGACGACCACCCGCCGATTTCCCGTCTGCTCTTGTCTCTTCTTATCCGCGTTTATCCCCTGCATCCCTGCTTGCTTCTTTTCTTCTTATTTCAGCACTCCGGCCCCGGCGACCGCGTGGGTGGAGAAGATCGCGGGCTGCTTGGCGAAACGTTTTGCGAACGCCTCGGCGATCTTGCCGCTGATCGCGGCGGCGTTCTTCGTCCGGGCCAGCACGATCGCGCAGCCGCCGAAGCCGCCGCCCGTCATGCGGGCGCCGTACACGCCCTCCAGCGTGCGGGCCGTGTCCACCACCGCGTCCAGCTCGTCGCAGCTGACCTCGTAGTCCTTCCGCAGCGACTCGTGCGAGCCGTACATCAGCTGGCCGAACTTCGCGTAGTCGCCCTTCTCCAGGGCCTTGCACGCATCGACCGTGCGGCCGATCTCGCCGACGACGTGGCGGGCCCGCATCAGCTCCAGGCCCGCGAGTTTGCCCGTGGCCGCCGCCTGCTCGAGCATCTTCGCATCGGCATCGCGGAGCATCTTCACGCCCAGCTTCCTGGCGGCCGCGTAGCACATGTCGCGCCGCGCCGCATACCCGCCGTCGGTGATGTCGTGCTTCACCTGCGTGTTCACCACCAGCAGGACGAGGTTGGGATCATCAAAGGGAATCTGACGCACGTCGCCGCTGCGGCAGTCCAGCAGCATGGCCCGCCCCGCCTGGCCCATGACGGCGATGGATTGGTCCATGATGCCGCACGGGGCGCCGGCGAAATCGTGCTCGGCCTTCTGGCACACCAGGGCCAGCTCGTGCCCGCCCACCGCGCCGATCTTGCCGGCCGCCGCCAGCAGGGCCAGGCCCGTCGCCACTTCCAGGGCCGCCGACGAGCTCAGCCCGCCGCCCAGCGGCACGTTGCCTTCGAACAGGACGTTCGCGCCCGTAAGCTTCACGCCCTTGGCGACCAGCCCGGCCGCGACGCCCTTGGGATAGTTCGCCCACTTGGGCTCGCCGCGCACGATAGGCTGGTCGAGGTCGATCGTCGCCTGCTGCGACTGCTGGACGGAGGCGAAGACGATCTTGTTGTCCTTGCGAGGCCCGTGCAGCGCGACGACCTCTCGCTCGATGGCGATGGGCAGCACGAAGCCGTCGTTGTAGTCGGTGTGCTCGCCGATGAGGTTGACGCGCCCCGGCGCGCGAACCGCGCCCGCGGCATCGTCGCCGAAGAGGGTCTCGAACTGGTCCCGAAGACGATCAATATCAATTGCCATAGTCTCCGCAAAGTAAACGCCCCGGCGACGCCTGTCAAGCTCGCCCGGCGGCAACGCAGGGCAATCGCATGTGCGGCTTTGCCAGTGGCGCGGGCATCTTGCCCGCGAGTG
>CAZTVF010000172.1:0-8313 GCA_964616985.1 uncultured Planctomycetaceae bacterium
CTATCGCCGCCAGGTCCTGCGAGAGCTTCGCGCGGGACGCCTTGACCTTCTCGGCGTTGGCGTTCTTGTGCGCCTGGTCCTCCATGGCGGCCGCCCCGACGAGGCACGCGACCATGTCTACCGGGTAGCTGTCCTTCACCTTGTTCAGCGGGGCCAGCACGCTGGGCTGGGCCACGCCGAACCCCAGCCGCAGGCCCGCCAGCGAGTAGCCCTTCGACAGCGTTCGCAGCACGATCACGTTGTCGTACTTCTTCACCAGCCCCAGGCCGTTGTCCTCGGCGAAGTCCGCGTAGGCCTCATCGAGCACGACCAGGCCGGCCGCCCCGCGCGCCACCTGCTCCACCTGCTCCAGCGGGTACGCCGTGCCGGAGGGGCTGTTGGGCCGGGCGAGGAAGGTCACCGCGCCGCCGGCGGCGATCAGCTCCCGCACCGGCAGGTTGTAGTCGTCATCGAAGGGCACCTCGACGATCTGGGCGTCCTGCATCTGCGCCAGCGTGCGGTAGAGTACGTACGTCGGCATGGGGTAGACAACCTTGCGGCCGGGCTCGGCGCAGGCGAGCACGATCATCGCCAGCAGGTCGTCGCTGCCGTTGCCGGCGAGCACCCAGTCGGCTGGCACGCCCAGGGCATTGGCTGCAGCCTGGCAGAAGGCCTTGGACATGGGGTCGGAGTATCGTCTCAGCAGGTCGCCATCGAATTCCCGCAGCGCCTTCAGCGCCTTGGGCGACATCGGGTAGGGGTTCTCGTTGGTGTTGAGCTTGACGACCTTCGCCCCCGCGGGCGGCTGCTCGCCAGGGATATAGGCCGGCATCGATTGTATGTTCTTACGTATATATTCCATGTTCTTCACTCTATGGGTGCCAGGCCGAAGCGTCGCGCGGTATGCGATGCCCCGGCATGCAAGGGGGTGGCGGCCTTCCTAGGCCGCCGCCTTCTACAGCGGTCTGGGGCGGCGGCCTCGGAAGGCCGCCACCCATCAACTGAGGTTAGGCAGAACTGGTCAGCCAGCCGCCCGGAAATCATTTTCGTATCTCGATGGCCCGGGCGTGGGCGGTGAGGCCCTCGCGGCGGGCGAAATCGATCACGTCTGCGGCGTCGGCGGCCAGCGACGCGGCGTCGTACCGCACGACGCTGGAGGCCTTGAGGAACAAGTTGCAGCTCACCGGCGAGAAGAAGCGGGCCGTGCCGCCCGTGGGCAGCACATGCGAGGGGCCCGCGTAGTAGTCGCCCAGCGGGACCGGCGTGCACGCGCCAAGGAAGATCGCGCCGGCGTGCCGGATCTGCTTGAGCACCGCGTCGTCGTTCCTCGTGATGATCTGAAGGTGTTCGGTGGCGAAGTCATTGGCCACTGCGGCGGCCTGTGACAGATCGCAAGTGATGATGATGCAGGAATTCTCCTCCATCGCCATCCGCGTGGCCTGGGCCCGCTCCAGCGTGGCCACCTGGCGGTCGAGTTCCTTCGCGACGGCGGCGGCCAGCGGCGCCGATGTTGTGACCAGCACGGCCGAGCCCGGGTTATGCTCTGCCTGGGCCAGCAGGTCCGCGGCCAGCCAGTCAGCGCGGGCGGAGTCGTCGGCGATGATCAGCACCTCCGAGGGCCCCGCGATGCTGTCGATGCCCACGCGGCCGAACAGCTGCTTCTTGGCCTCGGCGACGAACGCATTGCCGGGCCCGGCGATCATATCGACGGGGGCGACGGTCGCGGTGCCCAGGGCCAGAGCGGCGATGGCCTGCGCCCCGCCCATGCGGTACACCTCGGTGATACCCAACTCGGCGGCCAGGGCGAGCACCATCGGATTGACGTCGCCGTTGGCGGTGGGGGGGCTGGCGATGGCGATCTCTCGAACGCCGGCCACCTGCGCGGGCACGACGGTCATCAGCACGCTGGACGGGTAGAACGCCTTGCCGCCGGGCACGTACACGCCCACGCGGTCGACAGGCGTGTATCGCACGCCAAGCTGGCGGCCGCCACGCTGCAGCGCCGGCGGCGCCTTGTGCAGGATCGATTCCTGATACTGGCGGATGTTGCCCGCGACGCGCCCGATGAGACCGAGGAAGCCGGCGTCGGCCCCCTGGCGGGCAGCGGCGATCATCTCTTTCGGCACGGCCAGGCTGGTGGGCGTGGCCTTGTCGAACCTGGCCGTCAGCTCGGCCACGGCGGCGTCGCCGCGCCGCTGCACGTCGGCGATGATGCCCTTGACGACGGTCGGGACATCCAGCCCGCCATCGCCCACGGCCGTCAGGCCGCCTTCGCGGAGGCGCAGCCGCATCGCGTCGATTTCCCGCCGGTCCGCCGGCTGATCAAACTGCCAGATTCGCATTATCATAGTTCACCCAATGTACCGCCGGGCAGCACTCTTGGCAATCGCAGGCCCGCAGTAGAAGGGGTGGTGCGTTGGATGCAGGTCACACCTGAAGGACGAATCGCTGGACAGCCTTGGCGGCGCCGTCGGCGTCGTGGTGATCGGTGACGTGGTCGGCGGCCGCCTGCACCAGGGGCGAGGCATTGCCGACGGCCACGCCCACGCCGGCCCACTTCAGCATGCCGACGTCGTTGGCGTTATCGCCGATGGCCAGGGTCGCCTCGCGGGCGATGCCCAGCTCCCGTGCCAGCATCCGCAGGGCCTGCGCCTTGGACGCCGTCACGTGCATGATCTGGAGCAGGTCGTCCTCCGTCTGCACGGTCGTCGCGTCTTCATGGTGGCGGCGCGCGATCTCGGCCGCGACCTCGGCCAGGCGGTGCGGTTCGCCCAGCAGCAGGAGCTTGGTGACCGACTCGTTCAACCACGTGCCCACGGGCGCCACCACGTGGGGCTGGCTGATGCGGCCGGTCTCGGTCTGGTAGCGGTCGTCGACGCGGTCGGTGTACCACCGGTCCATGATCTCGCACGAGACGAGCACGTCGGCGTACAGGCCGCGGGCCAGGGCCACGATGTCGCGGGCAGTGGCCAGCGGCAGCGGACGGTGCATGAGGACGCGCTGGCGGGTCGGATCGAACACCAGGGCCCCGTTGTAGTTAATCATGGGCGAGTCGAGGCCCAACTGCCGGTAGAAGGGCATCACCGTGCGCGGGGGGCGGGCCGTGGCGAGCACCACGCGGACGGCGTGGTCGAGGTGAAGGGCGCGAAACACCTTCTCGCTCAGCGGGCTCAGCCGCTTGGCGGAGTTCAGCAGCGTGCCATCGAGATCGACGGCTACGAGGAGAATTTTGGCGCTGGGCATCGCAGGGGCCATGATAATATGTCGCCGAAGGTAACGGAAACGTAACGTTGCGGGAAAATGCTTGATCCAGGCGGGGGCTCGGGCGTCCAATAGTGCAGCCGACCAACGTCGTAGGGCACAGCGGCATCACAGGGCAAAGGCAGGACTATGATCATACTTCCTCGTTCGCTTGCGATCTTGGCGATGTTCACCGCAATCACCGTGGTCTCGGCCCCCGCGTGGGCCCAGCCGGCGAAGTCTCCCGCTCCCAAGGCCGACATCGCGGGCCTGCACATTCCGCAGGGCAAGACGGTGAACTTCGACTATCCCATGACAGACGGGGGCGGCTTCAGCTGGCAGATCAGCTACAACGGCAGCGTCAACAACGCCGGCAACAGCGCCTACGGCAACGGCATGCAGATGCAGGTCAACAACAGCGGCAGCGGGTCCAGCAAGGGATGGGTCAACGCCGCCGGCGACGAGATTGAGACCGGCCCCATCACGTTCGGCAGCGGCATTCAAGTGCATCGCCGCATCAAGGTCTACAAGGATGCGAGCCTGGCCCGCTGGCTGGAGATCATCCAGAACACCGGCGGGGCCGAGGCGACCGTCGCGGTGAGGCTCAGCACGTATTTCAACTGGGGCGTCAGCCGCTGGTCGAGCAACACCGGCGACAGCGCTTTCGGCGAGAAAGACTCGATGCTGCTGACGGAGATCAACTCCGGCGGCAACAACATTCCCTCCGTGCTGCACTACATCAGCGACGTCAAGGCCAAGCAGCGTCCGCGGGTGAACATCAACTCCAACCAGCTGACGTACGAGTACAGCGTGAACGTCCCCGCCGGCGGCTACCTGGTGCTGTGTCATTTCGAGTCGCAGAGCCCCGCAGACACCTTGGCCAAGACCATGCAGACGTTCAAGCATGCCAAGTACCTCAAGGACCTTTCCCCCGGCGTGCGGAAGATGATCGCCAACCTCTACCTGCCCTCGGGGCCGCAGGACATCGAGCTCGAACGCTGCGAGACGGCCGACAGCATCCTGCTCAAGAACGGCGACCCGATCTTCGGCAAGGTGCTCAACGAATCGTTCGTGCTGGAGACGTTGTTCGCCAAGCTCACGCTGCCGGCGTCCAAGGTGATCGGCATGGTCCCCGCTCTGGGCGACGACGACTCCGTCCGCTTCGTCATGGCCGACGGCCAGGTCATCTCCGGCAAGTGCGGCGACATGAAGCTCAAGCTCGTGCTGCCGACGGGCGGCGACCTGCTGATCCCGCTGGCGCGGATCCGCAACTGGAGCTATCGCCTCTGCGAGGAGAAACCCGAGGAGGCGGTGATCGGCGACCCGCTGGTGGTGCTGCGGACGGGCGACCAGCTCGCCTTCGACCCCAACGTGACCAAGTTGCAGCTTCGCACCCGCAACGGCATCATCGATCTTGTGCCGTCGAATCTTCTTGCCGTGACGATGGACAACCCGGGCAACGGGGTGCACCGCGCCCATTTCGTCAACGGGTCCAAGCTCGGCGGCATGCTGGAGCCCGAGGCCGTCTCGCTGGCGCTGAGCCTGGGCCACAAGCTCGACGTGCAGCGGGACATGATCACCCGAATCCGCTTCGGCGCCGAGGAGAAGATCGACGACCTTTTGACGCTGGCCGTGCTGAGCAACGATGACCAGTTGTACGGAGCGGTGACCGATGCATCGCTGACGCTGGTGAGCGAATTCAACAGCGTGCCGTTGAAGCCCCAGACGATCAAGTCGCTCAAGTTCGCCGATGGCGCCGCGGCGGTGCAATTCTGGGATAGCACGGTCCTTCGCGGCCGGCTGGAGCAGGAAGAACTGACGTTCCAGATTACGCCCGGGCCGTCGCTGAGGATTCCCGTGGGCCAGATCGTCAGCTTGCAGCGCAAGAGCGTCCTGCCGCCCGACGAAATGATCCGCAAGGTCGAGACGCTGGTGGCGCGCCTCGGGGCTGAGAGCTTCAAGGATCGCCAGGCCGCCACCGAGGACCTGGTGAAGATGGGGCTGGAAATCGCGCCGCTGCTCCAGAAGCACCAGGCGAACAGCGACCCCGAAGTCCGCCAGCGAATCGATGATATCCTCGAAAAGATCGGGGCGAAGAAGACCGCCCCGGCCAATCCCGGCGGTCGCTTCCGCGGCGGTTTTATGATCAACGGCTGATGCAGCACGAACGCGGCTTTCTCTCAGGAGAGTTCATGATCCGATTCGTGATGGTTGCGTGTGCGGCGGTGTGGCTGCTGGTTCCCCAGCCGGCGGGGGCGCAGTTGAAGCCCACACGCAGCACGGTGGCTCCCGCCACCACGCCTGTGGCGGCCTCCGCCGAGAACATCTTCCACCTCCCCGGCCAGGGGCAGCCTTTCAGTTCGCCGCGCCAGATGCAGGATGGCGGCGGCTTCCTCTGGGATATCCTCTTCAACGGCGCGGTGGCCAGCGGCACGGAGTCCTGCTATGACAGCGGCATGCTGATCTTCGTTGACGGCACGCGGCTGGACGAAGGCACGTCTTCGGCCGCGGTCGTCATCAGTTCCGACGGGCGGGAGATTGAACTGGGTCCGTGGACCCGAAACGACCTTCGCGTGTGGCGCCGCGCAGCGGTGCCAAACGGGAAGACCTACGCGCGATGGATCGACCTCTACCAGAACACCTCCGAGACCGAGATTCGCCGGGTCATCCGCTACAGCATCGACACCCGGAGCGAAAACCGCGTGCTAGAGACCACCAGCGGCGGCGAGGCCGTGACGGCCAAGGACAGCGGACTGCTTACCGCCAATGCGACCAACATGTCGCGCCCGACCTTGTGCCATTTCTTTGGCGTGCCCGGCGCCCGCGTGCGGCCCGCGGTGACCGCCAGCAAGACGACGCGGCTGGTCGAGTACGAGTTCCGCCTCGCGATCCCGGCGGGCAAGACCGTCGGCATCTGCCTGTTTGAATCGCAGCAGAAGACGCTGGCGGAGGCGAAGAAGCTTCTGGCCACGTTTGACCCGGCGGCAGAGATTGCCTCCTTGCCGGCCCCGCTGCGGGAGATCCTCGTGAACCTCAGCCCCAGCGGGGCGAGCATGGACGTGGGCGGCCTGGTCCTGCCGCGCCGCACGGACGCCGACATCGTCCTCCTTCGCAACAACACGGAGCGACGCGGCGAGCTCTCGGCGGTGGCGCTTTCCGTCGTCACCCCATATGGCAAGTGCGATCTGGCGGCGTCGCGCATCGTGGGGTTGGTGGCCGATGAGACGTCGGCAACGCGCGTCCGCGTTGCGCTCACCGACGGGCAGGTGGTGGCCGGCGAATTGGCCAGTCCGCTGCCATCGCTTCTGTTCGCCGAAGGCAACAGCGTCTCCTTGCCGCTGGATGCCGTGCGGTCACTGGCGTATCGAGTCTCCCCCGAGCGGCCCGAGAAGATCGTCGTGGGCCGTCCGATGGTGGTGACGCGGATGGGCTCGCGCCTGGCGTTCGACCCTGCGACGGCGGACCTCACCTTCCGAACGCAGCAGGGGGCGATGAAGCTGGCGCCGCAGTCGTTGGCGGGTCTGCTGTTGGACACGCCCGGCGGCGGTCTGCACCGCGCCGTGTTCCGCGATGGTTCGGTGCTGTCGGGCCTGCTGGAAAACGAGTCGCTCTCGCTGAATCTCGAGATGGGCCTCAAGTCCCCCGCGCGGCTGAACTCAGTTTCGCAGTTCATCTTCTACCCGCCGCAGCCGGCCCCCGTCGGCGCGGCCGTGTTGAGGCTGGCGAATGACGACGTGCTATATGGCCGCCTCACGGGGGAACTGAAACTCCTGGTCAGAGGAACGCAGGAGATCACGGTGCCGCCCGCGTTCGTGGCCGACGTGACGGCGATCGAAGGCACGGTGGACATCGTCCAGATCAAGCTGCGCGACGGGGTCGCCTTTACGGGTTCGTTGATCGGACGGGCGGTGCCGTTCACCACCCTCGACGGCGCTGAACTCAAGGTGTTCGCTGCCCACGTGGCGTCCTTGACCGTTCCCAAGCCGGAAGCGGTCGCGGCCGCCACTTCGACCAGCGCGCCGGCGGCCGAGGGGCCGCGAATGAAGGAAGCAGATGTGCTGTGGAAATACGCCCGCGGCCATTGGGTCCGCGTGGGCCCCGACGGCGGCGCCGTCAGCATGCCGATCGTCGCGCCGGCGGCTCCCGCGACGAAACCGTCCGAGGCGCCCACTCCTGCCGGCGGCGGTGACGAAGTGGACGTTCTGAAGAAGAAGCTGGCCGAGATCTCGGCCATGCGGGCCAGCCTGGAGGCCAACGCGGAATCCGACGAGCGCAAAGAGGAATTTCGCAAGGCAAAGCTGGCCGAACTCCGCAAGATGGAGAAGGAACTGATGGCGAAGATCAATGCCGGCGGGAACTAGGCCGTATCTGCGATTGAGGCAACCCGTCTTTATCTGTGTTTATCCTCTTCATCCCTGCTGATGCTTCTTCTTCTTCTTCTCTACTCCTCGCCCGTCATGCGGACGATGAGCAATTCGAAGCCGTTGGCAGTGATGTCTTCGGAGGAGTTGCGCGAGCGGTACTGCTCGCCGACCCCGATGATGCGAATCTCCAGATCCGCCCCTTTGAATTCCGTGCGTTCGAAGGCTCGTGCGAGGCCGGCCTCCAGGGCCTCCGCCGTCACGCCGTGCATTCGCCCGACGATCATCTCGACGTAATACACCTTGCGGTAATTATGGATCTTCGCGATCGCCTTCAACTCCGGCAGGAGTTCATTCGCTAGTTCGTTTGCCGGCATGCGCACTCCTTGTTTCGGCCGGGATTATAGCGGCGAACATCGCCGATTGCTGCGTTGCGTCTTGGGGCCAATCACTCTTCGAGCGTGGCCTTGCGCCGCAGGATGTGATGGTACTGCTGGGCGAAGCGGTGGGCTTCGTCGCGCACGGCCTGCAGTACGCGCAACGCTGTATCATGGCGCGACAGGCGGAGGGGGCCCTCGCGGCCGTGCATGAAGACCTCTTCTTCCTTCTTGGCCAGCGAGATCAGGATCGGCGGGCGGAATTCCAGTCCTTCGAAAGCACTGTAGGCGGCCGAGAGCTGCCCCTTGCCGCCGTCGATGAGGATGACGTCGGGGAAGAGTTACTCGTTCATGCC
>CAZTVF010000173.1:0-8206 GCA_964616985.1 uncultured Planctomycetaceae bacterium
CGGCTTTTCTGAATCCAGATGTTCACAGACCGTCCCTCACGCGATGATTAAGTCGGGCTGATATTCCTGCCGGTGCACACCAAGACAACCCGGCAATCCTGCCGAGTGTACTCCATGGCAACGGCAAGAGCCACTCTATGTGGCGCAGATTTGGAGGCCGAGACTGTCTGGATGCGAGATCGCCCGGTACAGACCTGACGCAGGCTCATCCGCATGAACCCGCTCGCCCGTTCCGCTCTTGCGAAACGGCCCTCCACGCCGCTATCCTCTGCCATCCGGTACCTCAAAGCTCACAGAACGGCAGGAATGTCATGACAGCCCAGCTTTGTCGCCAGTTCATCACCATTCCGACCTACCCCATCGGACCGGCAGAAGCCAACCCGTTGTTCTACAGCGGGCGGGTCTATCAGGGGGCCCGCGGTCGAGTCTATCCCTATCCGATGCTCGATCGACTCAGCCAGATCCGCCAGGATCGCACCTACGCAGCCATGGTGATGGAGAATCCCTATCTTCGCCTGATGGTGTTGCCCGAACTGGGCGGGCGGATCTTCGAGGGTCTGGATAAGACCAACGGCTACGATTTCTTCTATCGCCAGCACGTCATCAAGCCCGCACTGGTCGGCATGCTGGGGGCGTGGATCAGCGGCGGCGCGGAGTGGGACCTGCCGCACCATCACCGGGCCACGACATTCATGCCCGTGCACTGCCACGGCCAGACAGACCCCGACGGCGGCTGCACGGTCACCGTCGGCGAGACCGAACTGCACCATCGCATGGGCTGGAGCGTGGCCGTCACCCTCCGCCCCGACCGCTCTTACGTGCAGACGACGATTCGCATGGTCAACCGCACGCCCCTGCCCCAGTCGATGCTTTGCTTCACGAACACGGCCGTGCCCTGCGGACAGAACTACCAGGTGGTCTTTCCGCCTCGGACGCAATGGGGCACGGGGCACAGCAAGTGCGGGTTCCTCCGCTGGCCCATCGCCGATGGGAAGCACGGCAGCGAAGACCTCGGCGGCCTCGACCTGAGCTGGTGGAAGAACCATCGTTCCCCGCGCTCGATTTTCGCCTGGAACTACGAGGATGACTTCTTCGGCGGCTACGATCACGACAAGTCTGCCGGAGTTGTGCACGTGGCCGACCATCACGTCGTGCCCGGCAAGAAGTTCTTCCTATTCTCGGGCGGGCCGGGCGGGCAGATGTGGGACAAGGTCCTCACTGACACAGACGGCCCATATCTGGAACTCATGGCCGGGGCCTACAGCGACAACCAGCCAGACTATAGCTGGATCGCGCCCTACGAGACGAAAGTGGTCACCGCCTACTGGTACCCCCTGCGAGAGCTGGGAGGCATCAAGAACGCGACGATGGACGCGGCCGTCAATGTCCGGTTGCACGACGGCCAGGCCCGCGTGGCCTTCAACGCCACCGGCGATTTCCCGGGGGCGCGCGCGATGTTTGTGGCCGCAGGCAGGCCTGTGTTGGACGAGACGATTCACATCTCGCCCGACCGACCCTACGTAAAGACCGTCGTCCTTCCCCCAGGCATCCGGGAGCGGGATCTGCTCGCCGTGATTGCCGACGGCGGAGGACGTGAGCTCGTCCGCTGGCAGGGTCTCGAGGCGGCCGATGTGCCCAAGCCGCCGCCGGTTCTGCCGCCCGGTCGACCCGAAGAGATCAAGACCAACGAAGAGCTGTATCTGGCCGGCCTGCGCCTGGAGCAGTTCCACAACCCGACGCTCGACGCCGAGTCGTACTACCTCGAAGCCCTTCGCCGCGACGCGGATGATGCGCGCACAAACCTCGCGATGGCGACCCTCAACTGCAGACGGGGCCTGTACGACAGGGCAATCGACCACCTGCGACGGAGCCTGGGCCGCGTGGGGGCCAACTACACCAGCCCTCGCGACGGCGAGCCTTTGTACCTGCTGGGGGTGTCGTTGCGGGCTCAGGGGCAACGCGACAAGGCCGTCGATGCCTTCCGAAAAGCCTGCTGGAGCTTCGCCTGGCGTGCGGCGGGCTATTGCCAACTGGCCGAGATGGCGATGGAAGACGGCTGCCCGCAGGCCGCCCTCGACTGGGCAACGAAGGCCGTCGTCTTCAATGCGGATCACGCCAAAGCCAGGACACTTGCGGCGATGGCGATGAGAAAGCTCGGCCTGGCAGCACAGGCGGCTGCGGCGGCCAGTCAGATCATCGCGGCATCTCCGCTGGACTTCTGGGCCCGCAACGAACAGGTCTTGTCACTGAGGCAGGCCGGCAAGGACGATGAGGCCCAGGCGCAGATGCTGCAACTCGCCGCACTGATGCAGTGTTCGCCCGCGACCGGGCCCGCTGTGCGCCACGGCCACGATGTGAACACGGTCCAATCATTCCTGGAACTGGCGGGCGACTACATATCCGTGGGCCAGTGGACTGAGGCGATCGAGATCCTCGAACGATTGAGCCAAGCCGCGGATCAAGGCCTCCTCGACCCGATGGTCCACTATACCCTGGGATACTGCTTCGGCCGCCAGGGCCAGACAATGAAGGCCGGCGAACATTTCGCCATGGCCCGGCGGTTGCCCCCGACCTATTGCTTTCCGTTTCGCCAGGAGTCGGCGGCCGCGCTGCGAGCGGCCATCGAACACGACCCGGGCGACGCCCGGGCGTTGTACTACCTGGGCAACCTGCTCTTTGAGCACCGGCCCCAGGAGGCGGTCCTCGCCTGGGAAAACTCCGCCAAGGCGGACCCCAGCCTGGCGACCGTACACCGCAACCTGGCGTTAGCCTACCAGGCTGGCGACGTGGCCAAGGCGACGGCCAGCATGGAGCGAGCGGCCGCGTGCGATCCGTCCGACGCGCGGATCCTGGCCGAACTTGACGGCCTGCTCCAGCGGCAAGGGGTGCCGCACGCCCAGCGGCTCGAGCGGCTGGAACGGCATCACGCCACCGTCGCCCTGCGGGACGACGCCCTGCTCAAGGAGATCAGGCTGCTCCTGGCCGTGGGCCGGTACGATCGTGCCATTGAACTGTTCGGCGATCACCACTTCCACACCTGGGAAGGTTTCGAGGGCACGGTGCACAACACGTATGTGGATGCCCACCTGCTTCGCGGCTGCAGTCGGCTGAAGGATCGGCAACTGGAGGGCGCACTGGCCGACTTCCAGGCCGCGTTGGAGTACCCCGACAATCTGGAGATGGGCCGGCCCGCTGATGGCGGGCGGGCGCCGCAGGTGATGTACTATGTTGGCCGGGCTATGGAGAGCCTGGGGAGGCACGACGAGGCGCGCGAGGCCTACTCCGGGGCTGCCGCCAGTCCCCGCGCTGGCACCCCGCTGGCTTATTACCAGGCGATGGCCCTGAAACGGCTTGGACGCACCAGCGAGACAACACTCCTGGTCAACGGCCTCCTGAATGCGGGCGAGAAGATGTTGTCCGCGGAGGCGACGGCCGACTTCTTCAGCAAGTTCGGCGAGGAACGAGGGCAAAAGCATCAGTCGCAAGGGCACTACCTCCTGGGCCTGGGCTTGCTGGGACAGGACAAACTCGCCGAGGCTTTGGAACACTTCCGGCAGGCCGTCGACATGGACATGAACAATCTGCCGGCGCAGAACATGCTTCACGGAGACTTGCAGGCGTAAAACCACGAGTGACTCCCCCGCGTCGTGGGTGCTGCGCTCATGCCGCATGAAGCGGCAATATCTTGACCTGCGGGCTGGATGACATCAGAATACCGGCCGAAGCGTGAGCAGTTCACTGGCAGATGCATATTAAGGAACAAGGAAACTGAAATGGCAGACAAGGGCGTTTCGACGGAGTCGCTGAAGCTTGATGACGGCACGAAGGCATACACGGGCAAGAAGCTGCGCGTGGCGATTATCGGCTGCGGCGGCATTTCGCAGACCCATATGAAGGCGTTCAAGGAGATGCCCGAGGTCGAGGTGGTCGCCGGCGTGGACATTGTCCCCTCCCGGCTCAAGATCATGACGGACCAGTGGGGCGTCACTGCCGTGTACGACAGCTGGAACAAGATGCTCAAGGAAGTCCAGCCCGACGCGGTGGACGTCTGCACGCCCAACGGCGTGCATTGCCAGCCCGTGGTGGACGCCTGCAACGCGGGCTGTCACGCGATCACCGAAAAGCCGATGGCCATGACGCCCAAGGAATGCCAGCGGATGATCGACGCGGCCAAGAAGAACAAGGTCAAGCTGTCGGTGGGTTTCCAGTACCGCTACCACCCCACGACGCAGTTTCTCACGCGGGCCCGCGACGAGGGGCAGTTCGGCAAGATCATGTTCGTCAAGTGCCAGGCGCTGCGTCGTCGCGGCATTCCCAACTGGGGCGTCTTCGGACAAAAGAAGCTCCAGGGCGGCGGCCCGATGATCGACATCGGCGTGCATGTCATCGAGGCGGCCCACTACTTCATGGGCGCGCCCAAGCCGGTGGCCGCCAGCGGCAACACCTGGACCTACATGGGCAATAAGCCCAGCACCGTCACCTCGGCCTGGCCAGGCTGGGACTACAAGACCTACACCGTCGAGGATCTCGCCGTCGGCCAGATCCGTTTCGAAAACGGCGCGATCATGCAGATCGAGGCCAGCTTCGCCGCTCACATCGAGAAAGATATCTGGAACTTCACCGCCATCGGCGACAAGGGCGGCTGCGCCTGGGACCCCGCCGCCATCTACACCGACCGCGCCGGCACGATGATCAACAGCACCCCCGCCTTCCTTGGCGACGGCAGCTGGGGCCCCATGTTCAAACGCAAGCTGCAGGACTGGGTCGACGGTTCCCTCAAGGGCACGGCCCTGACCGCCCCCGGCGAGGCCGGCATGGCCGTCCAGAAGATACTGGACGGCGTGTACCGCTCCGCCGACGCCGGCAAGGAAGTCGTCATCAACTAAGCGATCCGCTTCCTTGGCGGCCCATGACGCATCGGCCCCAATGGCGGCTGGACAACACGACGGGGTGCGCTGGCATGATTGGCGCCCAACTCCCACGGTCTCAGCGGCAGGCGCCGCTGAGGCCGTGGGGAAGGGTGCCTTGCCCTCGGGAACGCCAGCGACCGGCAGGCCTCTCGTTCTTGATTCGCTCGATTGCGGCTTGGACATGCCGCCGGCCGCCCACCCTCCCGCTTCGCCCCTCGCCCCCGGCCGCGCCTCTGAAATGCTCATCTCTCCCTCGCCCCTGGGCCGATCATGCAGTATAATTCCTCCATCCGCCAGCGTAGCTCAACGGTAGAGCACCGCTTTTGTAAGGGGATGCTCCACTCTCTCTATCCTCCTATGTTCCAAGGGTTTGCGAAAGCCATGATTGGGGCAAACTGCGTTTGTACCTAATTCTGTACCTAATTTCGGACGGGTGGCCCACACGGGCAAATTGACGTAAGTGATGGTGAAGCTGTGCCACAGGTTCCGCCGTTTTCCGCTTGACTCCTGCCGACAATGCGTACATAATGTAAACATGTTCGGAAAGGATGCCGATGAGGATAATCTCGGTGAAGACTTTGAGGGAGTTCTGGCAGAGGCACGCCGACGCCGAAGGCCCCCTCAAAGATTGGTACGAAGTGACCGAGAGGGCGACATGGCGGAACTTCATTGAGGTCAAGCAAACCTTCGGAGCCGCTGATACCGTCAAGGTCGCCAGCGGCAACACGGTCACGGTGTTCGACATCGGCGGCAACAAGTACCGCCTGATCGCAGCGATCCACTACAACACGGGCGTCGTGTATGCCCTGATGGTGTTGACCCACAAGGAGTACGACACCGACAAGTGGAAGGCAAAACTATGACGACAGTGGCAAAACGCATGAACGACAGCTACTTCGACCTTGTGCGGGAGTTCCCGCTGGTGCCGCTCAAGAACGAGGCCCAGTACGATGCTGCCGTGTCCTTCTTGAAGGCACTGGCTGTCCGTGACGAGGACAAGCTGGATGACGGAGAGAAGGCTTACCTCGATGCCTTGACGCAATTCGTCGGCGATTACGAGGAGCAGCATCACCGAATAGAAGCAAGCGGTATGACGCCGCTTGCTGCCTTGAAGTATCTGATGCGAGAGAACGGCATGAAGCCCATCGACTTGGGCAAGCTGCTGGGCAACCGAGGTCTTGCCAGCCAAATCCTGCACGGCAAGCGTGGCATGAGCAAGACGCACATCGCCATCTTGAGCGAACGTTTCCGTGTCGATGCGGGGCTGTTCTTCGAGACGAAGAAGCCCTTGAAGAAGACTGCTTGATCGGTTCCGCTTGGGAAATCAGGCCATGATGGAACACAAGGGCTACAAGCCCCGCCACGTTCACCCCGACATTCGCCGCCCAGCGGCTGAAATCTTCGCCACGCTATTTCAGGTCTACCTGACCGCCAGCAACGACATCAAGAAAGTCATCGAGTCGATGAGCAAGATCGTGAACGATCCTGCCGCCGACGAAGACGAACGGAACGCCGCCTTGGACACGCTGGTTGAAGCTCTCTTCAAGCCACGCCCCCGTTTTGCGAGACCTCGGAACTTGTTCGCATCTTCCGATGTTTCGTAACGCCCGCCCCCGCCCGTAACACCAAGCCGAAAATTCCTGCGTTTCCGATTTGACAGCCCCCTGTCGTGGCATAAGCCACGCGGCTGCTACCGCAAGTATTACGGGGGTCAGACGCACTACTTGCGTGGCGACAACAGCCGCCAGGAAACGCAGGCGAACTACGAAGCTGCTTTGGCCGAATGGGTCGTCAAGAAGCAGGCCCTCGACCAGCAGATGCGAGAGGCAGGCATCGCCAAGCGAGTCAGCCAGACCATCCCGCTTGTCGAGGAGTTCATGTCGGACTTGCGGACTGGAGCGAACAAGAAGCTCTCGACTCTTGGGCTTCCGACGATGGCCGCTCCGAAGGTGACGACCAGTCCACTAGCAGATTCGGCCACAATGTTCATGGATGACCTGCGAGCCAGAGCGGAACGTGGCGAACTTTCCGTGAGTCGATACGAACGTGTCGGTAACTACGTCACGACTTTCTTGGAGTTTGTCGGCAGAGACACGGACTCCAATGCAATCACCGAGATGACCTTGCAGGCGTTCCGCAAAGAAATCACTGACCGCATCGGCAGCGGCAAGGCCGACGAGATCAGCGGCTACTCTGCAAGATATACGCTCCAAACCGCCGCCAGCTTCGTCGATTGGCTGTGGAGGTCTAAACTCCTCGTGGAACGACCTCGGAACATCGAATCGTTCAAGAAGGTTAGGGTCGCCAAGAGTGCCGTCAAGTTCTTCACCGTAGAACAGGTGAAGACGATTTGGCGGGCCTGCAAGGATGACAAGCAGCGACTCTACGTTGCGTTGGCTTTGAACACGGCGATGAACCAGGCCGACATCGCCAAGCTGACGGGGCAGAACCTTGAGCCGCCGCATCTGGTGACTCTACGTGGAAAAACTGGCGTCCTTGGATGCTGGAAGCTGTGGCCCGTGACATGGAAGCTCATCGAATCGTGCAAGCGGCGTGGCATCAAGAAACCCACTGACTTGTTGTTCCTAACCCGCGATGGCAGGCCGCTGGTGGAGCGTGGTTTTCGGAAGGACGGAAGAACGTTCAAGAATGACGCCGTTCGTCAGACGTTCAATCGCCTCCTTGATGATGCAGACATCGACGGCTCATTCGTCATGCTGCGGAAGACCGTGGCCACAGTGCTGAAGTCGAAGGGCTACGGCGATGTCGTCCAGTTCTTCCTTGCCCACGACAACGACGCTCTTTTCATCAGCAACGGCGTGGTGTCAAAGGAGCCGAGCGGTGACTCGGTGGCCGAGAGGTTCTACATCGGCCACGAAGCGAAGATTCACGCCCTGAAGAATCACCCTCGTCTGCTTGAGGCACTGGCCATGCTGGAGCGTGAGTTCGGCCTTGCAGAGGCCGCATAGCATGGTTATCCTCATGAGAATGCTGGGCAGCGTCGATGAACTTATGTGCGATGCGGGACGGGCTGGAACGGCTGTTTCTGTACCTAATTCTGTACCTAATTTCGCCGTACCAAGTGTTGTACCAAATCGCGGTTTAAGTCGTGGTTTATCAATGCCTTATGGCGTCAATTCGGTACAGGTTTGCGTGGGTCGAAAAACGCCATCGCCAACCAGCCGTAAATGCCGTAAAATAAAGTAGTTCCGCCAGCGTAGCTCAACGGTAGAGCACCGCTTTTGTAAAGCGGCGGTTAAGAGTTCGATTCTCTTCGCTGGCTTTTTGACAATCGG
>CAZTVF010000174.1:0-8132 GCA_964616985.1 uncultured Planctomycetaceae bacterium
TCGGTTTTGTCTTCCAGCACTACGCGCTGTTCCGCCACATGACGGTCTTCGAGAACGTGGCCTTTGGCCTGCGCGTGCGGCCGCGGTCCACCCGCCCCCCGCGGGGCGAGATCGCCTCGCGCGTGCACGAACTGCTGCGGCTGGTGCAGCTGGACACGATGGCGTCGCGGCATCCGCACCAGCTTTCAGGTGGGCAGCGGCAGCGCGTGGCGCTGGCGCGGGCCCTGGCCGTCGAGCCGCGAGTGCTGCTGCTGGACGAGCCCTTCGGCGCCCTCGATGCCAAGGTGCGGCAGGAACTCCGCCAGTGGCTGCGGCGGCTGCACGACCAGATCGGCGTCACTAGCCTGCTGGTCACGCACGACCAGGAGGAGGCCCTGGAGGTCGCCGACTGCATTGTCGTCATGAACGGCGGGCGGATCGAGCAGATGGGCAAACCCGAGGAGGTGTTCCACCAGCCGCGTTCCGCCTTCGTCATGGAGTTTCTCGGACGCGTGAACACCTTCCACGGCCGCGTGGAGGAGGGCACCCCGCGATTCGACAGACCGGGCAGCTTGCCGCCGGGCGACTCGCCGCGGTTCTTCGTGCGGCCGCACAACCTGGCGATCAGCCGCACGGCCTCGGGCCCTGGCAGCATCAGCGGGCAGGTGGCGTTCGTCTCGGCGGCCGGGCCGGTCGTGCGCGTGGAGGTCCAGAGCGAAGCGGTGGGGCGGATCCAGGTCGAGTTGCCGCACTCCCGCTACCAGGAATTTCCCGTGAAGCAGGGCGAGGCGGTTTTCGTGACCCCCATTGAGGTCAAGGTGTTCGCGGACGACTATGCGATCTGATCAGATTGCGTAGTCGTTCACGGTCCGCTTGGTCAGGACCTGTTCGCGTTCGATCAGGTCCTGGAACGTGGTGGAATCGTAGACGGTTTCGACGGCTTTCTTCGCCTTGGTCCACAGCTCGTTGAAAGCACAGCCTCCCTTGAGCGGGCACTTCTCGTTCTGCGTGCCGATGCACTTGACGGGGTCCAGCGGGCCGTCGATGAACCGGATGATGCGGCCGACCGTCACGTCCTTGGGCTCGCCGATGAGCATGTAGCCGCCTTGAACGCCGCGGCGAGATTCAACGACGCCGCCTTGCTTCAACTCGTTCAGGATGATCTCCAGGAAGCGAGCCGGGATCGCCTGCTTCTGGGCCAGGTCGCCAATGGTGATGGGGCCCGCGCCGCGACGCTTGGAGAGCTCGAACACCGCCCGGACCGCATACTGACACTTCTGTGATATGGTCATCTTGGCCTCGACTATAGTTAGTCTATGTAATAGTGTCGGTTTGAATCTGCCATTGTCAAACAAAAAGTTGTAGATTCGATCGAGATATCGGAGAAGTTTGCGAGATAACTATTTTTATTATAGCGTCTTATATGTCGTCTTTAATCCCGATAGAAATAATGTTGAATCGACGCAGGAATCTTCATTGACAAAGTGGCGGATAGAGTACATTATCTCTAGTGAGCTAATAGTGTATCGGTAATCCGCCAAGGCAACGAATGGATAACGAGCAAGCCAATCTGACGGCCGACGAGAAGCTGGCGAAGGCTGCCGAAAGCCTTCGGGAACTCCGCAGTGTTGTCGTGGCCTTTTCCGGCGGCGTCGACAGCAGCTTCCTGCTGGCCTTGGCGATTGAGACGCTGGGGCCGCAGAGCGTGCTTGCCGCCATCGGCGTCTCGCCCAGTCTGCCGCAGGCCGAGCGGCAGGAGGCGAAGGCGCTGGCCGCCAAACTCGGGGCCGCCGTGGTGGAGATCGAAACGCATGAGCTGGCCGACGAGCAATACGCGGCCAATCCCACCAACCGTTGCTTCTACTGCAAGAGCGATCTGTTCCAGCGCCTCTGGGAACTGGCCCGCCAGCGGGGCTTCGGTGCCGTTGTCGCCGGGGCCAACGCCGATGATGCGGGCGACTTCCGGCCCGGCCTGGAGGCGGGGCGCAAGCTCGGCGTCCGCAACCCGCTGCTCGAGTCGGGGCTGACGAAGGACGAGATCCGCCATGCGTCCAAAGCTCGCGGCCTGCCCACGTGGCGCAAGCCCTCCATGGCCTGTCTGGCCAGCCGCGTGCCGTATGGCCAGCGGATCACCGCCCAGGTGCTCGAGCGTGTCGAACGCGCCGAGGCGCTTTTGAAGAAGCTGGGCTTCGAGCAGTGTCGCGTGCGCGACCACGGCGACGTGGCCCGCATCGAACTGCCGGCCGAGCAGCTGTCCACGGCGCTGGGGCTGCGAGAGGTGATCGTCCAGGGCCTCAAGGAGGCCGGCTACGCATACGTGACGATGGACCTGCAGGGCTTCCGCAGCGGATCGATGAACGAAGTCATTCAACGCGACGAGCGATAGAAGGAGATACCATGGCGAACATTTTTGACGATGTCACAGGCACGATCGGCAAGACGCCGCTGGTTCGCGTCCGCAAGGTCGTCCAGGGCCGGGCGATCGTGCTGGCCAAGATGGAGGGCCGCAACCCGCTGGTCTCCGTCAAGGACCGCATCGGCCTGGCGATGATCGAAGCGGCGGAGCGCGAGGGCAAGATCACGCCCGCGACCCTGATCGTCGAGCCCACCAGCGGCAACACGGGCATCGCGCTGGCGTTCGTGGCCGCCGCCCGCGGCTACCGCCTGGTCCTGACCATGCCGGAGTCGATGAGCATCGAGCGCCGCAAGGTGCTCAAGGCCCTGGGCGCCGAGGTGGTGCTCACGCCGGCCGCCGAGGGCATGAAGGGCGCCATCGCCAAGGCGAACGACCTGGTCGCCAACACGCGGCACGCCTTCATGCCGCAGCAGTTCGAGAACCCGGCGAACCCCGAGGTCCACCGCCGCACGACGGCCGAGGAGATCTGGGCCGACACCGATGGATTGGTCGACATCCTCATCTCTGGCGTGGGCACCGGCGGCACGATCACGGGCGTGGCCGAGGTGATCAAGTCGCGCCGCCCCGGCTTCAAGGCCATCGCCGTGGAGCCCGCGCAGAGCCCGGTGCTCTCGCAGACGCTGGCGGGGACGGTCGTCGCGCCGGGCCCGCACAAGATCCAGGGAATCGGCGCGGGCTTCGTGCCCAAGGTGCTCAACCTCAAGATCGTCGACGAGGTCGTCGCCGTGGACCAGATGGAGGCCATCGAGTACGCCCGCCGGGCGGCCCGGGAAGAGGGCCTGTTCATCGGCATCTCTTCGGGCGCCGCGCTGCGAGCGGCCGACATCGTCGCCCAGCGCCCCGAGAATGCGGGCAAGACGATCGTCGTGATCCTGCCCAGTTTCGGCGAGCGATACCTGTCCACCGTGCTGTTCGATCACATTACGGGCTAAAAGGAGTGTTCATGAAGTTCGCCACCAAGGCCATCCGCGTGGGCCAGCCGACCGACCCGGTCACCGGGTCGATCATCACGCCCATCTACCAGACCGTCAATTTCGTCTTCGACGAAATCGGTAAGCCGCACAACTATGAGTACTCGCGCAGCGGCAACCCCACGCGCACCGCGCTGGAGCAGTGCCTGGCCTCGCTGGAGGAGGCGAAGCACGGGCTGGCGTTCGCCTCGGGCATGGCCGCCGTCGATGCGGTCTGTTCGGTGCTGCGGCCGGGCGACCACGTGGTGTCGGCCAAGAACATCTACGGTGGCACGTTCCGCCTGTTCGAGAAGGTCTACGGGGCGCGCGGTGTGACGTTCACGTACGTCGATGGCGAGGATGTATCCGCCTTCGCCCGCGCGATGCGCCCCAGCACCAAGCTCGCCTGGATCGAGACGCCGGCCAACCCGCTGCTGCAACTGGTGGACGTGCGGGCGGTGGCCGAGATCTGCCGCAAGGCGGGTGTGAAGCTGGTGGCCGACAACACGTTTTCGTCGCCGGTGTTCCAGCGGCCGCTCACGCAAGGGGCGGACGTGGTGCTGCACAGCACGACCAAGTACGTCAGCGGGCATAGCGACGTCATCGGCGGGGCCGTGCTCACCAGTGACCCCGCGCTATACGAGGCGTTCAAGTTCTACCAGAATGCCGTCGGGGCCGTGCCCGGGCCAGTGGATTGCTTCCTGAGCCTTCGTGGCCTCAAGACGCTGTCGGTGCGGATGCGCCAGCACGAGGCCAACGCCCGCGCGATCGCCGACCACCTCAGCCGCCACCCCAAGGTGGCCGAGACGATCTACCCCGGCCTGGTCACGCATCCGCAGCACGAGCTGGCCAAGAGGCAGATGGACGGCTTCGGGGCGATCGTGTCGTTCCGCCTCCGCGGCGGACGCGAGCAGGTGGCGAAGTTGGTGAAGAATCTCAAGGTGTTCCTGTTCGCCGAGAGCCTCGGCGGCGTCGAATCGCTGCTGTGTCACCCTGCCACCATGAGCCACGGCGTCCTGACGCCGGAGGAACGCGAGGCCATCGGCATCACCGAAGGCACGCTGCGACTCTCGGTCGGCATCGAGGACATCTCGGACCTCATCGACGACCTCGACACCGCCCTCGCCGCCATTTGACCGGGTGCCATGCCGCGGGGCGAGGATCACCGAGACTGAAAAACGAACCCGAGTGCCGTGGTGGGTGCCATGCGTTTAGCCCGATCTGGGTGCCATGCTTTTAGCCCCGGAGGGGCAAAAGCATGTTTACGCTGGTCCCTTGGCCGTCACATCCAGCCGCACATGCTTCTGCAAACAACGCAGAAGCATGGCACCCTGCGCGCCCCTAGACGACGGTACGCACAAGCATCGTCAAAACCGGAAGATGAAATCCCTTTTTTGCTGGCCGTCTCCGGCCAGCGTGGCCATCAGCCATCGCAGGGCCCGCAAACAGCGTCGGCCATATGCTCTTGGAGCAGCCTGACCAGGCGACTCTCCACTTCAGAGAAGGCAGGATTGCCGGCCACGTTGCACCGCTCCAGCGGATCGGCCTGGGTGTCAGCCAGAAAGACGTCACGCCGATCCCCGTCACGGCCTGGCCGTTCTGCCGCACGCTCATATCGAGCCGATGCGTCGCCGTTCGGACGCAGACTCGTCTGGGCCAGCCTGACCCATCCGACCACCGGCCAAAGCGCCCCAGGGGAAAGGCCTGACTGTCGGGTTCGCCTTCGCCGATCGCACTGAAGACCGCCCCGGGCGGCGGGGCGCCAAACAGGTCGCGGCCGCGGAACTGGCTCGGCGCCTCGAGGCCGGCCAGCGAGAAGAGGGTGCGGCCGAAATCAAGGTTCTCGCAGAGATCGTCGCGGTGCTGGCGGGGGGCAATTCGCCCCGGCGCCGCAATGAGCAGCGGCACGCGATGCGTCTCTGGGGCGAAGGTCTGCTTGCCGTAGCGTTTGCCTTCGCCAAGCGAGACGCCGTGGTCGGTGTTGAAGATCAGGATGGCGTTGTCCAGCCGGCCTCGCTCTTCCAGCCAGAGGAGGACCTGTCCGATCTGATCGTCGAGCCAGGCGACCAACGCGTAGTAGTGGGCGCGCGTGCGAGCCACTTGTTCGGGGGTCAAGTCGCCGCAGGGGTGCTGCATCTGGCCGAACCAGCTTTGAAAGTGAGATGTCCGGCTGAGCTCGGGGTCGTCTTGGAAATCGGCCGGCCGGTATCGAGACGCGAACGGCTCGGGCGGCAGGACCGGCGTATGGGGTTGAAGATAGGACAAGCGAACGAAGACAGGGCCCTGGGCCTCGTTGAGCCAGGTCAGAGCGTTGCGGGTCACGGCCTGGCCGGGGAAGGGGTGCCCCGGCGGGAAGACACCCGCATGGATCGTGCACGGCCCGGAAAGCCGCACGAATCCCTCTGGCTCGCCGCCGCGGGCGAGCAACTCCTGCACCGGCGCTCCCGGCCCAAGGGTGCTCTTCATGTCGCCCTGGGGGTTGTGGAGCTGCCACGGCATCAAGCCGTGGGGCAGATGGCTCTTGCCGAAGTTGGCCGTCCGGTAGCCGGCCGCCGCGAAGACCTCCGGGATGGTGGTGAACCGGCCTTGCAGACCATGATCGACCGACTCCCAGACCGTCTCGTTGCAGTAGACGCCGGTGTCTTGGCAGTGCAGCCCGGTCAGCATGCTGTATCGCGAAGCGACGCAGACGGGGGAGTTGCAGAAGCAGTTGGTGAAGCTGGCGCCCGTCTCGGCGATGCGGTCGAGATTGGGGGTGTCGATCTTCGTCCACCGGTTGCCCAGGACGCCGACGGCGTCGGTGCGCATCTCATCGGTGAAGATCCAGATGACGTCGGGCCGCTTCACGCTGTCGCCCCTCTGGCCAAGGAGGGGTCCCACTCGCGGCCGTCCTGCTCGAAGGGGATCACGTCGCTGGTGAGGATCAGGCGATCGAGCAGGCGGCCAAGCAACTCCGCCTGGCGCTGCCGTGCCTCGGGGCGACCCCATAGGTTGTGCAGCTCTCCAGGATCGTTGCGAAGATCGTAGAGTTCGCTCATCTCGCGCGGGCGGTGGATCAGCTTCCAGTCCATCGTGCGGATGCAAGCGGCTCGCGCGTAGGATTCGGGACGATCCCTGCGAAGCAGCAGGTGAGGCGCATTGGGATTGGCCGGATCGAAAAGCGAGTCGTTCAGAGGGGGGTTGGAACAATGGATCTCGTCGGCGTTGCAGCCCCCGCAGCCAAAGGCCGCCCGGTCGGGCTCGCCGGGCGATCCGGCCAGTTGCCGGCAAAGCGACTGGCTGAAGTGGGTGTGCCGCGCCTCGACGCCGGCCAATTCGAGGACTGTCGCCATCACGTCGAACATCTCCACCGGCTCTGGGACCACGTGGCCAGCCTTGCCCCGGGGCGTCCGGATCAGCAGCGGCACCCGGGTCATCGCGTCGCAAAAGGCGCTCGACCACTTCTCGACCAGACCGTAGTCGCCGGCAAAATCCCCGTGGTCGGAGGTGACGATCACGGTCGTCTCATCGGCCCTTCCGCTCGCATCCAGGGCGTCCAGCACCTGCCCCAGCATCCAATCGACGCAACTGGTCATACCGAGGTAGACCGCCCGGATCTTTGCAAACACGGCCTCATCGAGCTTGTCCAGCCCCCGGTACTGCCGGATGAGCCGATGGAAGCATGGAGCCTGGCCATCCATCGCAGGCAGCAGTTCCATCGCTTCGGCTGCGTACATGCTGTAAAACGGCTCGGGCGCCGAATAGGTCGGGTGAGGCATCACCAGCGGCAGGAACAGAACGAACGGACGCTCGCCCGCCCGAGCTGACCCCAGGAAATCCAGGGCCGATTGCACGCTGGGCCAGTCGAGGCATCCCCTGGCGTCTCCGGGCGTGGGGCCTTGGAGAAAGCTGTAGAACTCCGGATCGCCCGGCTGGTACATCCGCTGGGGGAAGCCGCCCCAGCGATGCTCGGCGACATGGGCGGCCAGACGGGCGTGCTCGGGGACGAACACGTCGTTCTTGCCGTAGATCTCGACGCGATAGCCCGCCTGCTTGAGGTATCGCAGCAGGCTCGGATCATCCCGGCCCAGCAGGTGCGGGATGGTTCGATGTCCCCGGACATGAGGGTACCAGCCCGTCATCATTGAGCATCGCGAAGGCGTGCAGAGCGCCTGCTGCACGTGGCACTGATCGAAGCGGGCGCCCTCGCTGGCGAGTCGATCGTAGTTCGGGGTCGACGCCAACGGATGGCCGTAGCAGCCCAGCACGTCGGCCCGCTGCTGGTCAGGCATAAAGATGACGAAGTTCATGTGTCGCTCCCGATCTTTGGCGTCAGTGCCCGGGCCAGCGGAATACGGCCGTCATCGTCCCGGGCTCGCCCTTGGCGAGCCTCGCATAGACGTTGGCGTCCATTGGAACTTCCTGTTCTGGCTGTTCGGCTAAATCGAATGAAGTGCGATGTAGACGAATGGTAACAGGCCTCTGACCCAACACAAGTGCAATTCGCAGCTCACCAAACTCTGCCGTCCGCCGCGAATTCGGGGGACACGAATTCGGGGGTTTTCGGGGGACACCATACTAATTTGGGGGGCATATGATCCTGTGGCCGCACGGCGACGGGGATCTGTCGCGGACGCCCCCGAAAAGCGTCCACCGGGGTCAAAAAAGGTTCCTGCCCCCTTTTCCGGGAGTCATGGCGGGTGCCATGTTCTTAGGCCGATCTGGGTGCCATGCTTTTAGCCCCGGAGGGGCAAAAGCATGTTTACGCTGGTCCCTTGGCCGTCACATCCAGCCGCACATGCTTCTGC
>CAZTVF010000175.1:0-6277 GCA_964616985.1 uncultured Planctomycetaceae bacterium
GAGGTGCTGCGGAAGCATCGCGTTTATGCATCTCGGATTTGAATCTGCGATTTCGAGTTTCGGATTTGGGACACAGATAAGCACGCACTTTCGTGCCACTACACTAGAGCATGTAGCCCTTGGGCGCAAGCATCACGTTGTCGTGGCCGGGGACGATGATGTCGCCGATCTCCAGCAGGTCCTGCAGCGACTCCATCGCAAGCTCCGTATCATAGCAGCCTTCCCACACCTGGCCGGCCAGCACGTGGTCGGCCGTTAGCGCCGCGTCGCCGGCGATGAGGATGCTCTGCGTCGCGGGGGTCAGCAGCAGGCCGGCTGAGCCCATCGAGGGCCCACTGAGAGGGTAGAGATCGATCTGCGGGCCGAACTTCTCGGGGGCGATCTGGAACTTCTCCAGCAGCTTGATGTCCTTCTCCACTTCGGCCCGCTCTTCGCCCAGGCGGTCCATCGAGCCCATCAGCGTCCGCAGGTATTCGCGGTAGCTCATCAGCTCGGCCTCGCTGGCGTACCAGTTGGCCTGCGGGAAGGCGGCGATGCTCCGCCGGTGCACCGGCCGCAGCGTGGTGCAGAACACGTCGGTGACGTCGGCGAGCTGCTTGCCGGTTCGCTCGTTGAAGCGGGCGGCCAATGCCGTCGTCGGCAGCGACGGGTCCACCAGCAGCATTCGCTTGTCGTCCTTGACCAGGGTGGTGGTTGCGTGCGACGTCCGCACCGCCGCCCCCTCGCCCCAGAGGCGGTTGTGGGATAGTGCGCCGATGCTGATGATGGTGAATTCGATGGCCATTTGAAGTCCCAAAGGTTAATCGGTGAATCGGGGATCAGTTCCAAGTAATCGCGGCGACGGGGACCGTCACCTGCGTTCCGATGTTTCCATCGCTCGCGTCGCAGAACACCTGCGCCCATAGCGGCCCACACCGGCTCAGAAATAGAGATCGCGCGCGTCGCTGGTGCGGATCTTTGCCAGCCGCTCGGCCAGCTGCGTCTTTTCGGAGCTGTCGGGCAGCTTCGCCAGTTCGGCGGCGATCGCCTTCTCGCCGGCGGCCAGCGTGGCAGGGCTGGCGTAGTCGATGAGATATTCCAGCAGCGTCGTCAGGGCGTTGGGCGTGCAGAACCGCTTGATGAAGCCCGGGATCGCGAACTCCATGAAGTGCTCGCCCGTGCGACCCAGGCGGTAGCACGCCGTGCAGAAGCTGGGGATGTAGCCGTCCTGCAGCAGCTCGCGCATCACCACGTCCAGCGGGCGGATGTCGCCCAGCGTGAACTGCTCCTTCTCCATGCACTGGCTGTCGCCGGCCTCGGTGTAGCCGCCCAGCTCGATCCGCGTGCCCGCATCGATCTGGCTGACGCCGAAGGCCATCACGTCGCGGCGGACGGCGGCGCTTTCGCGCGCGGTGCAGATCAGCCCGGTGTACGGCACGGCCAGCCGCAGGATGGCGATCAGCCGTTTGAAGTCCTGGTCGCTGACGGCGAACTGGTCGTCGATCTGCACGCCGCTGGCGGCCTTGAGTCGCGGGAAGCTGATCGTGTGCGGGCCGCAGCCATGGCGGGCCTGCAGGTGCAGGGCGTGCGTCACCAGGCCCAGCAGTTCGAACCGCCAGTCGCTGATGCCGAACAGCGCCCCGATGCCCACGTCGTCCTGCCCGACCTCCATGGCCCGGCTGAACGCGTCGAGCCGCCAGAGGTAGTCGGCCTTGCGGGTCATCGGCGGGTGCATGCGGCGGTAGGTCTCGTGATGGTAGGTTTCCTGGAAGATCTGGAAGGTGCCGATGCCGGCGTCCTTGACGATCTTGAAGCCCTCGGCGCTGAGGGGGGCGGCGTTGACGTTGGCGCGGCGGATCTCGCCGTGCCCCACCTTCACGTCGTAGACCGTGCGGACCGTATCGGCGATGTACTGCGGGCCGTACCACGGATGCTCCCCGAAGACGAGGATCAGTCGCTTGTGGCCCTGCTTCTCCATCGCCTCGACCTGCTGGCGGACCTCGGTCTGCGTCAGCGTGCGGCGGGAGGCGTCGGGGTTCGACCGCTTGAAGCCGCAGTACGCGCAGTCGTTGATGCAGTAGCTGCCCACGTACAGCGGGGCGAACAGCACGATGCGGTTGCCGTAGACCGTCCGCTTCAGTTCGCGGGCGGCGTTGAAGATCTCCTCGACCAGCTCGGGCTCGGTGGCCGCGGCCAGGGCGGCCGTTTCCTCCACCGACAGGGCCTGCTTGGAGAGGCTCTTGGCGATGATCTCGCGCACGCGGACCGCGTCGGCGGCCGTGTGGTTGATCAGGCCGGTGATCTTGCCGTCGTCGATGAAGTCGATCGCATTCTTACTCAGTTCGGTCGAAACCAATGCACACACGTCTGAACCTCCACATTCACGCGACGACGCAGGGTCGTCGCCTTGTCTTCTGCTGCGCCAACGCCGGCGGTCGATGCGAGGGCTTGACATCGGCTTGCCGTTCCTCACCATCGAACAGGTGAGTGCGTCTGGCAGCGGCTTGTCGTTCGGCGTCACCGAATTTGACAGCGCCGAACGGCAAGCCGCCGCCAAGCCTTACTCCCAGATTCACTGGCGAGAACGAAGCCGACAGCTTGGGCGATCGATCATTGTACCACTTATCGAGGGCGATAGCCCGGGCTTGTTCCGGGCCCCTGGCCGATCGTGCGGCCCATGCCGGTGATACGGCCCTTGATGCAGCCGCTGCAGTCGCCGGCCGATTCGAAGATGCACGCCTTGTTGGGGTAGATTTCGTACAGGACGCGGTATTGCGGCGGGGTGAGGTTGGGCATGACGATGTTCGCCCCGCGGGCCAGGCCCAGCTCGCGACCCTGGGCCTTGTTCAGCGTGGCCAAGGCCGACGTCGAGGGGATGTTCGCGTCGGGGCAGGCGAGGCGGGTTAGGGCGACCATCTTGTACGTCATCAACTCGTCGTTGGGGGCCTGTTCCGTCGGGGCGGCCTGCAGAGCGTCGCGGTCGCGGCCCAGCGGCGTGCCGCCGTGCGGAATGAAAGGCCCAATGCCGATCATGTCGAGTTTCAGTTCGCCGAACTTCTCCACGTCGGCGGCCAGGTCGTCATACGTCTGGCCGGGGATGCCGGCCATCACGCCGCTGCCGATCTCAAAGCCGATCTCGCGCAGGCGGCGGAGGATGGCGAAGCGGTCGCTGACGACGCCGGCTCGCGGCGGGTGGATGCGGTCGTAGAGCTCACGGTTGGACGTCTCGAAGCGGAGGAGGTAGCGGTCGGCGCCGGCCTGCTTCCAGGCGACGAAGTCCTCGTCGTCCCGCTCGCCCAGGCTCAGCGTGACGGCCAGCGGCGTCTCGCTCTTGATGCGGCGGATGAGGGCCGACAGCCAGTCGCGCTCGATGCCGGGGTCCTCGCCCGCCTGCATGACCACCGTGCCGTAGCCGAACTGCAGGGCCAGCTGGACGCAGTCCCAGATCTCCTGCTCGTTCATGCGGTAGCGGCCGAGGTTGGCGTTGTCCACCCGCAGGCCGCAATAGTGGCAGCGGCGGCAGCAGATGTTGGAGATCTCGATCAGGCCGCGGAGGTGGACCTGGTCGCCCACGTGCTGGCGGCGCACTTCATCCGCGCTCGCCCACAGCTCCTCCAGCCGCGCCGCGTCGGTCTCACGCAACCAATCTGTAATCTCACGCCTATGCATCATCAGAAGAGTTCCAACTCCTCTCCCTTCAGGGAGAGGTCGGGCCGCAGGCCCGGGTGAGGGTGCTGCTGACTCGAGCCAAGAAGCCCCAGATGGGGCCGCGGCCAAACAAAACTAGCGGCAAGTGGGCTGGGTGACTTCATCCGAGACACCCTCACCCGGCCCTCGCGGGCCACCCTCTCCCTGAGCGAGAGGCGTCTACTTCTCCGATCGCCGCCGCAACGTGACGGTGAACGTGCTGCCGACGCCGTGTTCGCTGGTGACGGTGGCGGCGCCGCCGTAGAGGGCGGCCAGCTTGCGGACGATGGACAGGCCCAGCCCGCTGCCGAGGATGTTCCGCGTCTGCTCGTTCTTGATACGCACGAAGTCGTTGAACAGCCTTTCGGCGTCCTGGGGCGACAGGCCGATTCCGGTGTCGCTGACCTGGACGGTGACGGTGTTCTCGTCGCCGGCGATCTTGACGTCGGCCCGCCCGCCGGGGCGGTTGTACTTGATGGCGTTGGAAATGAGGTTGTTGAAGACGATCTCGATTTCGCCGCGGTCGGCGAACATCGGCTGGGGCTCGGGGGCGTCCAGCTGGAGGGTGATCTTGGCGGCCTCGGCCTCGGTCGAGAGGGTCTCGATGGCGGCGCGGGCCACTTCGCGGGCGTCCATGTCGGCCAGGCGGCGCTTGCGGGTGCCCAGCTCGATCCGCGTCATGTCCAGCAGGTCGGTGATGAGCTTGCGCATGGCCTCGAGGCGGATGAGGCTGCGGTCGATCATCAGGTCGTACACGGCGGGGTCATCGCCGGCGGAGTGGTCGCGCAGGATACGCAGGTATCCTTCGATCGCGCCCAGCGGAGCCTTCAGCTCGTGGGCCAGAACCGAGATGAACTCCACGTGCACGGACTAGCCTGCTTTCTTGGCGTACAGCTCCGCCAGTCGCTCGATCTCGCCGATGAGCTGCTCGAACCGGACAGGCTTGGCGATCATGAAATCGGCCTTCACCCAGGACCGTTCCTCCGCCGTCGAGGCGTCGAACTCCAGCCCGGTCTCGGCCGTCACCGACGAGACGATCAGCACGGCGATGTCCTTGTAGCGGCTCTTGATGTGGTGGCACAGGGCGAAACCGCCGTCCATGTGTTCCAGCATCAGGTCCACCACGGCCACGTCCGGACGGGTCGTCTGGAGGATCTCCTCGGCCTGCTTCTGCGTGTCGGCCGTCAGGACCTTGAACCCGGCCGCCTCGAGATGGAGACGCTCCTGGGCCACGAAGTCCACGTCGTCATCGACCAGCAACACCGTCTTGCCTGTCACTGCCTTGGTCATTCTTTTACCAATCTTTCTTCCGTGTGCAGAACCCCGTGCTTCGCACGAGAACCTGCACACCCTACGACCTGCTTCTCTTTCCGTTCCTACTGCCTACGACCTACTGCCTACGACCTTCTTCTTCGCCTATTGCCAATTGCCTATTGCCTCTTGCCTTCTTCTTACAGCACCACGTCGCGGTTGTGGTAGTGCGTGTGCAGAAGGTGATGGCTCTTCTCGCCCAGGGGCTTGCCCAGGAATTCCTGGTAGAGCCGCTGCACGCTCATGTTGCCGTGGCTGGTGCGGACGGTCTCGGTGTGGTCGATCTTGTACAGCGCCTTCATGCGCGAGCCCACCGCCTCCAGGTCCGTGCCGAACGGCTGGCCGCCGCCGGCGATGCACCCGCCGGGGCAGGTCATGATCTCGATGAAGTGCAGGTCCTTGCGGCCCGCACGGATTTCCCCCAGCAGCTTGGCCGCGTTGCCCAGCCCGCTGGCCACGGCCACGCCGACCTCGATGCCGTCGACATTCACGCGGGCTTCCTTCACGCCTTCGAGGCCGCGGACGGCCTTGATGTCCAGCCGCTTGAGCTCGGTGCCCGTCAGCAGGTAATGCGCGGTCCGCAGGGCCGCCTCCATCACGCCGCCGGTGGCGCCGAACAGCTTGCCGGCCGTGCTCCGCTCGCCAAACGGCGTGTCGGCGGGCTCGGGGGCGATGTTGTCCAGGTCCAACCCGCGAAGGCGGATGATGCGGGCCAGCTCGCGCGTCGTCAGCACCGCGTCCACGTCCTGCACGCCGTCGTGGCCCATCTCGCCGCGCTGGCACTCGAACTTCTTGGCCGTGCACGGCATGACCGAGACGCTGAATATCTTCTTGGGATCGATGCCTTCGCGCTGGGCGAAGAAGCTCTTGATCAGCGCGCCCATCATCTGCTGGGGGCTCTTGCAGGTGGACAGGTTGGCGATGAAGTCCGGGTGGAACTCCTCGACGTACTTGATCCAGCCCGGCGAGCAGCTGGTCAGCATCGGCAGCGCCCCGCCGGTCTGAACGCGGTGCACCAGTTCGCTGGCCTCTTCCATGATCGTCAGGTCGGCGGTGAACGACGTGTCGAACACCCGCTTGAAGCCCAGCTGCCGCATCGCCGCCGTCATCGCCCCGCAGATGTCCTTGCCGGGCTTGATGCCGAATTCCTCAGCCAGCGTGACCGACACGGCCGGGGCGTGCTGCACGACCACGTACTTCTCGGGGTCGTTGAGGGCGTTGAGCACTTCCTTGATGTAGCTCTGCTCGCGAAGGGCGCCCGTGGGGCAGACCATGATGCACTGCCCGCAGTTGATGCAGC
>CAZTVF010000175.1:6287-7800 GCA_964616985.1 uncultured Planctomycetaceae bacterium
TTGAGGCCATGGTCGAAGGCCGTGCCCACCTGCGCCTTGGAGCCGCGGTTGATGAAGTCGATGGCGGCCACGCCCTGCACCTCTTCGCACACGCGGACGCAGCGCCCGCACAGGATGCACTTGGCCGGGTCGCGGACGATGGAGGGGCTGGAGGTGTCGACGCAGTAGTCGTTCTTGTCGCCGGTGTAGCGGCGGTCGCGCACGCCGTGCTCCTCGGCCAGCTTCTGCAGGCCGCAGTTGCGGTTGCGGACGCAGTAGAGGCAGTCGTCGGGATGGTTGGCCAGCAGCAGCTCCACCACCGTCTTGCGGGCGCGGACGACGCGCTGCGAGTGCGTCTTGATCTTCATGCCCTCGGCCACCGGGTAGGCGCAGCTGGGGACGAGGTTGCGCGAGCCGGCCAGCTCCACCACGCACAGGCGGCAGGCGCCCGTGGGGAAGAGGTTGCTCATGTGGCACAGCGTCGGCACGTTGATGCCCGCGCGCCGCAGGGCGCTGAGGATCGTCTCGCCGGGCTTGGCCTGGATGAATCGGTCGTTGACTTCAATCGTTATCACGGATGCTTCCTTTACTCTCAGGAGGGTGGCGGCCTTCCCAGGCCACCGCCCTCGCGCCACTGGGAGGCGGCGGCCCCGCAAGGCCGCCACCCCAGATGAGGACCTTTAGGCTTCCACGACCACCGCTTTGGCGGGGCAGACTTCCACGCACGTTCCGCAGGCGATGCACTTGTCGGGCACGATGTAATGCGGGCTCTTGGGGGCGCCCATGATCGCCTTCGTCGGGCACTTCTTGGCGCACAGCGTACAGCCCTTGCAGGCCTCGGCCTTGATCGTGAAACGGCGAAGCTCGGTGCACGCCCCGGCCGGGCAGCGCCGCTCGTACACGTGCGCCTCGTACTCGTCGCGGAACCACCGCAGCGTGCTGAGCACCGGGCTGGGCGCGGTCTGGCCCAAGCCGCACAGGCTGGTGTCCTTGATGACCTCGGCCAGGCGGTTGAGGTACATGATGCCCTTGAAACGCTCCAGGGCGTCGAGGCCCTTCTCGGTGCCGCGGCCGCGGGTGATGCGCTGCAGGATCTCCAGCATGCGACGCGTGCCCTCGCGGCACGGAATGCACTTGCCGCAGCTTTCACGCTGGATGAAGTCCATGAAGAACTTGGCCACGTCGACCATGCAGTTGTCTTCGTCCATCACCACCAGACCGCCGGAGCCCATCATGGCGCCGACGGTCTTGAGCGATTCGTAGTCCACATCGATGTCCAAGTGCTGGTCGGGGATGCAGCCACCGGACGGACCGCCGATCTGCACGGCCTTGTACTTGCGGCCGTGGGCGATGCCACCGCCGATATCGAACACGATCTGCCGCATGCTCGTGCCCATCGCGACCTCGACCAGGCCGGTCCGTGCGACCTTGCCCGACAGGGCGAAGACCTTGGTCCCCTTGCTGGTCTTGGTGCCGACGGCGCTGAACCAGTCGGCGCCGCGGTCGACGAGCATCGGCACGTTGGCCAGCGTCT
>CAZTVF010000176.1:0-7571 GCA_964616985.1 uncultured Planctomycetaceae bacterium
TATAGGGTCAAATCGCCGCGGCCAATCCTTCTCATGGACGGATATGTCGGCGCTGCGGGCCGCGACCTTGGGCAAGTGCGCGAATCGCTGACGAACGAGATGGATAGGGGTTTGTGTGAAATCGGCCACCACGAGGCTGGAGACGCCATAGTGCAGGAAGAAGGGCACGAACATCCCCGCGCCGCCCGCGGCGTCAAGGACGCTCTTGCCCTTGAGGCTCAAGCCAGCCGCGCCAAGACAGCCGTCCACGGCATCAAACTTGGCTCGGCAATACCGGGCGTTCCCAATGGGCCCATGATCGCCCGTGCCCGAGGCACAGGCGTAGTTCTCCCAAGCGTCCTTCAGCCGAACATCCTCGCCCAAGGGCGGCTCCTTTGAGGCAGAGCGCCCCCCATCCTTCTGCAGCCTTCTGCGAGGATTATACCGCGGTCCCCCACAGAACGGATCACTTTTATTGCGGGGGGGGCGAGCAACTCTTCAAGGGCGGCTGTCCTGTGCGACCAAGGTCCTGCGGCGTTATCGCCGCTGGCCGCGTTTGGCGTGGCGGAGGGCGCGGAGCAGCCAACCGGGCGTCATCGACAACAGCCGCAGCGCGGGGTCGGGCATGCCCGGGCGCAGATCGGCGGCCTCACGCCAGACATGCCGTGCGGCTGCCGGGTCACCCTTCTCATCCAGCAGGCGGTAGCCGTACGTGCTGCCCCACTGGCGTACCCAGCGATAGAGCGTGCGCCGCTGATCGCGCGGCAAGGGCTCAGCGTATCGCGTCAAGGGGGCCTTGGAGACCTCGTAGCGGCTGAGCATGCTCCACAGATTGGGGCGTTTGCACAGGCTGCCGGCCCGCTCGCGATACTCGGCCAGCACCTCGTCGACAAAGCCGAACTTCGCCACGCGGGCCAGGTCCATGCACAGCAGCCAGTCCTCTCCCCAGTTGTACCGCACGTCATAGCGGATGTGCGCGAGCAGATCGCGCCGCACGGCCAGCGTGTTGGTGTGCAGGATGTACGTGTCCAGGAGGACCGGGAGCATCTCCTGGTCGATCACGCAGAGCCTCTCGCCCACGATTCGCAGGCGCAGGCTCCTGGCCGAGAGCCTCTCGGCCGGGTCGGAAAAACCCTCGCAGAGAATCTCCCCATCCTGGCGACGTTTGTCCCAGTTGCAGAACACCACGCCCAGGTCCGGGGCGGCGGCGATCAGTTCGCGCTGTCGCTGCAATTTCGTGGGGTACCACAGGTCATCGCTGTCCAGGAAGGCCACCCACTGGCCACGGGCCTCGGCGATGCCACGGTTCCGCGCCGCCGCCGGACCCGCATTGGCCTGCCGCACGCAACGGACGGGCGGCCCGAACCGAGCGACGATCTCGGCCGTCGCATCAGTCGAGCCATCGTCGACGACCACGATTTCCTCCGGGGGCTGGGTCTGTGACAGCGCGGAGTCCAGCGCCTTGGCGACGGTAGCCGCGCCGTTGTACACGGGCATGATGGCGGAGATGGTCACCGGCATTTGCCCGTGATCTCCTGCAGCCTGAGGACGATGTTGTCGAGCATCTTGTCGTACTGCTGGCGCCAATCGTGGCGGTCGCGGATGCGGTTGTACACGTCGATACACAGGTTCAGTCGTCTGCGGAACTCGCCCACATCCATCCGCTCGACGAAATCGAACAGGGCCGCGGGACTCCCCAGGCGGGCGTAATCGATGAAGCTGTCTGGCGGGAAATCGTTGTAGATGCCGTTGCCCTCGCCGTAGTACACCGGCAGGCAGTGGGCCTTGATGCTGTCCCAGATCTTCTCGCTGACATAGTACGGGATGTTCGTGTTCTCAAAGCAGAGGTTGAAATGGTACCGCTGAAGGGTGACAACCTTGTCCTCGTGCCAGTCAGCGTTCCACCGCGAATCACGCACGACCACGCCCTCGGGCCAGCCCTGCCCGTAGACATCCACCTTTCCCAGGCGGTGCCCCTCGAGCCCGATCGTCGTCCGCAGGTAACACAGGTCCAGCTCGCGTCCATCGCGGACGAGCGTCCATTCCTGGCGGTTGGAACGACAGATCGCCATCAGCGCGATCGTGCGGCTGCGCAAGGCCGGGCACGACGCCTCCGTCACCGGCGCCACCGGCCGGTCCATCGCAAACTTGCCGTAAATGTTGTAGTTGTTGAGGTAGATGTCGCCCGTGTAGGCGTTCATCACGTGCACGTCGGCCAACAGCCCCCACCCCCGCACGCGCCGCTGGAAGCACGTGTTGTAGCGTGGCTCGTGGGTGTAGACCAGCAGGTGAGGCCGCCGCCGCTTCAGCCGCAGCTGCAGGCGGATGCGCCGCCCGAACCCGTTGGGCGACAACAGCACGTCGGCCTCCTCCAGGCGTGGCGCCACGGCCACGCCGCGCTCCTGAAGGTAGTCAAGGCCGTTGGGCTGGTTGAGGTCAAAGGCGCTGCCGGCCATCGAGTGGTAATGGAACACACGGATCATTTCGCATTTCCATCCTTGCGGGCCTGGAGGATCTCCCGCGCCATGACAAACGATTCGAGCACCGAGCCTATCCCGCGAATGGCCTGCAGGCTGCGCTCCACGCGCCGCCGCGGCGAGGGCGACAGCATCGCCCCGCACCACGACAAGGCCAGGCGCGCCAGCGAAATGCTTCGCCGCACCCGCCACAGCAGGGGATGACGGTCGAACACCTCGCGCACCGGCAGCCCGCCCAGCCGCGGCCAGGACCGGCCGTACCAGATCGCCTTTCGCCTCATGGCCGCGGGCATCATCTGCTCTTCCTGCACGCAATGGCCCACGCCCGCCCGCGGGCAATAGATGATCTCGAAGCCCTCGCCCACCAACTGCTTCAGCAGCGACGTCTCGCTGCCCATAATCCGGCGGGTGGCGCGTGGGCCGATGTTCTCGTCGTACCGCCGCCCGGCGTCGAAGAGGGTTCGCCGCAGCCACAGGTTCGCCCCGTACGGCAGCGTGCCCGTGGGGTAAGGTCTCTCCTGCGGCCCCAGCTGGTGCTCACCGAAGGCGAAGCGGCACAGCCATTCGACGCCCGCCCACGGCGGCGCCTTGCCCTTCGGCCAGACCACCTCGATGGGGCCGCCGAAGACGGAGTGGTCGGGCCAGCGCCCGCAGGCCGCGGCGATTTCCAGCAGCCAGTTCTCCACCGGCAGCACGTCGTCATCGGTGAAGACGACGATCTCGCCCAGCGGCGCCTCGCGAAGGGCGCGGTTCAGCGCGATGTTCTTTCCCGATCGCGGCTCAAACAGGTAGCGTACCGGCAGGCGCCCGGCGAAAGATTCGGCCACCGCCCGGGTGTCGTCGGAACTGTTGTTGTCGATCACCACGACCTCCACCGCCAGCGTGCCCCGCCGGAGTGCAGCGAACGCCTCCAGCGTCTGCCTCAGCAGGGCCGCGCGGTTGAACGTCGCGATCAGTATCGAAATGTCGGGGGCCATAGCCTCTTTCCATCTTCGGGCCGCGGCCTTCCCAGGCCGCCGCCTCTGTCACTTCAACAACGACCGGTATACATCCTTCAGCCGCTGAACCTCGCCGCGCCAGTTGAAATTCTCCCGCACGTGGCGGGCGCCCGCTTCGTTGGGCTGCCGCTGCGTCCGCAGCCGCTCCAGGCACGCCGACGCCTGCTCCAGCGTGCGGGCCTCCAACGTGTGCGGAAACGGCTCGCTGTACAGTACATATCGGCCGCGGGCCATCGCCTCCAGCACCATCGCCGAGAGGCTGTCGTGCTCCAGGATGCGAATCAGCGCGGTGGCGTTGGCATAGATCGCCTCCATGTCACTTACGTTGCCGAGGAACTCCACGTTCGGCGGCGGCGCGGCCACATCTTTGCCGGTGGCGCCGACGACGCGGAATTTCACGTCCGCAAAACGCCGCGCCAACTCCATGATCATGTCCGCACGGTAGAACTGCGGGCGGAAGTCCTGCCAGTACGACAGCACCGTCATCTGCGGCGGCAGGGGCAGGACGTTCGCCTCCAGCCGCCGCGGCAGCAGGCGAATGACCGTCGATTCGACGCCCATCGACTTGAGTTCCTGCTGAAGCTGCGGGCTGTCGGCCAAGTGAAGATCGACGGACTTCTCGACGTGCTCCGGCAATTGCTTCGCCTGCTCGATGTGGCGGCGAAGCTCGACGACGTCGGTGCCGATCCAATGGGCGATGACCTTCTTGCCCTTGCGCCGGGCCCAGGCGTAAGTCCCGTCTGTCCAGGAGCCCACGAAGAGCTGATGGAGAATCTGCGCCCGCCATCGGTGCACCAGCGGGCGAACCGCCAGGCGGCGGAGCGAATCCAGCAGCCCCGCCACCGGGGCGGCGATGATCCCGCACTCGGCCAGTTCCTCCGAGAGGATCGGCACCCACCGCGCGTCGCCGCGCAGCAGAATTCGGATCGGCCGCTCAGCCATGCGCCCCGCCTTCCGCCGCCGGCGGCAGCGGACGCTGGCGCACCACCTTGGCCGGGGAACCCATGGCGATCACGTTGGGGGGCACGTTCTCGATCACATACGACTGCACGCCCACCCAGCTGTTGTCGCCGATGGTGCACCCGGGCAGCACGATACTATTGAGCCCGACCGCCGCGTTGACCCCCACGACGATGGGACCCACGATCAGCGCCTGGTCTTCCAGCGGGGCCATGTTGCTGAAGGCGTAGAGCTTGAGGTCGGTCGCGTCGTCGAGGTTGCGATAATGGTTGGAAATGCTGTAGAGCTTGGCCCCGGCCGTGATGCAGCTGCGGTCGCCGACGCTCAGACCACCGTGACCCAGCAGGTACGCGTACGGCGCGATGTGCACGTCCGAGCCGATGATCACCTCGCCCGCCTGCCCGCGGAAATCGGGATTGGCCTTGTGATGAATCTTGCGGCCGCCCGCCGTCGGCCGCCCGGCGATTATGGTCACGTTGCGGTCGATGAGCGTGTTGTCGCCGATCGACACCAGCGCCGGGTTCGGGATGAACACCCCCGCCTCGATCACCGCACCCTTGCCCAGCCGCCGCAGCCGCCGCTTGTAGTACCGGTATCGCAAGTCGTTGCCGAAATCGCCGGGCCAGTGCGTCACCAGCATCTGGCGCAGCCTGCCGCGCGACGCGCAGAAACCGCGAATCCAGCTCCATAGGCCTTTGATCGTCATGCGAGCGTCCTATCTATCCATTTCGCGCCGGGGCGGCCGCATGCCTGGCGTAAACCATGCGGCGGAATTCGGCCACATCGTCCCCGGTGACCTCGCTGGGCAGCTTGCCGCCGTAGGGAGGCGTGACCATGTCGGCCATCCGGCGGCGCGCGAGATACTCCTCGATCGTGCACAGGGGCTTGGCGGGCGAGCCCACCACGACGGTGCCGGAGGCGACATCGCGAGTGACCACGCTGCCGGCGCCGATCACGACGTTGCTGCCGACCCGCACACCCGGCATGATCACCGCGCCGAACCCAACGAAGACATTGTCGCCGATGTAGACCGGCGCGACGCGATACTCGCCCGTGAAACGCCAGTAACTGGCGTCATGTGTGAGCACCATCGAACCGGGAGCGAAGACGCAGTTCTTGCCGATGTGGGCCAGTGCCGGGAACATGCCGTCAAGATGCTCCGACGGAAATAACCGCGTGCCCTCGCCGATGTCCAACCCTGCATAGGGATTGGGCGGCGCGGCCGGGCCGCGCAGCAAACGCTTCAGTCTTCGCACAAGTCCCATGGCAAACGCTCCGTGGCCGCCCAGGGCGGCATGCTTGCCTATTCGCCGCCGTCGGCGGGGCCCTTCGGGGCAGACCGCAGTTTTCGAAGCTTGCTCTTGAGCAGCATCCAGGCGGTGGCGAAATCCTTCTTATCGCACGGCTCCAGCGAAAATCGCAGGAGCACCAGCACGTATGTTGCCACACCGATCAGCGAGCACAGCCCCAGCATCAGCCAGGTGTGCGGGTGCAGTGCGAACCGCAGCGCCAGCAGCACCGCGCCGGCCGCGACGGCGGGCATCAGGCCGGGGATTATGGTCTGGCGAATCCATCGCGCCAGATCCACCTCGGCCAGTTTGCGTCCCAGCGGCCACCAGAGCAGCGGGTAGGTCACCGCCATCACCCCCACCGTGGCGATACCGGCGCCCATGGCGCCCATCTGCAGGCCCCACACGGCGACAAATATCGCCGCCACCAGCAGCAGATTCTGAAACAGGATGATCCTCGCCAGCGGCCCCGGCTGGGCCTTGGCGTGCGCCACCTCGCCGATCATCGCGTTGGCATTCATGATCGGAATCATCGCCAGGAACATCAGCATGAGCGGTGCGGCCTGGGGGTACTTATGGTGGCCGTACAGGTCGATCACTTCGTAGGCGAACACCGCCAGCGGCATCACCGGCAGCATCGATAGCCACAACCGGTATCGGTTGCCGCGGACGTAGGTGTTGCCCAGGACCTCCTTCATGCCCGTGCCGTGCATGGCCGTCATCACGGGCTCCAGCGAGGCGCCCATCAACGACGAGAACGACTGGATCTGCTTGTTCGGCAGGCTGGAGACGTAGAACGTGGTGTTATCGCCGATGGGCGCGACGTTCTTCAGCAGGATGGGCACCACGCAGTCGAACAGCGAGCCCGCCATCTGCCTCACGAAGCTCCAGGCGTTGAAGGCCATCAAGTGCCCGATCGTGCCGAGTCGCACGGCCGAAAGGCGGAACCGCAGCGAGGGCATCATCCGCATTGAGACGATGGTCGTCACGACGACGTTGGTCACGGTCGAAACAAGCATCGCCACCGGCATCCAGAGCACCCGCGGGCTCACGCCCAGCAGCAGCACCAGCAGCACCGCCTGGTACAGCACGTCGCAGCCGATGTTGATGCTGTTCTGAAGCACGAATCGCTGGCAGACATATGGCGCCACCTGAAACGGGCCGGTGGCAATCTTGATGGCCACGCCGATAAACATCAGCATGAGCATCACCTGGGCGTCCCACACGTGACCGTGGAGGGTGAGCAGGTGCTCGATCTTCCAGCAGATGATCGCCCCGCCGGCAATCACCAGCAGGGCCGCGACCAGCACGAGCGGGAAGATCGTGGAAATGATCTGCGTCACGCGCGGCTCGTCGTTCTGGGCGTACGCCTCCACGACGAACCGCCCCAGCCCCGCCGTCAGCGCCGCCGTCAGCAGCGGCACGATCATCATCACGACCACCACGACGGGGTAAATGTCGAACTCCGCCTTGTCGATCCGCCCCAGCAGGTACTGGAGCGACCACAGCAGGCAGGTGATGTTGACCACCTTCGCCACAGCGGAGCTGAGCGTGTTGACGAGAACGAGCTTCTTGCTGATTTCGACTTTGCTCACGGGGGTCCCTGGGTTAGGTGCGCGACTTGCGGTGCTCGGCCAGGGCGCGTTCTTCCTTCGCCAGCCGCCAGTCGTGCTCGACCATCATGTCCACCAGGCCCTGGAACGTGATCTTCGGCTGCCAGCCCAGCTTGGTGCGGGCCTTGGCCGGGTCGCCCAGCAGCAGGTCCACCTCCGCCGGGCGGAAGTAGCGCGGGTCGATCTCGACGTGCTTCTGCCAGTCGAGCCCCAGGCGGCCGAACACCTGCTCGACGAATTCGCGCACGGTGTGGG
>CAZTVF010000177.1:0-7565 GCA_964616985.1 uncultured Planctomycetaceae bacterium
CGGCACCGCGGATCTGAAGAGGAATGTCGTCGCACGCCCCCCTCACGGCCGGGGCGGGCGCAAAATGCGAACTGCGGAAGGGAAGGCTGCCCAGGAACTTCAGCCCAAAGACATCGTCCAACTCGAATCGTCCGCCATGCAGAAGTGAGTTGCCGACCGCGACCAGCGTTCCTCCGCCGCGCACGTACTCGCGCAAGCGGGTGTAGTCGTTGTCGCGGTACGACGCCGGCTCGGGCAGGATGATCATCGGGAACGCCGACAGGTCATCTGCCAGCACGTTGTAGGTGAGATCGACCTGAATGTGGCTCTCGACGAGCATCTTGTGCGCCCCGTGCCAGGGTTGCTCGCCCTTGACCTGCGGGCTGTGGCGCAGTGCGAAGTCGAAGGGCAGCTTCTCGTCGGGCGCACCCTGAAGCACCACCACGTGGCGAACGCTCTGGGCGTGCCGCAGGACGGGCTCCCGCTCCTGCACGAAACCGAAGGCCTTGTCGAACATGTCGTATACGGCCGGTTGGAGCGTGCCATCGACGTTGACCTGGTCGCCCGAGACGGCAGCGGCCCCGTTGCCGATCATCGCGGCGAATTCGGTGATCATCTGGGCGGTCGGCTTGAGAGTGAGGTCGCCCCAGCCTTCATAGAACCGCACGCTCATGACCTGCGTATCGTGCGGCTCGTTGCGCGTGGTGCGAGCGGCCATGCTGTGGCCCAGGTAGTTGCCCGGGTGTGGCTGGCTCTCCCAAACGCCGATCTCGACGAGTTCCTTCATGGCCTTGGAGACCCAGGGCCAGCCGACGCAGTTGGTGGCGATCACCAACTCGGGGTTGGTGCGGGCGATGATCGCACGGACCTCGCGATGGTAGTCCTCAAGCGTCTGCATCTGAAGCCGCTCGCGGACTTCCGCGGGCAGTGAGGGTGTCAGTTCAATGCCCAGTTCCCGCTGCCATCGCCGTTTGCAGGAAGGGCAATAGCAGGTCTCGCGGCCGACCGTGGGGATGTCCAGCCAGAAGCCGTCCACGGGGTACTCGCGGGCGATCTCTTCGAGCTGGGGCATGACCAGCTCGTCCTTGTACGGCGTGTTCATGCACAGGGCCGACCAAAACGTGCTCTCGGGGCTGTGCTTTCCCTCGGCGTCCATCCAGCGCCAAGTGGGATTGGCATCCCACGACCGCTTGTCGGTGCACAGCGAATAGTACGCCAGCGTGCGGATGCCGCGTTTGCGGCACTCCGTCGCCGCTTCCATCAGGAAATCTTGCGGCAGCCCAGCATGCCTATGGCCAACGTGGGTGTTGTAGAACGAATTCCCGAAGTGGCACTTGGCGAACAACGCCACCATGTTGATCCGGCCGCGCTCGAGGTGGTCGACGAACTTCGTCGCGTTGAAGTTCTTGATCGCCAGCGGCGGGAACTCGGGCATGTGGAAGTCCATGTGCACCTGGCGGATGTGATCGCGAAACCACTTGCATTTCATTTGGAGGCTCCTTGTTGTTCCGGTGAGCGAAGGTTATACCGCATGCACCGGATGGAATGACTCACATTCATGAGATAGTGATCCGCATGACCCACACGCTGTTGACCTCGCTGGACTCATCCGGGATCTGATGCCATCCCAGTCCAAGGCGGTCGTAGATCAGCAGGAGATGGTGGTCGTCCAAGCGGGCCAGCTCGGTATAGCACGATGAGAACCCGCCCAGGCCCTTGGCGATCATCTCGTCGCGGGCCACCCACGCCATACCCGGATTGGTGATGGGGTCCACGCCGGGGCACGCGTTGTGGTGGGCGACGATGTCAACTGCCTGCCAATCCTCGCCGCGCCCGTCGACGTTGAACCAGACGAACACCCCCGGCCGGCCGCCCGATAGCGCTACCACGCCGCTGGGCATCACGGTCAAGCTGGGCTCCACCGAGCCAGGGGCGGTGTTTGCGGGAGCGGTCCACGTTCTGCCGTCGTCGTTGCTGTATGTGCAGCCATAGCGAACGAAGGACGCCAGGCGGAACACACACATGAGCCGGCCGTCGGCCAGTCGGCAGATGGCTGATTCGCACGGGCCTTCCTGGCCCTCCAGCGGACAATCCGCGCCGGCGATGATGCTGCGGATGCGCCACTCGAAGCCGTCCGGCGACTCGGCCAGCACGAGCGAGTACCGTGTGTCACCCTCGAAAGTGCCATACAGCGTCGTCAGGTATTCGCCGCTGCGGCCTTTGACGACCTGTCCATTGAAGACGAACTTCGCCGTCGCCAATTCGGGCGACGAGAGGCCTACGGCCCGCGGCCAGCCCCGGACGTTTGCGCCCGATGGGCGCGTCGAGATCAGGCCCTGAGGCGAAATGATATTGCAGGGGGCGCCGATGGCTCCGCCCGGACGGGGTCGCAAGTAATAAGGAAGCACCATGACGCCGCCGTCGGGCAGGATGAGGTGGTTGAGTCCGGCGTCTCCGATGACGCGGGGCTCGTCCCACGTCAGGCCGCAGTCCTGAGACCGCGTCAGGTAACAGAAGGCGTCGGAAACATGGACGTCGGCGTACGCCGTCATGATCGCCCATAGTGCGTTGTCGCTCTGCCGGATCAGCGACGGGAACCAGCAGAACCAGCGACTCCGCTTCACCAGCACCGGCTCGGAGAGTTCCACCGTCAGCCCGCGCAGTTGCAGGCGAGCGTGCATCGTCCAGGTCTTGGCCATGTTGTCGTCCTTGTTTCTGCAGGGTCAACTATTGCTGGAATCGCGGACTCTCATACAAGTGATGCAGCGGAATCCTGCGTATGCACAGGTCCTGAAGAACGCCGCTGGCGGGGCCGCCGCAGCAATAGGCCAGCAGCACCGAATCGGCCGTGAAGTGAATGGCGATGTAGCAGAAGCCGCGATTCGGATCGGTTTCGATCGCGCGGGCATGACGCCAGGTCTTGCCTTCGTCCTTGCTGATGGCCAGGACCAGAGGCGTACGGCCCCAACTGCTGTCGGCGGCCCAGCCGTTCACCAACTTCTTTCTGGGAACTCCCCATCGCGGCGTCAGGTCGTTCCAGACGGCCAGCAGGTGCCCACTGCCGGGGATGCGCTTGATGTTCATGGGCGCCTGGGGCGATCGGAATCGCGAAGGTTCCGGGGGCGACCACGTTTCGCCCTGATCGCTCGATGTACTTTGCCACTGGCGCCGCAGGCCGGTTCGGGCATAGCAGTAAAGGCGACCGTCTTGGAGTTCGACGATCCCAGGCTCTGCAACGAGGGACTCCCCGTCGACCTGCGGTTTCCAGCCTTCCTGGGCCAGACGCCACGACCGGCCTGTGTCGTCGGACAGGAAGAAGACGATCGAACTGCTCGCGTTGGGTTTCGCGATTCCCTGGTGCCACGAAACCGGAGCGATGATTCGCCCGGATCTCAGTTGCACCGCCTGGTCATTGAGCAGGCAGAAGTAACCACCGAACGTCGCACACGTCACCGGCTCCGACCAGGTTTCGCCGTCATCGTCCGAGATACGCATCATCGGGCGGCAGTCAACGTTGCTGTTCTTGCGGAGGTAGAACATCGCCAGGCGGCCATCGTGCAACCGCAGCAGCGACACGCTCATGACGTTCTGCGCCCCTTCATCCTTGACCAGAATCCCATCTTCGGCGCTCCAGGTTGCGCCGCCGTCGCAGGAGAAGCGGGCTGCGATATCGGCTCGGGCGTGGTCCTGCCAACTCTCGCCGCGATACCGCGACCACGCGAACATGATGCGGCCGTCGGCCAGCGTGGCAAAAGCCCCTTCGGAGTTGCGGGGATTCTCGCCTGCGTGCGCCAGCAACAGAGTGATGATCACGTAGCTTCCTCCAGCCTGGCACGAAGCCAGCCGCGAGAGGTTTTGATGAAGAGGGCCTCATTGCCCTGCTCGTCCACCCAGGCGATGTCGCCGACGCTTCCCTCGTCCGGCATCGGGGCGGCGGCGCTGGCGTCAAGGCGCAGCGAGGGACCGGCCACATGCGCCGGGGGGAACTTGGCGGGCAGGGCTGTTCGACGCCGTTCAAAAGTCGCACGAATCGCACGGGCGAGAACGGACCCATCGAACTCGGTGGTTCTGCCCAGCACCCAGAGATCGAAGAAGTCCTTCACGCGGCTGTTGGCGATGCCGAGAAAGACCATCGCCTGGTACTTCTCGGCATCGACGGTTTCCTTGGGGTAGACTTGGATCGAAGGCATGGCAAAGCCAAGGAGCGAGGGATACTTAAGTTTCGTTGGTTTGGGCGTGATGGCGTCACCGAAACCGATGTCAATTTGGATCGGGACTCTGGCAACCCCAAGCGTGGCGGCAATCTGGATGCGAACGCCGTCGTATTCCTGATCCTCTCGGATGTCCTCGCCGCTGACAGATTCGGCATCGAAGGTCAAGCCGTCGTCTTCAACAGCCTGGCGGCAGACATCCTTGAAGACGGCCACGATCCCATCCATCGCACTATCGCCTGTGCCGTGCGAGTCCAAGTCGAGGGTGGAGCGGTGAAGTTGGCCAGTCCACGCCTGAAAGAGCATGGCCCCTTTGAGCACGAAGCGGTCTCGGTGGGCTGACTGGCTGATGCGGTAAAGCAACCTCTCCAGCCCGTATCGCACAAGGACAAGCTGGAAGTCTTCTTTACGTTCCTGGGCGAGGTTCAGCAGCTTCTGCCGCACCGAAGCCGCCACGTCCTTGGGCTTTTCCTTGCTCATGTCAGCGACTCCAGATAGGGCCTCATCACGTTTGCCACTCGACAGACGCCAGCCGCATCCCAAAGCTCGTCCATCGTGGCCAGCCGCTTCTTGCGACAGTCCCGAAGGGCCTCCATCGCCACGTCGATGCCGATCTTGTTGCGGTACTTGAAACAGTCGGCCACGGTCTTGGCAGGATCGTAGACGCGAACTTCCACGCCCTCGATCTTCCGCTTCTGGACCATCCTCGTTAGCGCCTTGCCAGAGAACCTGACGATTCGCAGAGGCGGGTAGCCCTCTGTCGGACGCCAGCTTCGCGGCCCAATGGCCAGCCAGACCTCGAAAGGACTTGGGTGGTCAGGCCGTGAAGCCGAAGGGCCGACAGGAGGCAGATGACGCCGCTGGGCACCTTCTTGCAGGCTTCGGCGATGCTGTGTTCAGCCGTGACTTCCGCATCGCTGAGGACGTAAAGGCCCCAGCGACTCGCCGAAGTCTGCCTCGGGCGGTTAGATTATTGAGGTATTGACGCGGCAGCTTCAGGGCGTCGAGGTCGCGAGGACGGATCACGCCAGCCCGCCGTGCGTGATCCAGCACCCTATCCATGTATGACTTTGCCATTCGCAGGGCCTTTACAATTCCTAGGAAGATAATAACAACTTCTTAGGAACTGTAAATCGTATCGACACGGTACTTGAGCTTCGTGAAACACAAATCCGATTGATGCCTGACCCCGGTCTCCACCCGCTTGGTCTCCAGCCGATCAAGCAGGTCGGACAATGGCCAAGCCCTTTACCATTCGAGTCTCCGCGCATCTGTTCCAGTGCGGCCTGACCTCGCTCAATGGCCAAAAGTCCCGGCCCAAACGCCTCCGGCGCAGCCGCACTTTTGCCTTGAGGTCAGAACAGGGTGCGAGTAATAAGGCCGTTATGACTGTTCCCAAGCATCCACTCAATGTCGTTTACATCATCTCCGACCAACACCGACGGGATTTCTCTGGGTGCTACGGCCATCCGCTGGTCAAGACGCCCAATCTTGACCGTCTCGCATCGCAATCCGTGCGGTTTGGCCAGGCTTACACGCCCAGCCCGCTGTGCATCACGACGCGAACGGTCCTGCTGACCGGCCGCGAGCTTCACCGCTGCGGCGCGCCGGGCATTCCCGGGCAGAAGGAATGTATCCCCCCACAGACACTGGCGTCGCTTTACCGGCAGGCCGGCTATGCGACAGCGGCGTTCGGAAAGGTGCACGTCCCCGGCGAGACCGACGCTAACGACATCGGCTTCGATGAACGCGCCCTCCGCATCTACACCCCGATGAGCAACGACTATCAGCACGCCATCGGCCTGGACAACTTCTGGAAGTACTGCAGCTACCTGCCCGGCTACGTTCCGCCCGGCAACCCTCCGGGGCGGCACACCTACAATCCCACCAACCAAGCTATCGACCTGCCGGATGATTTGATCATGGATTCCATGGTCGCCGACCGGTCGCTCGACTTCCTCCGGCGAAACAGGGCGAATCCCTTCTTCCTGTGGGTCGGCTTTGAGAAGCCCCACCCCGAGCTGTACGCCCCGCAGCGGTTCCATGACATGTACAATCCGGCCGACATGCCCTTGCCCGAAGATATGTGGGACTCCCGCGAGACTCTCCCCGACACGGTCTACGACAACCCGACGTTCCCGATATTCCGCCAAGGCGACTTCACAGACGATCAACTTCGAAACTGCATGGCCGCGTACTGCGCCAACGTCACGTATCTGGACGAGCAGATCGGCCGGGTGCTCGACGGAATCGAGGAGATGGGCCTGGCGGACAATACCATCGTGGTCTACACGACCGACCACGGCGAGAACCTCTTCAAGCGGGCGATGATCCACAAGATGTGCTTCTTTGAGGAAGCCGTTGGCGTTCCCTTGATGGTGCGGACTCCCGGCATGACTCGGCCGGGGGCCGCCTGCGATCATCTCGTCGGCACGCTGGACTTGTTCCCCACGCTGCTGGAATCCTGCGGGCTGGAGATCCCCGAGGGGACCGATGGCAAGAGCCTTAGGCTCGCGATGGAGGCCGACGAGCCGATCCATGATGCCGTCTTCAGCGAGCTGTACGTGTATGGCACCGCCCAGCGCATGATGCGCACATCGCACTGGAAGTACATCCACAGTCACAACGACCTCCACGAGATGTACGACCTGCAGGCCGACCCGTTCGAACGGCGGAACCTGGTGCTGGAGGTGGCCTACGCCCAGACCGCGGCGAAGCTGGACGCCCAATTGTGCAAAGACTGGCGTATGCCGGACCTGACCAACGCCCCCAGGAAACGCGGCGACACCCGCCAAGGGCAACGGGGTCACACCCAGCAATCTGTCCGAAACCCCGGTCCTCGTTGATCGCCAATTACTTGCGGTTTTTGACAGGACCGATCCGCCGGAGCACTGTCCATGAAACTATCGCTTCAACAAGCTCGACAGCTGGTCCTGGCATGCCAGGGGCTCGATGGCAGTTGGCGCCTTCCCCGGGAGAAGGAGGGCGCGGCCCAAGCGGTCGAGCGGCTGGGGTTCGTCCAGATCGATACCATCGCCGTGATCGCACGCGCTCATCATCACACGTTGTGGGTCCGCCGCCCGGACTATCGGCCCCAGATGCTCGATGAACTGCTGGCCGTGGATCGGCGGGTCTTTGAATACTGGGCGGCCCCGGCGGCGGCCTATGTGCCCATGGCCGACTATCGCTGGTACCTGCCGCGCATGCGGCGTACGCGTGAGAGCGGCTGGAACGCCAAGTGGATCGCCGATCACCAGGACGTGGTCCGAGAGGTGCTCGGGCGGATCGAGCGGGAAGGCCCGCTGGGCACGTCGGACTTTGAGGCCCCGCCCGGCGCCAAACGCGGCGCATGGTGGAGTTGGAAGCCCGCGAAGA
>CAZTVF010000178.1:0-7513 GCA_964616985.1 uncultured Planctomycetaceae bacterium
ACCATCCATGGCCGCCGCGGCATGAGTTTTCTACAGAGCATTCCTGACCCCTTTTACGGGACGATGGCGCCGTGCTGGCGGAGCAGGGCGTGGATGTCGGCCAGGGGCAGCTTGCGGATGTCCACGCCGCGCTGAGCGGAGAGGGCGGCGGCGGCGCCGGCGGCCTGGCCGATGGCCATGCACGTCGCCTCGACGCGGTAGGCGGAGTGGGCCTCGCGGTCGCCGCTGATGCAGCGGCCGGCGACCAGGAGGTTGCGGCTGCCCGCCGGCAGCATCGCCCCCAGGGGAATCGTCGCGCAGACGCCCTTGGGCAGGCAGCGATAGTTGATGTTGATCGGCCGGTGCTCGTCGATGCCGTAGTGGCTGTAGCAGATGGCGTCTTCCCAGACGCGGCCGCCCTCGAAGTCCGCCGTCGTGATCGTCTTCTCGCCCATGATGGTGACCGTCTCGCGGATGCCGCACTCGGGGGCGAGGTACTGGATGAAGAATTTCTCGAAGCCTTTCTGGCGGCGCAGGAAGCGGTACATCCGCAGCACGGCCGCCCGGCCCTGCAGCTCGGCGTCGGTCTTGCCCTCGCTGGTGGAGGCCTCCACGTCGCAGATGTGCATGCGGTTGCCGCCGTAACTTTTCAGCAGGAACCCGATGTCGCCGTTGCACCAGCCGGCGTCGGGCTTCTTGAGCTCGCCCGCGGCGACGGCCTTGTCGAACTCCGCCTGCAGGGCCGGCCAGTCGGTGGTGGCGGCATCGTAGCCGCCGAAGACGACGAACTGCGTCGCCGGCTGAAGCACGTCAGGCCGCCGCAGCGGCAGCTTGCAGAGGCTCACGAGGTTGGCGTCGCCGGTGCAGTCGATCAGCACGGCCGCCCGCACTTCGCGCAGGCCCGTCCGCGTGCACACGGTCATCCGCCACAGATCCACGTCGCGGGCGACCGCGGCGGGCATGGCGTGGAACAGGATCTCGCACCCGGAGGCGGCGACGGCTTCGTCGGCGATGGCCGTGAAGAGCGAGCGGTCGATCCCGATGTGCATCAGGCCCGCGCCTTCGCAGCTCCTGGCCGGGTTGGGCATGGGGGCGCCCGCCTCGGCGAGGGTCTTGCAGACCAGTTCCCAGCCGATGCCCGCGATCACCTGCTTGCCCCATGCGTGGAAGCTGGCCGGAGCGCTGACGGCGGCCGCGGTCATCGTCCCACCCAGCATGCTGGTCTTCTCGATCAGCAGGGTGGAGGCCCCGGCCCTGGCCGCCTGGATCGCCGCCACGATGCCCGCCGTCCCGCCGCCGACCACAATCACGTCATACCGTGCGTTCATTGTCTTCTCCATGTGGCGCGGACCGGGGAGGTCTCGCGCTTTCAAAGCTACCTGGACTTGCCTTCTCAGTAGGGTCGGGCGGCGGCTTGTCCGTTCGGCGCTGTGAGATCCGGGCCGCAACACAAAACAGCGCTGAACGGACAAGCCGCCTTCCGACTCGTTCACATCATCAAGTTGTGGCGGCCGACTAGACTAACAGGAACAGATCCGACTGCAAGGTGTCGACGAATATGCGGCCGACCCCGTCGCCGGCCCGCTGCAAGGCCAGTTTGCCGTCGCCGCCGGTGGTGCTGAACGTGCGGATCGTCCGCCGCCCGGCCGCCGGTAGCGTGATGGTGATGCTGCTGACGGGGGCGTCGGCGTAGTTGACCAGGCCCAGCAGCCGCTGGCCGGCCTTGATCTGCCGCATGGCGAACATCACGTGCGGCAGCGGCGAGAGCACCTCCGGCAGGGCGTCGAGGCCGACGGCCTGGCGGATGGCGCGGACGAGCCTCTCGCCCGTCACCTGGCAGATCGCCGGCCCGCCCTTGCCGTGCGTCAGGCCCCACTCGCCGGGGACGAGCATGCAGCCGTTGGCCGGGTTGGTCAGCAGCGAGTGCTGGTGGGCGGTTTCGAAGTCGTTGCTGAAGGGGAAGCCCGTGACGTCGGCGAGCACGTTCTGGACCCGCATGCGGAAGGCGTGGTCGTACATGCCGCTTCGCCCGGTCAGCAGCAGCTTGCCGCCGCGGCGGACGTACGCCCGCAGGCGGGCGGCCACCGCGTCCGACAGCGGCAGCACGTGCGGCAGCACCAGCAGCTTGACCGTCTCGAGATCGTCCAGGCGGTCGGAGAGGAAGTAGCGGAAGGGCACCTGGTTCTGCAGCAGCGTCTGGGCCAGGGCGCCCAGGACGGCGGAACTGGCCCCTTCGTCGAAGGCGATGGACTCGAAGTTGAACAGCACGCCGACCGGCGAGGCATCGGCCGAGTCGTGGAACATCGCGTGGCGGCGGCCATAGAAGTCGGCGAGTTCGCGGGTGTCTTTGCGGAGGCGGGCGTCGCGGAGGTAGACCATGTCGCCTCCGCCGGTCTCGCCGCGCAGGCCCCAGGGCCCGTTGGCGGCGTGCCCGCCCAGCAGGGCGCTCTCGGCGAAGACCCGCCGCAGCAGGGCTGTGCCCGGCGCCCCGGGGATGTGGTAGATGCCGTTGGCGTGGCCGCCGGCCCCGGCGCCGGGGACGACCTTGAACCCGGCGGCGTCCGAGAGCTTCATCGTCAGGTGCTGGGTGACGATCGTGTTGTCCCGCCACGCCGGCAGCAGGCCGTTCTCGGCGTAGGTGTAGTCGAGGCAGGAGAGGTCGCCGATCCAGTCGGCGTTCTCGGTGACGGTGGTGATGTGGTTGCCCAGGCCGATGTTGGCGGCGACGACCACGTCGGGCTTCAGCTCGCGGGCCCGCGCGGCGATCATCTCCATGCTCGTCCGCACCTCGCGGCAGCGGAAGCGGATCCACGCCTGCACCAGCGGGTCGCGCCTTCGCAGGGCGCGGGGAATCGTCACGTGCTCCAGCGTCGTCAGGCCCATCTCGCCCCAGGGGTCGGTCACGGTTTCGCGCAGGTACTGCTGGAACGCCTCCTGGCAGCAGGGGCAGTGGCAGCCGTCGCCGTTGAGGTTGTCGATCCAGATCCCGTCGGCCCCGATCTCGATGGCCTTGTCCACGCACCGCAGCAGGTACTCGCGGAAGCCGGGCTGATTGGCGCAGGGCTTGGCGCGGAAGTACTGGTCGCCGTACTCGTAGGGGTGGCCGTCATGTTCGCCGTGCCAGTCCACGCGGCCGAGACGGCGGGCGTCGGGCAGTTCCTCCGTCAGCGTCTCGGGCACCAGCGTGCCGTACTGGATGTAGGTGAACACCCGCACGCCGTGCTTGTGGAAGTTGCGGACCATGCGGGCGGTGTCCTGGATTTCGGCGTCCTCGACGGCCAGGCCGAAGCCCTTGAACAGGTGCGTCGTCACCCAGTTGACGCCCGCGTCGGCGAGGGCCTTGGCCGTCCGCTCGGAGTGAAGCTTATCGCTCCAGGTCTTCTGCCACAGCGCGTTGCCCTCCTGCGCCTCGTGAAACCCGCCCAGCCTGCGGTAGAACTGCAGCGGCTCCCAACCGGCCCAGGTCCAAACCATGTAGTCGTTCTTCGGGTGTTTAGGCATCTGATCAATCCCTTCTCATTTCCGGAGTTCTTGGCGCGGGCCAACGATTGCCGATTGCCGATTGTCAACTGCCGATTGATGGCGGCAATGCGGCAATCGCCGTGACATCCTGCTCGCAACGCATAATCGGCAATCGCCAATCGGCAATCGGCAATTCCTCAAGCCAGCATCGCCTTGATGTCCACGGCCGACTTGGTTTCGAAGGCCTGGACGGCGCCGAAGACCATCGCGATGGATCGCAGGTTGTCGGCGACGGTGGTCGGGGCGACCGGCCCGCCGTTGAGCTGGTCGATGAACTGGTTCAGCACGCAGCCCTGGCCGCCGGCGAATTCGATCGGCGGGATGGGCGTCGGCTCGCCCCACTTGGGGCGGCCTTCGGAGTCCAGGGTCCACTTCCAGCCGGTGATCTCGTTGCCCTTGAACACGATGCAGCCGCGGTCGCACTCGATGTACCACGTGCCGTTCCAGCTGGTCTGGTGCTCCGGCGGGCGAAGCGTCGTCCACGAGCTGTTGTACGAGAAGTGGATGCCGTAGCTCATCTCGAACACCAGCGAGCTGGCCGCGTGGCCCTTCATCACGCTCCACGAGCCGTTCCAGCTCTTGCCCACCACGCTCAGCGGGTCGGCCATCAGCAGGAAGCGGGCGAGGTCGAAGTGGTGAATGCTCATGTCGATGATCAGCGGGTAGGGCATCTGCTCGCGGAAGCCGAAGAACCGCGGGTAAAGGCAGAAGTCCACCTGGCAGGCGCCCGGGCGGCCGTAGTCGCCCGACCAGATCGCCTGGCGAAGGGCCTGAATCTGCCCGCCGTAACGGTAGTTCTGCGAGACGACGAAATGCACCTTCGTCTCCTGCTGCAGCTTGACGGCGTTCTTGGCCGCGTCGATGCTGTCGGCGAGCGGCTTTTCCGTCAGGATGTGCTTGCCCGCGCGGGCGAGCGTTTCATAGATGGCCGGGCGGGCGGCCGGCGGCACGCACACCAGGGCCGCGTCGAAGTCCAGCTTCATCGCCTCAGCCAGCGTGGCGAACTGCCTCTCGGCCGGGACGTTCAGCGTCTTGCCCGCCTCCGCCATGGCCACGGGGTTGATATCGACCAGGCCCACGACCTGTGCCCTTGGGCAGGCCGCGAACGCCTTGACCCACACGCCGCCAAACCCGCCGACGCCGATCTGTATGAACCGCTTGCCATCGCTCATGGTTGATCTCCTGTTTGAGCGTGTTCTTGTACTTTCGAGGGATGGAGGAAGGCAATAGTGAATTGGGAATGGAAAGGTCACGGGTCGCAGGAAGAGGTTCTACCGATGCCCACGTGCCGCCCCGACCGTGGACGCGAGAAGACCGACCCACGCAGTGGGCCGGCGTTAGGAGGCGTTCTCTCGCAGTGATGCGACGCGTCTCCGAGTTGTGTCTCTCCCCCGGGAGTGAACACCTGGGAGTGACACCGAGCTTCCGCACGCAACGCATCTCCCCGTCTCCGCATCTCCGCGTCTCCGCGTCTTCCTACTCTTTCCGTCACCCGCACAGCGTGTACCCGCAGTGGGGGCAGCGGGAGCAGCCGGGCTCGTCGGGAAGGTCGCCGCGGCATTGCGGGCAGGCGCGGGTGCCGGTGGCCAGGGCCATCGGCTGGCCGACGCGGCACTGGTCGCGATACACGGTCACGCCCTTGCAGCCGAGGTCGAAGGCGATCTGGTACAGCGACTCCACGTCGGCGGGGGCGGCCGTCTTGGGCAGGTTGATCGTCTTGGAGATCGCCCCGTCGATGCACTCCTGGAACACGGCCTGCATCCGCACGTGCCACGAAGGCTCGATCTCGTGCGCGGTCACGAACAACTCCGCGGCCCGGTGGCCTACGCCGCCGATCTTTCCGAGCCGCTCGCCCGCGGCCAGCCGCTTGGCCAGCTCGTCGCTCCAGAAGCCGTGCTGTTCGGCGTAGCGGCGGAAGGGCCCGTTGACCTCGAGCATCTCCTGCCCGCCCAGGATGTGGCGGTAGAAGGCCAGGGCAAACGCCGGCTCGATGCCGCCCGTGCACCCGGCCAGGATGCTCAGCGTGCCGGTGGGGGCGATGGTGGTGACGGCGGCGTTTCGCATGGGGCGGTGGTGGCGGGTGTCCCACAGGCTGCCGGCCCAGTTGGGGAAGCTGCCCCTCTGCCGCGCCAGCGACTCCGACGCCGCGAACGCCCCCTGGGTCAGCACGCCGGCCACCCGGCGGGCGAACTCCAGCCCCTCCTCGCTGTCGTACTTGATGCCCAGCTCGTACATCGCGTCGGCCAGGCCCATGATCCCCAGCCCGATCTTGCGGTTGCCGCGGCAGCGTTCGCCGATGGCTGGAATCATGTACTCGTTCACGTCGATGACGTTGTCCAGCATCCGCACAGCCGTGGCGATGGTGCGGCGGAATGCCTCTTCGTCCAGCCGCCCGCCGGCGAGGAGCTTGGAGATGTCGATCGAGCCCAGGTTGCACGCCTCGTAGTCCAGCAGGGGCTGCTCGCCGCAGGGGTTGGTGGCCTCGATGCGTCCCAGGGCGGGCGTGGGGTTGTCGGCGTTGACGCGGTCGATGAAGCACAGGCCCGGCTCGCCGGTGGCCCAGGCGGCGGCGATGATCATGTCCCACACGTAGCCCCGCGTGTAGACCTCGACGGTGGGCTCGCCCTCGGCCGCCAGCAGGTCGGGCAGCCCATAGGCCGACACGTTCAGCGCCCGCGGCAGGTAGTATCGCCGCCCGGTCCGCGGGTTGACCACCACGTGCGGGCGGTGGGGCTCGGAGCGAAGGGCGGTCATGAAGGCGGCGGGCACCTTGATCGAGATATTGAAGTTCTCGAATGCGAGCGGGTCGTTCTTGGCCGTGATGAACTTGAGGATGTCCGGGTGGTCGATGGACAGCATGCCCATGTTGGCGCCGCGCCGGCTGGCGCCCTGCTGGATGGCGCGGGTGGCCTCGGAGAAGACGCGCCAGAAGCTGATGGGCCCCGACGTCCGCCCGCCGCTGGAGGCGATGTAGTCGCCGGTGGGGCGGAGGCGGTCGAAGGAAAACCCCGTGCCGCCGCCGGCCTTCTGGATCTGCGCCGTGTGCTTGATGGCGTCGAAGATCTCGTCGATGCTGTCGGGCACCGGCAGCACGAAGCACGCGCTGAGCATGCCCAGCGATCGCCCGGCATTCATGAGCGTGGGGCTGTTGGGCAGGAAGACCCCGCTGGCCATCAGCGCGTAAAATTCCTTCGCCCTGGCTGTGATCTGCTCGGGCGACGCGCCGTGGGCGCGCTCTGCGGCCGCGATGCAATTGGCCACGCGCACAAGCAGATCGCGCGGCGACTCGACGGCGTTGCCGGCTTCATCCTTTCGCAGATACCGTGCGTGCAGCGTGCGGAGCGCGTTGGGCGAAAATGTCGGTTCGATGTCCACGTCAGTCATCAGGTTTTCTTGTCGACGGGGGTTCTGTCGGCCCCGGTGATTCATTCTATCAGCGGATCGGACCCCAATATAAAATCGCGCGACATGAGGGAATTATGTAAAACAGTTAATGACTTTCCATGTATTTTGACGAAAATAGGTGTGTCATGAAGTCGTACCCAAGACTGCATCGTGGCTCGTTGGAACGCCAATAGGAACCTCACTCGAAAGGATGGTAAGACCATGGCGAAGAAAGTTGCGAAGAAAGCGGCCAAGAAGGTAGTTGCGAAGAAGAAGGTTGCCAAGAAAGTCGTGAAGAAGGCCGCCAAGAAGAAGTAACCCCGTCTTGGACGGGTGACCGAAGCAGGCGACAGGACTCCCTACGGGTGAGCATGTCGCCTGCTTTGTTTTCCGCTTGGCGCTCGTCCTGCGGGCGAATGCCAAGCGAAGTAAACGGTAAACAGTAAGCAGTAAACAGTGGGGACGCTGTAGCTCCTCTTGGCGGCACCTTCGATGGAATCTTCCCTCGGCAACCTGCCTGCCGGCGCTTCCCGGCCGGTTGCCGCTTACCGTTCACTGGTTACTGGTTACTGTTCACTAGTGTCCGGTTATAACTCGAATAACTCTAATTGGTTATGATTTTGAACCT
>CAZTVF010000179.1:0-7482 GCA_964616985.1 uncultured Planctomycetaceae bacterium
CCACGCTGACCCCCTCGCTGGGCGAGGACATCCTGGCCGCCCTGCCGGCGATGGAGTTGGATGTCCTGTCGGCGATCCTCTGATCGACTCCCCCCCGCGAACGGGCATCCTGCGGAGATATGCGCGCAAAAAAGCAGGGCCGGATGCCTGGTGTGGCATCCGGCCCTGTGGATGAATAAAAGAGGGCGAGACGTAGCTTGCTCAAGGCCGCGTCATCGCCCTTCGCCTTGGTAGAGGTTCCCTCAACGAGTGAGGCATCCGAATTCGCGAGTTAGCTTCAGCGGAGGAGAGACTGAAGCATTGGCCTGTGGGCGCTCATCTCCACAAGTTCGCATGGCGCTTAAAACCTCTACCGGATAGGAACCCTCAGTGATCGCGTCTCAGGGATGAGACGTTTGTAGCTGTTGCTCGTGTCCAGCTTGACCACTTTGGTGAGGATCCCTAGTGTGAGGCTCGTCGCAGCATTTTTTTGAATGCTACGTTGGGCGGCCGGCTCAATGACCGCCCGTGTAGGCTCCTCGGTAGACTGCGTATTCACTTATTATCAGTCTGAAGACACGCCCTTGGACAGATGAGCTCCGTCCGCAGGCTCCCTCTCAACCTTTGAATGTCCCGCGAGCGTGTGGGACAGCATGGCCGTCCACTCCTCACAAGTGACCGGCCGTGATAGGAAGCTCGCTCCACCTTCCCGTGCAGCCATCTCGTGATCTCCGCTTCCAATGTCACCCACAACGGTGACGGGGCAGCGGGGCCAGCGATGGTGCAGCCACTGTAGCGTCCGGCGGATAACCGCCGGCGAATCCTTCGTGGCCAGGATTACGACTGCCACCCAGCCGGCCGGCGCGTTGGACATGAGGTCCGACGCCTTCCGGTAGGTGATCAACATTCCGATATTCAGTTGCAAGAGCGTCTGCCCGACTGCTTCGGCTTCGCTCATGTCTTCGCACGTCATAACGACGCACGGGCACTGCTTTGCCAGCCGCTTGGCCGGCTCTTGTTCATGCCTCTGGCTCACTTCACGTCCCTCTCGTCTCTCTTATTAAGCAATGGGCGTGCCAGAGGAAATTCGGCTGGATAATTCGAGGAAGGGGCTGGTTCTGAGGCCTAAACCGCCCGCGGGCGTTCTTCGCGGCACTGTGATGCATTCCGCATCAGGGGAAGTGTCGCACAATGCATCAGCATGTGTCGCGGTTTGCGGCGCGTCATGTCGCACTTTGCGGCGCCGTCGTTCCCCCAACGGTGCAGTACTCTTCGGACAGATCGCCCTGGCGGGTTGAACAATTCCAGAACCCCCTTAAGAATGGCCCCGGCGTCCGAAGGCCGGGGCTATGGACACTCGCGAAACCGTCGGCAGAGGTCGCCTGGTCGTCAAAGACGACCTAATCGATATCGTCGCCTTGAACCGACTTCTCGGTCTTGCTCACGGATCCGTCAGGCCGGATGTGCATCTTCTTCTCCTTCAGCTGCACCTTGTCATCCTCCTGCACGACGGTGGTCTTCTTGACTTCCTTGCCGCCGAAGAATTTGTCGCGTACTTCGGTCCGGCTGCTCTCTTTCTTGTTTCCGCCGAAAACTCCGCCCAGTATGCCTTTTGACATGATTTGCTCCTCTAGAGGGGATTGCTTATCCACCTGTGTAATCATAGGCGCAGGTGTGTCATCACGGCCGCCTTGTGGTGGACGGCCCGTAGGGTGGGCAGGCTTGCCCACCATTTGCGTGTGATGATGCCTTCGGCGAGGTGGTAATGCGGGGTGGCTGCCGCACGGGTGGTCGATGGTGGGCTGGCCAGCCCACCCTACGGGGACGGCGACGGCCCGTGGTCGGCAGGGTCGGAGGGCTACTCGAGGGTGAACAGCGTAATCTCGGGGCGGTGCTCGTGGCCCTGGCGGCGGCTGTAGCCGATCCCGCGGTTGATGTAGAGGTGGTTATCTTCGCCCAGGTGGTACTGCCCGGCCACGTAGTGCGGGAAGGCCGACGGCACGAACGTCTCCCGCAGCTTGCCGCTGCGGGTGTCCTTGCCGTGGGTGTGGCCGGCGAGCACCCACTGCGCGCCCAGCTGGGCCAACTCGTGGGCGCAGTCGGGATTGTGGCACAGGGCCACGGTGGGGCGGTCGGCGTGAATCTTGCGAAACGCGGCCTGGGCGTCGTAGCGGCCGGTCCACAGGTCTTCGAGCCCCACGAACTGCAGCACCTCGCCGTGTCGGCGGAAAGCGTGCGATTCGTTGTTCATGACGTGCACGCCCGCGTCCTGCAGGGCGTGGCAGAGGCAGTCCGCCAGCTTCATGTTCCGCAGCCGCCCGGGCCGCCAGACGCCATAGTCGTGGTTGCCCAGGCACGCGAGCGTCGCGACGTTGGGCTTGAAGTGCGAGACGATCCGCCCCACGCGGCGGGCCCGCCGCTGCAGGCCGGTCAGCAGGTCGCCGGTCAGGGCGATGAAGTCCACGTCGAGCGAGTTGATCACGTCCACGAACTTCATGAGGTATTTCTCGCGGACGATGGGGCTCAGGTGCAGGTCGGAGATGTGCGCCAGCTTGCACCCGCGGAATGCCTTGCCCAGGCCGCGGAGGTGCATCCGTCGACGCTCGATGGACACCCAGTGGTCGTCCATCTTCCACGTATACAGGCCGCCCAGCGCCAGCGAGCTCGCGGCGTTCCATATGATGCGGCGTATCGTGCTGCGGTTGAATTCGGCCCGGGCGTGGGCCGAAAAGAAGATCTCGTTCATACGGCCTCTTCATTCACTGCGGGACGGAAAAGACACCCGTATTATACGAAGTGCGACGAATCGCGGGTGAGGGAAAATCGTGGCGAGATCGCGGCGACCACGAAGGCATTTGAGATTGCCTATGGCCCCGGCGAGCTCATGCGCCAGCCATCTCAAAGCAGCCACGAGGGGCGCCGCTGCGGCATCCCGGGCTTTACTCCCGCAGTCGCCGCCGCTACTATGTTCGATCTTTCGCGAGGAATCATGTTCAGCCCCGTTCAGAAAAAATGGCGGTTGTTTCGCGCGTGGACTTCACGCCACCCCCTGTGGTGCGCGTGGCAGTTGACCTATCGCTGCAACTTCCGCTGCCGCATCTGCCACTACTGGCATGACCCGCTGGGACAGGCGGCCGAGCCCTCGGTGGCCCAGTACCACGACGGGGCCAGGAAACTCGCCAGCTACGGCACGATGATGATCTCGCTGGCCGGCGGGGAGCCCCTCCTGCGGACCGACACGCCGGAGATCATCCGCCAGATCGGACGCTACCACTTCCCCTTCCTCACCACCAACGGCTGGTTCGTCACTCCCCAGGTCGCCGCCGACCTCATGGCCGCCGGCGTGTGGGGCGTCTCGGTGAGCATCGATTACGCCTCGGCGGCCAGGCACGACGAACGCCGCGGCATGGAGGGCGCGTGGGACCAGGCGTGGCGGGCCGTTGAACTGCTGTCGGCCGCCCGAATCCACAAGTTCCAGCGCGTCAACGTCATCGCCGTCCTGATGGATGACAACATCGACGAACTGGAGGCCCTGATCGCCATGGCCGCCAGGCACAAGGCGTATTTCATGGTCCAACCCTACGGCCAGCTCAAGACGGGCTCGGGCGCGTACGTACACAACGACGGGGCGGTGGCGCCCAAGCTGCTGTCGCTGCGCAAGAAGTTCCCCAACTTCTTATCGAATCCTTACTACCTGTCACGGTTTGATGACTACCTCAACGGCGGCGTGCCCGACTGCCGCGCCGGCCGCGCGTTCTTCAACATCGATTCCACGGGCGACATCGCCATCTGCGTCGAGCGCAAGGACAAGCCCGTGGCCAACCTTTACCGCCACAACGCACAGACAATCCATGAGCGCCTGGTCGCCGCTTCGCATAACAACGGCTGCCGTTCCTGCTGGTACAACTGCCGCGGCGAGGTGGAGGCCCTCTACAGCCCTATGAGCTTGATCAAGTCGCTGCCCACCCTCTTCTGGGACCAAGGCGTAGCTCGCGAACAGTAGGGGGCGTGACGTTTGGCGGCGGCTTGCCGTTCGGCGCTGTCAGATATGGGTGACGCCCTGGGGCTTCTACAGCGCCGAACGGCAAGCCGCCGCCAAAGCCCTACTCCTTTAGCCACGGCGCCCGCGCGCCTTCGCCTCATCCCACCACTGAGAATCGCGGCCTCAGTCGCGCCGCAAGAAGGCTTTGCGTTTCGCTTCGGGGAAGCGTTCGATTGCGTAGCGGAGCATCGTGCGGGGCATGGCCAGGCGGTGGCGGTCCAGGAAGCCCTCGAGCACGGCCGGGTCGCGCTTGCCGACCTCGCGAAGCATCCAGCCGGCCGCCTTGTGGATCAGGTCGTGGCCGTCGCCCAGCAGCATCTCGGCAATCTTGAGCGTGTCGTCGAACTCGCCCATGCGGATGAAGTGGAGGGTGGCCACGATGGCGATCCGCCTCTCCCACAGCGACGCCGACCGCGCCAGGCGGCACAGAGGTTGGCGGCCCTTGTCGGCCAGGTATGCCCCGACCAACTGCGGAGCGGCCACGTCTACCAAGTCCCAGTTGTTGATGAACTTCGTGTTGTCGAGGTAAAGCTCGTAGATCGTGCGCCGCGTCGCCTCGTCGCCCTTGGCCGCCTGGGCCGTCAGGATGATCAGCGCCGCCAGCCTGTCCTCGTGAATCTCCGAGTGCAGCAGGCTCTGGACCTCATTCAGGGGGAGGCGGTCGAAACCCTTCGCCACCTTGCGGACGTCGGGCACTCGCACGCCGATGAGGATGTCGCCCTGGCCGTACTGCCCGGGGCCGGTCTTGAAGAAGCCCGCCAGGAACACGGCATCGGCCGGGTTGCCCAGAGCTCGCAGACGAGCCTGAAGGTCGCGGTGATTCATGGCGTTCACGACCGCCGCTTCTGCGACGGCTTGTTGGGGTGCTCTTTGGCGGGTTTCTCCACGGGCATCGGCGCGGGGGCGGGCGTTGGCACAAAACGCAGGGCCACGGCGCCCAGCAGCGTGAGCAGCGAGGCGATCGCGGTGATCCAGGCCCCGGTGCGGAACTCGGCGGGGGCATAGCGAAGCTCGACGGCGTGCTTGCCGGCCGGCACGGCGACCGACATCACCTGTGCATCTGTCTGGTAGACCTTTGCATCGGCGCCGTCGATCGCGGCCCGCCAGCCGGGCGCGTAGCCTTCGGACACGACCAGTTGGCCGGCGTCGCCTTCGGTTTCGATCTTCCACAGGCCCGGCACCATCTCGGTCTTGAGCACCTTCTTCTCGCCGGCGGCGGGCGCCTGGGCGGGCCGCTCGGACACCACCGCCATGCGGCGCGGGTCGAACTGCGGCGAGTACATCACGGCATACGCCTGCTCGCCGGTGGCGACGGCGAGCTTGTCCACGAACCACGCCGGCGGCAGCGGCGAGAGGTTCTCGTAGACCTCGTAGCGATTGTCCTTCGTCGCCGGCGCCAGCCGCATCCCGGCGAGCATCTCCTTGAGCCGGGGCTCGACGAAGAAGTACTTCACGCCGGCGATGTCCGCCAGCACCTGCATCATCCGCCACGGCGACTGCTCGCGCAGCGGATTGGTGGCCAGGCCGATGAACTGGTTGCGCTCGTCGGAGTCCACGATGCCGCCGCCGGTGCCCTGCAGGAAACGCACGCCGAACTGCATGCCCCGGTTGGGCTGGATCTGGTCGTCGGCTGAGGGGCGGGGGTCGGCGTTGAAGACGGCATAGCGTTGCGTGCCCAGGTTCTTCTGGAGGAACTCCGCACGGGGCGGCAGCCCTCGCGTGAGGTAATACTGCTGGGCGAACTGCACCATGCCGCACGACAGGCAGAACAGGTCCACCACCAGCAGGACCCCTGCGGCGGCCGCGATCTTCTTGCCCATCGGCCGGCCTCGCAGCACGACCAGCGTGATCAGCGCCGCCGAGGCGATCGCCACGGCCACGCCGCCCCAGGCGGCCGGGTCGCCGCTGAAGATTCCGTCCACCGCGCTGCGGGCGCCCTGGACCCGGGTGGGCGTCCAGCTGTCCTTGGACGACATCTCCAGCACCATCTTCTCGTATTGCTCGTCGCTGGCCCCGTGCAGGCTGCCCAGCTGCACCAGCGACACCGTCACCGCCAGCACCACGAGGGCAGCGATCGCCGGCACCAGCCAGCGGGCCCGCGAGCGTTCCTTCGCGTCGGTCACGCCTTCCTGCAGGCGCTGAATGCCCAGGGCCCCCAGGCAGGCGATGGCGATGTCCGCGCACCACCAGATACGCGTGGGGAACCGCAGCTGGCGGAAGGGCGGCACGAGGTCGTAGACGATCTCATAAATCGGCAGGTACTTGCCCGAGCCCAGCAGGAAGCCCACCACGCCCAGCACCACCAGCAGCCAGCGGTCGCGATCCCGCCTCAGCGTGCACAGGCCCACGGCCGCCAGCAGCAGCATCACGATGCCGGTGTAGTGGGCCATCTCATCGTGGCTGATCTCCCCCCAGTAGCCCAGGCGCATGTCGCCATAGCGGAAGGGCACGACCATCTGCAGCAGCGTGCGGCCGGGGTGGGCCGAGCCGTTGGTGATGTAGTTGAACTGCGCCTGTCGCGCGGTGGGGTTCTCGCCGACGTCGCGGCGGACGGACTGCTGGGTGAGCTTCTGCGCCGGCAGCAGCTGGATGGCCGCGATGGCCCCGCCCAGGACGATGGCTGCGAGCATCGAGCCCAGCGGCAGGAGGATCGCGACGGATCGTCCACGGTTGCGGATCCGCGCGACGACGGCCTGCGCGGTGTAGTACACCGCCATGGTCCCCAGCAGCACGCCCATGATGAGCAGCAGGTGCGCCGAGCCGACCAGGCCCATCAGGCCGATGCACGCGCCGGCGCCGATCGTCCATCGCCAATGCCCTCGCTGCATGCCCAGCCACAGGCACGTGACGGCCCCGAACAGCCAGGGGTAGGACAAGAAGTAGTTGGGGTGGCTCATGTGCCCCTGCGCAAAGCCGCCGAAGACGATGCTCAAGGCCCCCAGCGTCGCCGCCAGCGGCCCGGTGCGGAGGCAGGCGCGGATCATGACGTATGCGCCCAAGGCGCCCAGAAAGTAGTGCAGGCACAGCGTGAAGACCAGGCCTGGGACGTAGTCCATGAAGAACATCGGCCAGCGGAGCGGGTAGAACAGGGCCGGCTGCAGCGAGGCGTGGAAAGGGACGCCCATGAGGATGTAGGGGTTCCACAGGGGCAGGCGGCCGGCCTGGACCTCGTTGGCGGCCAGCTCGTAATAGGGCTGGTAGAGATAGGCGGTGTCGCCGTGGATGGCGTCGTAGGGCGTGAAGATGAACCGCCAGAAGATGACCAGCGTCACCAGTGCCAGCACCGCCACCGCCAACAGATCGCCACGCCTCTTGCTCACCCACGCCATGATGGATTTCCTCTCGACATGCAGTACGTCCAGAGTAACCGTACAGGCCGGGAATGTCGAGGGTGGCCCGAGCGCGGCCAGGGCAATCGCGTTCTCGGCTTTTTGTGGCATGGGCGTCCCGCCCATGAGTCG
>CAZTVF010000180.1:0-1600 GCA_964616985.1 uncultured Planctomycetaceae bacterium
TGGCTGGGGACTTCAACCAGTGGAAGCCAACGCCGCTGACACGGTCCAAGGATGGCTCGTTGGCGTTGGAGGTGTCAGCCCCTGCTGGCGACTACCAATACAAGTTCGTGGTGGATGGACAGTGGGTTGGGGACTGGGACAACGCCCTGCAGGCGACCAGCCCGTTGGGAACCGTGAACTCGGTGGCGACGATTCGGTAACCGTGCCGACCCCGAGGGCAAGGGTCAAGGAGCGCATCGAGATGAGTGAACCGACAGTTCAACAGCGATTAAGAGACCTGGGACTGGAACTGCCAGCGGTTCCCGTTCCCGTCGGGGCCTACGTGCCGGCTCTCCGCGTTGGGCCGACGGTCTTCACCTCGGGGCAATTGCCTCTGGTCGGGGGCGAACTACCGGCCTCGGGCAAAGTGCCTGGCGACGTGCCCTTGGCCACAGCCCAGGCGTCCGCCCGCCAGGCCTTGGTTAACGCTCTGGCGGCCGTCGAGAGCGTCCTTGGGAGCTTGGATCTTGTCGAACGCGTTATCCGCCTGAACGTGTTCGTGAACTCGTCGCCGGGCTTCGCGGACCAAGCCAAGGTTGCCAACGGCGCCAGCGAACTGCTGCAGGCGGTGTTCGGAACGGCGGGGACCCACACCCGCTGCGCCATAGGCGTAGCGGAACTGCCCCTGAACGCGCCGGTCGAGTTGGACCTGATTGTGCAAGCCAAGGGATGAGCCCCAGAGTGACCATGAGCCTTCAACAACACGTGATTGAGGAGCCACCCGTATGGCGGACCGGCCGAGCGACGGCCGGCCATCTCCTACGGAGCAAGATGGGCATGGCGGGGCTGGTATCGATTGAGTCGGATCAGAAAGCCCTCGATGCCCTCGTGCTGATGGAGGGTCAGGGGCTCTCAGAGTTGCCCGTGCTCGAAGGAGGCCAGGTGGTCGGCAACCTCAGCGATATCACGTTGGCTTGGGAGATGCACAACGGGGCATATCTGGGGGACAAGACGGTCAGAGAGATCATGGATCCGCCGCTGGCCCAGGTGGACTTGGGCATGGATGTCCACGATGTGTATCGGTTGCTGAAAGGCGGGCAGCCGGGCCTGATCGTGACCCACGATGGTCTTCCGGTTGGATTCGTGAACCGACTGGACCTGATGGGCTACTGGAGACGCGAGACGTTCGGGAATGGGGGCGGAATATGAACCATCGCCTCGGGCCCTCAAGCACCGAACCGTCCCTCCCGGCGCTCCGCGGCTGGTCCGCTCTCGTCGAGAGGCCGCTCACCAGGGCTATCGCCTGTGGCGAAGCCCGTCGGCATGGTGCGACAGGCTACTGTTGACGGATCCATGGGGGGGATTCCCACCATGGTTCGTTTGACAGTTCCAGCTTTCATTCCACGGAGCCGACTGGCTCCGACATCGGGCGGCCCAAGGCCGGCCTAAGGAGAGACAAATGTCGTTCCAGATTTCAAAGGTAGACGTATGGCAAGGACAGATTCCTGACAAACCCGGCACGCTCGGGAAGGCGTTGGCCGCCCTGGGGCAGTCCGGTGCCGACCTCGGCTATGCCTTGGCCAAGCGTGATGACGAGGCGCCTGGCAACTCGATCGTGTTC
>CAZTVF010000180.1:1700-5195 GCA_964616985.1 uncultured Planctomycetaceae bacterium
AAGTGACGTCGCCCAAGCAGGTATCGGGAACAAGAAAGGAGCGGCCGAACGCATCGCCGAGAGGACGCACTACATGGCGGTGCCTCCAGTGACGGCAAGTGCCGGCCCGCCGATTGTGGGCCGGCACTTGCATCTGCTCCATCGGGGGGAATAAGCCTAGATCGGTTCTTAGGTGTCGCGTCAGATGCAGTAGTCTGCCGTCTGCTGGCGGTCCAAGAGGCCCTCCCTCTTGGCTAGCTCGGCGAACGTCGCTCGGTCATAGACTGCCTCGACCGCAGCCTTGGCCTCTTCCCACAGTTGAAGCAGCGAACAGCGATCCCTCAGAGGGCAATCACGCTGATCGGCACCTTTGGTGCACCGCACGGGGTCGAGCGGCCCATCCACGAGCCTGATCACCCGGCCCACCGTGAGTTCCTCGGGCTTGCAGGCGAGCAGGAAGCCGCCTTGGACGCCGCGCCGGGCCTCCACCAGGCCTGCCGTTTTCAGCTCGTTGAGGATGTTCTCCAGGAATCGTGGGGGGATGGCCTGCTTGGCGGCTATCTCGCCGCTCCGCAAGGGTGTTCGGCCGGACTGCTTGGACAGTTCCAGCAGGGCCCTAACAGCGTACTGGCACTTCTGACTGATGCTCATGGAATACCCTCTGAAGTTCATTGCTGCAGTTGGGATTATGCCACATGTCTACTGAAATTCCAAGCTGAATCTGGTGATGGCTGGTAATCAACAATTGCCGTAAGTCATTCATTTGCAATAGGTTCTCGAAATACTAGGCTGCGCATAAGAATTATTCATTTTCCCGATTGACAATTGTCAATAGCGGTAGTACATTAACCCTATTGAGCCGATGATGTTTTGCAAGGTTAGCCGATGACTGCTACTGAAACCAACCTCTCCGCCAGTAGGACGAACCAGTTCAAACCTGCGCCCATGCAGCCTGTCGCATCTGCGCGACGGGACTGGCTCCGCAATCCTCACCTGCCCATGCGCTGTCGCCGCTGTTGCTGACAAGGTCTGCAAGAAGCGTTTGACACTCGTTCCGCAGTTGAAACCCAACGAAGCAAGAAGAAGGAGATTCCCATGCGTGCTAGTTTCATGTTTGCCAGTCTAGTCGTGACCGTTCTCGCCATCTCAGCACTCGCTGCCGATGAAGGGGGCAAGTCAGCCCCTGGGAGTGCGGCCCCCCTCGCGGCCAGCGCACCAGCGACGCCGTCGTCCCAGCCCGCATCGCAACCCGCCTCGGCCACCGGGGGGAAGGAGACCGCCCAGGCTGATGTGGCGCCCGTTGCAAAGGGCCCACCTCTGCCCTTCCACACGATTGAAGGCGTTGGCGGCGGCGCCATCACTCCCATGGCCTATCTCGTGAACCCGCCGAAGAAGGGAGATTGGTTCGGGTTCCCCGCAGCTGCGTTCTCCAACGTCATGGCGGGCAAGAAGAACCTCCAGGCCTTCACGGCAACCGAGAACCTCTTCGGTCGCATCGAACTGGGGTATGGTCTGGACCGTCTGGGCCTGGGGACGTTGCCGGGCGACATAAAGGATGCGACAACCGTCGACATCGGGACTGATGACGTCTGGATGCAGAACTTCAACGTCCGCGGCCTGCTGGTGGAGGAGAACTCGTTCGGGACCAAGTGGCTGCCGGCGATCACGGCCGGGGCGCACTTCAAGGTCAACCACGACATCGAGAGCATCAACAACAAGCTGGGGGGAGCGCTGTCCGGCATCGGTTACGACAGTCCGTGGGGCATCGATTACACCCTGACGGCCAGCAAGATGCTGGTGGACAAGTGGACGTTCAACCGACCCTTGATCGTGACCGGCGGCCTGAGGAACAGCGAAGCATCCAACCTGGGCTTCCTCGGCTTCGGCGGCGACCGCCACACGACCTTCGAGGGCAGCGTTGCCTACGTTCCCTTCGATTGGCTGCTGGTGGCCTATGAGTTCCGCCAGAAAGGCAACCAGTATTCCGAGATCCCCGGCCTCGTGGGCAAGGAAGACAACTGGAACGCCATCGACGTGAGCTGGATCATCAACAAGAACGCCACGCTCACCGCCGGATGGGGCGCCCTGGGCAACATGGTCAATGGCAACGAGAACGGGGCCTGGTGGCTCCAGCTCAAGTATGAGTTCTAGGCCATGGATCGGAGCGGCGTCATGGCATCTGAGATCATCTGGACGATCATTGAAATGGCGTTCGTGGGACTTTCCGGCGCGGCCTGTTTCTGGGTTGTCGCATTGGTCCTCTGATTCGAACGCCCAATAGGAGAATCTCGTGTCAAATATATACCAGGACATCACAGCGACGGCGGGCAGAACGCCGCTGGTTCGCGTCCGCAAACTCGCGGGCAATAACGCTACGGTGCTGGCCAAGCTGGAGAGCCACAACCCACTGGCGTCGGTCAAGGACCGCATCGGAGTGGCGATGATCGACGCTGCCGAACGGGCAGGCAAGATCAACGACAAGACCCTCATCGTCGAGCCCACGAGCGGAAACACGGGCATCGCACTGGCATTTGTGGCTGCCGCGCGGGGCTACCGGCTGCTCTTGACCATGCCCGACTCCATGAGCCTTGAGCGCCGCAAGGTGCTCAAGGCCCTGGGGGCCGAGCTGGTGCTGACGCCGGCGGCCGAGGGCATGAAGGGCGCACTGAACAAGGCGGCGGAGATCGCCCAATCAGACAAGAACGTCTTCGTGCCCCAACAGTTCGAGAATCCCGCCAACCCGGAGATCCATCGACGCACCACGGCCGAGGAGATCTGGGCGGACACCGACGGCAAGGTCGACATTCTGATCAGCGGCGTGGGCACGGGCGGGACGATCACCGGCGTTTCGGAGGTCATCAAGTCCCGCAAGCCGTCGTTCAAGGCCATTGCGGTTGAGCCGGCCCAGAGCCCCGTACTCACGCAGACGCTGGCCGGCCAGCCGGTCAAGCCTGGCCCCCACAGGATCCAGGGAATCGGAGCGGGCTTCGTACCGAAGGTCCTGAACCTGAAGATCATCGACGAGGTCGTCCCCGTCGATCAGGACGAGGCCATCGAGTTCGCGCGGCGGGCAGCCAAGGAAGAAGGCCTGTTTGTGGGCATCTCCAGCGGCGCGGCGCTGCGGGCGGCGAGCCTGGTGGCCGCTAGGCCGGAGAACAAGGGCAAGGTGATCGTGGCCATCGTGCCGAGCTTCGGCGAGCGGTACCTGTCCTCGGCCCTGTTCGCCCACATTACCGCCTGACCAGCCGGCGGGCAGAAAGGAGCGTAATCGACAACTTGAGGATGGCCAAAGCTGCACAAGTCGAATCGGTTCGCTGCGAACATCAAGAGTGCGCGAGGGTACTGGCCCGATGACCGCACGACAACCTGCCCTGAGTCCTACTCAGGGCAAGGTGCCAAAGCCAGCCCGGGCCATGGCGGCTCGATTGCCGCTCTGGCCGACCTGGGACCGATGCGGCCCGACAACTGGGCAAGTCCGATTTCCATGGTGGAAGTCACCCGCCTGTCGGCGTCCCG
>CAZTVF010000180.1:5295-7252 GCA_964616985.1 uncultured Planctomycetaceae bacterium
CCCAAGAACGACGTGCCGGACTTCCGCGCGGTCGCCGACGCCGCCCACAAGCAGGGCCTGCCCGTGATCGTAGACAACACAGTAACCCCGCCGCCGTTGCTGCGGCCGATCGAGCACGGCGCCGACATCGTCGTGTACTCGACCACCAAGTTCCTGGGCGGCCACGGCGTGCACATCGGCGGGGCGATCGTCGACAGCGGCAAGTTCCAATGGGCCGACAACCCCAAGAAGTGGCCCGAATTCACGGAGCCTGACCCCGCTTACCATGGCGTGGTGTTCACTGAGGCGCTCAAGCCTATCGGCAACATCGCCTACATCATTCATATCCGCACGCACTGGCTGAGGGACACGGGCGGATGCCAGAGCCCCTTCGGGTCGTTCCTGACGCTGTTGGGCATCGAGACGCTGCACCTGCGCCTCCAGCGGCACAGCGAGAACGCGCTGGCTGCGGCCCAGTGGCTCCAGAAGCACCCGGCCGTGGCGTGGGTAAACTACCCGGGACTGCCGAGCCATTCGCATTACAGCAATGCCAAGAAGTTCCTCCCCAACGGGCAAGGCGCGATCGTGGGCTTCGGCATCAAGGGCGGCGCCCCGGCTGCCATCAAGTTCATCAACAACGTCAAGCTGGCCAGCCATCTGGCCAACATCGGCGATGCCAAGACGCTGGTGATCCACCCGGCTTCCACGACGCACTCGCAGTTGACCGAGGAGGAGTTGGCCCAAACGGGCGTGACGCGTGATTTCGTGCGTCTGTCCATCGGCATCGAGGATATTCAGGACATCCTGGCCGACCTGGATCAGGCGTTGAAGGCATCGCAGACGTAGGCGGCAACGAAGAGTTTCATGCATTCTGGCATCCATGACGTGATTGCGACCAGCCCCGCCGGGCAGACACCTTCCTCGGCGGGGCTGCTGGTCGTTGCCGCCCAGGCGTTGCGTCACAGGCGATCCTCGCGTAGCAGTTTCTCGTGGCGGTGTTCCTGTCATTGTCTGTCGTCGAGTGTCAATGACACCCGCGGCTGGTCGTGTGGCCAGCCCGATCCGCACGGAACACTCTGCCAAGGAACAGACCGCATGAACGCTGATTACTTCTTCATCCACGAAGCTCGAAACGTGTTGCTCGCCCACTTGGTCAGCCCTAGACTGGCGGCGTCTCAGTTCAGCCGGCCGGGCAGCATCGCGCTGTCCTCCCCGGACGACCTACAGGAATTAGCAAACCGCAGGAGGAAGCTCCTGCAGGTTTCTGGACTGCCGCTTGACAGGCGGCGGGCCGAACAAGCGGAGCCGGTCCCCGCATGATCGTGACCGGCGAAGGAGCGACGGCATGCGGTTCTCCACCAAGGCGATTCGCACCGGCCAGCAGTCGGATCCGGCCAGCGGGTCGATCATTGTGCCGGTCTACCAGACGGTCAATTTCGTGTTCGACGACATTGGACGGCCGCACAACTACGAGTACTCGCGAAGCGCCAACCCCACGCGCACGGCGTTTGAGCAATGCCTGGCCTCCCTGGAGGAGGCGAAATTCGGTCTGGCCTTTGCCTCAGGCATGGCCGCGGTGGATGCCGTCCTGTCGCTCCTTCGTCCGGGCGATCACGTCGTCTCGGCTGAGCACGTGTACGGCGGGACGTACCGGCTGTTCGAGCAGGTTTGCATCCCCCGCGGGATCACCTTCACCTACGTGGACGGCTGGCGGAGCGAGGCGTTTGCCCGGGCCATCCAGGCCAACACCAAACTCGTCTGGATCGAGACGCCGGCCAATCCTCTGCTGCAGCTAGTCGACGTGCGAGCCGTGGCGGAGATTGCCCATGAACACGGCGCCAAGCTGGTGGCCGACAACACGTTCTCGTCGCCATACTTCCAGCGGCCGCTGACACAAGGCGCCGACATCGTGCTCCACAGCACCACCAAGTACATCAGCGGCCATAGCGACGTGATCGGCGGGGCCGCGCTGACCAAC
>CAZTVF010000181.1:0-6984 GCA_964616985.1 uncultured Planctomycetaceae bacterium
GATCGGTGGCCCCAAGGCCAACGAACTGCTCCATACGCATTACCATGCCCGCCAGCCGCGCGGCATCTAAAGTCACCGAGGTACCCATGTGCGAATTCAGCGACTATCAGCACAACGTGCAGACGCAGCATAAGCTTCCCTGCAGCAAATCGCCCACGGACAATTGGCCGCAGGTGGCGGCTGCCAGCCGGGCCGCCCTGACGCCGGAGATCGCGGCGTACATCGACGTGTGTCGCGACAAGCCCCATCCCGAGAGCCATCTCATTTCGGTGCTGCACAAGGTGCAGGGGCACTTCGGCTATCTCGCCCCCCCGCAGATGGACGCGGTGGCCCAGCTGCTCCGCGTGCCGGCGGCCAAGGTGACGGGCGTGGCCACGTTCTACCACTTCTTCCGCCTGGTGCCTCGCGGCAAGTTCGTCATCAACATCTGCATGGGCACGGCCTGCTATGTCCGCGGGGCCGAGAAGGTCGTCGCGCGGTTCAAGGAAGAGCTCGGCATCGACTTCGGTCAGACGACCACCGACAACCTGTTCTCGCTGGAGCAGTCACGCTGCCTGGGCACCTGCGGGCTGGCCCCCGTGCTGATGATCAACGACGACGTGCATGCCAAGGTCACCGCCGACCAGGTGCCCGCGCTGCTCGAAAAGTGCGCCGCCGCCAAGTAGAGGCATAGGGGAGCAGGGACCAGGGATCAGGGCGCAGAGGCGCTAGGGACGAAGCTGCCACCTAGGGTGGGCAGGCATGCCCACCATCCCGCCCGATTGATCCACCCGGACGATCTAAGCCTCTCTTTGCTGGCGAGGTCGCGTGCGTCACGCGTGGGAACCGTCGGCGATGGTCGCGCTGAGAAGCAGCGAACAGCAGGATTTCGAACATCGAACAGCAGAACCCCGAAGGGAAAGACCTGCGAGCTACCGTCTTTCACTTCGATATTCGAAATTCTTTGTTCTGCGGTTCTGCTGTTCGCTGCTTCTTCGCCCCGAGCGCTTAGACCGTCATGATGAATGGGGCACGGTGGATGGTGGGCATGCCTGCCCACCCTACAACCCGCCGCTTCGCAGCGGAACCTGCATGCCCTACGGCATGATTACGCGTTCGCCTGCATCCGCCTGATCTCCGCTTTCGCCACGCCCCCGGTCATTGGGCATTTGTCATTGGTCATTTCGCGGGCTTGCCCGCGCTCTTCCCGGCACTTTTGCCCGAGATCGCACGCACCAGGCCGACGATGCCGTGGATAATGGCGACCACCACCAGCAGGAACAGCAGCGTGCACCAGATGTAGGTCAGCAGCGGCCAGAGGTCCTGGATGGCCGATGACATCTTGGCGCTCAAGGCTCCCAGCCCCGCGATGATGCCGGCGAGGATGATCACCGCCGCCAGGGTCGCCCTCATCGGCCTGCCCGCCGGCGCCATCCTCACGGCCAGGCACAGGGCGAGGTACACGAAGAGGGGCACGTGCCAGTCAGTCCAGTTCAAGCGGCCCCACGTATTGGTGGTCCTGTGCAGCAGCGTGATCTGCCACTCCATCTGATCCCAGAACGCCTCCATCGACGTGGGCAGCACCTTGGGCAACTGTGCCGAGATGATGCGGGCGGGGTCGGCTTCGAACTTCTGGATGACCGGGTCGCCGAGGTAGTGGTGGGCCGCGACGATGGCGGCCCCGCACGCGGCGATGGCGATGATGGCGGCGATCACCGGCCCCACGAACTTGAGCTTGGGCTCGGCCTCGGTGGCGGCGCCGTCGCCCTTGCCCTCGCCGCCCTCGGGCATGATCTTCGCCCGGCGGATCTCCCCGCCCGTGATGAGGCAGCCGAAGATGTAGGCCATCTCCGAAACGATCGTGCCCGGCAGCAGGGCCCAGTGGATGACGACCGGCTTCGTCAGCCGCGTCAGCAGCGAATAGACGGCCATGCCCAGGAAAATAATGCCCAGCAGCCAGACGGAGAATGCCGCGTAGATCACGGGTGATTCCTTATTAGTGCGTTTGGTGCGCTCACAGGTATATCGGAAAAGGTCCAAGCGGCGAATCAGTGAATCGTCCGCCTGCGGCGGCCGTAGGCAAAACGAACCCGGCAGTCGGCGTCCTCTCCGGTGCCACCCCCAAACTGGTTTGGGGGTGAGAAGGCGGCACCGACTCCACGCTCGGCCCTCGGCAAAACGAACCCGGCCGCTGCCGCGGACCGGACAACGGGCTTCCGCCGCGGCAAGCCTTCTGCAAAACGAGCCCAAGAGCGGCATGAGCCGTCTGTGGCACATGGGACCGCATTGTGCTGGGACGTCTTCGGCCGCGGCCGTCACCTCAAAAGATGTTCTGGCAAAACGAACCTGTCTGCCGGCAGGCAGGCCCAAGCTCACTGCAATTGATTGTTTCCACAGTGGGTTGCGCTGCTCCCCCTGAAGAGGAGGGTACGCACAAACGGCTCCAGAAGCGGAAAGCGAAGTCGCTGGATTTGAGAGATTGTAGCCGTTGACTAAGCAAATACACGTACGCACGTCCATCACGCGGTCTGCATGAAGATGGGCCGTTCGTGAGCCGACGTTTGAATCTGGGAGTAAGGCTTTGGCGGCGGCTTGCCGTTCGGCGCTGTCAAATCCGGGTGACGCCCTGGGGCTTCAACAGCGCCGAACGGCAAGCCGCCGCCAGACGCAGTCCCATAATCCACTATGTGATCTACTAGACCCTGAAGGGCTTGCTCTCTTGCCAATTGACCACAGCGGCTCTGAGAAACACAGAGGCAGGAAAAGAGGAAATCAGCATGGCCGCTTGCCGCAGTCCGCGACAGGCCCGGCGGCGCCGCCCTGGAACGCTCCGCAACCATGATGGTTTGTTTGTTTTGTTGTTCTCTGTGCCTCTGTGGTCATTCCTGGAAAGCCGCCGAAGAGTGCCAGAAGGTTTTGGCACACCTCCGGCGGCGGGCGTACAAAAAATGGGGCAAAAACCCCTTGCAACCGGTTTACCATCCGCTAGAATAGCCGATTCGATTGACGGCCAATGTACGTCCTGTCCCGCGCGGACCGCGTGGGCGAGCATGTTTGGAGAGTGTTTCGTGTCGGTAAAGCTAAGATTGAAGAGATTTGGGCGACGGCATCGCAGCTTCTTCCGCATCAGCGCGATGGAGTCTCGCAACCCTCGCGACGGTCGCGTGATCGAGGAATTGGGCTGGTATGATCCCCAGTCCAAGGACCCCAATGCTCAGCTCTCGCTGGAACGCGAGCGCATCGAGTATTGGCTGACGGTCGGCGCTCAGCCGAGCGAGACCGTTCGCGACCTGCTCAAGAAGCAGGGCATCGTCAAGTAACGATCCCCTTGCAGGCGGCCGCCACGCCGGGAGCCCTATGGGACTGCGGATCGACATACTCACGCTGTTCTGCGAGATGTTCGACGGGTTCCTGGCCACCAGCATCGTCGGCCGCGCCGTGCGGCGGGGGCTCGTCGAGATCCACCGCACCGACATCCGTGATTTCGCCACCGACGCCTACGGCTCGGTGGATGATGCACCCTTCGGCGGCGGGGTCGGCATGGTCCTGATGTGTAAGCCGATCTTCGACGCCGTGGATTTTGTCCGGACGCAGGACGCCCGCCGCGGGACGCTGGTGCTGCTGAGCCCCCAAGGCCGCCCGCTCGACCAGGAACTGGTTCGCGACCTTTCCGGCCGCGACCGCCTGATCCTGCTGGCAGGGCACTATGAAGGATTCGACGAGCGGATCCGCACGGGCTTGGCCGACATCGAGGTCAGCCTGGGCGACTTCGTCCTGTCGGGCGGCGAGATCGCCGCGATGGCCTTGACCGACGCCGTGACCCGCCTGCTGCCCGGGGCGCTGGGCAAGGACGAGAGCGTCGAGGAAGAGTCCTTCAGTTCGGGACTGCTGGAGTATCCGCAGTACACCCGCCCGCGGGTCTTCCGCGGGATGGATGTGCCGGCGATCCTCACCAGCGGCGATCACGCCAAGATCGCCCAGTGGCGGGCCGAGCAGGCCAAGCTGCGGACGATGCAGCGGCGGCCGGACCTTTGGCAAAAGTATTCGCAGAAGCATTCGAAGAAATAGAGATTGGAGAGACTCACCGTGACCATGGAATTGATGAAGAAGGCCGTGGCGTTGAACATGAAGAAGGATGTCCCCGATTTCCGCATCGGCGACACCGTAAAGGTCAACGTCCGCATCGTCGAAGGCGAGAAGGAACGCATCCAGGCCTACACGGGCGTGGTGATCTCCCGCCGCGGGTCGGGCATGAGCGAGATGTTCACCGTCCGCCGCATCGTCAACAACGAAGGCGTCGAGCGCGTGTTCCCGCTGAACAACCCCCGCATCGCCGGCATCGAGGTTGTCCGTGGCGGTCTCGTCCGCCGCGCCAAGCTCTACTACCTCCAGGCCCGCGTCGGCAAGAGCACGCGCCTCAAGGACACCAAGGAAGGCGCTGACCGCGCTGCCGTCAGCGAGGCAGCCGCCGAGGCCGCCGCCAAGGTCGCCGCGGCCGCTGCCGCCGAGGCCGCTGCCGCCGCTCCGGCCAAGCCCGCCAAGAAGGCTGCGCCCAAGAAGAAATAACCCATCGCATGCCGGGGCGCCGCGGGCGACTGTTTGCCGCGGCCGGCGGCGGCCACGCAGGCCGTTGCCCCGTTCCGGCATGGCAAGAGGGATGAACCATGTGGCCCTTCTCCCGTCTGCGACCCCGAGCTTCCAAGCGGGCCGACGCGGGAGAGGGGCCTTCTATTTCCGGAGATCTGGGCCGCGCGGGGGAAGAACTCGCCCGCAAGTGCCTCCGCAAGATCGGCATGAAGATCCTCGCGGTGAACTACCGCTGCCCGCAGGGCGAATCCGACCTCATCGCCCTCGACGCCTCCACGCGCAAGACCCACGGGGCCGAGACCATCGTCTTCGTCGAGGTCAAGACCCGCACCAGCGACCGCTACACCGACCCCGAATCCGCCGTCAACGCCGACAAACGCCGCCGCATGAAGCGCATCGTCGACTACTACCTCTCGACCCACCGGGCCGAGGGCTTCAACATCCGCTTCGACATCGTTTCCATCGTCCACCGCCCCGGCGAAAAGCCCCACATCAAACACATCCCCGCCGCGTTTGAGTGAGTGGCATCACAATCCTTGAGACACATTTCCATGTTCGGTATGCTGACGTGCCTGAACTGAAAGGCTCGCATATGACAAAGCTCGCGTCCGCGTTGATTCTCGCGATGTTCGTGGCCGTGCCGTCGACAGTGGCCCAGACGTCCCAGCCCGCCCGGCCACGGCTGGCGGTGGTGGATTTCACGGTTAAGGGCGACGTGGGCATCGCCGGCGCGGGCGAGGTGGTGGCCGAACTGCTGCTCACCCGCCTGGGGCAGGAGCGGTACCAGCTTGTCGAGCGGTCCCAACTGGCCGCCATCCTCAAAGAGATCGACCTCACCATCGAGCACGTCCGCGACAACCCCGAGAAGGTGTATGGCCGCCTTCGCGGTGTGAAGTACATGGTGCTGGGCAGCGTCAATAAGCTCGGCAACATCGTCATCACCGCGCGGCTGGTCGACATCGCCAGCGGCGACATCGTGCAGCGCGGCGAGGTGGAGGCCGAGGACGCCCGCGGCGTACAGACGGCCTTGAGCGACCTGGCGAAGGTTCTGGCAATGACCGACGAGGAGAAGACGGCGTTCCTCGCCTCCAAAGGCGGGGCGTCGCCCAGGGCCAGCGCCTCGCCGTCGCCCGCCGGGGTGACCGCCGATATTCCGCTGGACAAACTGCCGCCGCTGATGGTCGCGATCAAGGTGCTCCAGGAAGAGATCAAGGCCACCGACGAGCAAATGAACAAGCTGCCCAAGCTGCTGGTCGATCAGGCGGACCTGGTCGCCGTGTTTCGCAGCGAACGCGACTTGCTTCGGGCGAAGATCGAGAACGCCGCCAAGGCCGGCGACAAGCAGGCCGCTGTGGCGGCGGAAAGCGATCTGGCGGCGATCGAGCAGAAGCAGAACAAGATCCTCGCCGACGTCGCCGCCAACGTCGCCAAGGCGCTCACCGGCGATCAGCCCAAGGCATTCGTCTCGGTCTGGTTGTATGCGCAGGCCGTCTCGCCGTACTACACCAAGCTCACCGCCGCCCAGAAGTCCGCCGCCCGCAAGTACGCCGCCGACATCTCGGCCAAGCTCCGCCCCGTCCAGACCTGGCGCGACGCCCAGGACTGGCAGACGCTCATCGACGAGACGCGGCGGCAGTCGGGAATCGCCAAGTAGCTTGCCGTTCGGCACTGTAGAGGCTAGTGTAAACTTGAATGTATGGGTGCCGTGGCTTGCGAGGCCGTACTCGGCCGAGCAACCACGCCACCGCCACCGCCACCGGCAGCGTTGCGTGGTTGCTGCGCTGCGCAACCCACGGCACCCAGAGTTTGACCTTGACGACACATTCGGGGGAATCGTCGGAATCTGGCCGCGGAGAGAAGAGATGCCCCGGCGAACGCTTCGGGTCTATACTCGTACTAACCATACGTGCTGCAAGGCACGCACCGATTTTCACCCCCCGGAAAGTGATTGAAATCGCGGACGTTTTCGCGCACAATCTCCCTTTCCGTTGCCCGGACTTTTGAGATTACCCCCACCTCCGGCCGAAACATGGCCGGGGTCAACCGGAGAACCTACCAGGCACTCTCCAAGAGTAAAGGAAAACGCGAAATGGCACGCAAGATGGAAATGATGGACGGCAACCAGGCCGCCGCGCACGTAGCACACAAGGTCAACGAGGTGATCGCGATCTACCCGATCACCCCCTCCAGCCCGATGGGCGAGTGGTCCGACGAGTGGTCGGCCGCCGGCCAGCCCAACATCTGGGGCACGATTCCGCTGGTGGCGGAGATGCAGTCGGAAGCCGGCGCCGCCGGCGCCGTCCACGGCGCCCTGCAGACGGGCAGCCTGACGACGACCTTCACGGCCAGCCAGGGCCTGCTGTTGATGATCCCGAACATGTACAAGATCGCCGGCGAACTGACGCCGACCGTCTTCCA
>CAZTVF010000182.1:0-6754 GCA_964616985.1 uncultured Planctomycetaceae bacterium
CCCTCTCGCGGCGGGTGTAGAGCCCCCGATACCATGCCTCGTTCAGTGACAGGAGTTCCGCGAACCCCTGCGATTCCGCGGCCTCCAGCCTGCTGCGGGCCTCTGCAAGAGGATCTTCCGCCTCTGCCCGGGTAACGACGGTGGCATAGACAACGAGTTTGCGGTCTGGCGTCGTCGGCAGGCTCGCGGTCGCCGCCACGCCGGGGACGGTGTCCTTGCGGAAAGGCACCGGCGCGCCCAGCCCGGCCTGCAGGGACGCGAGGGCGATCGCCCCCGCGGCTCCTACGATCTTGGCGACAAGATAGTAGTCGAACCCCTTGGGAAAGGTCTTATCGGCGGCGAACTCCTGGTGGATCCAGAAATAGGCTCCGTCGTGGCCACTCTGGGGATCCAGCAGGTCTCCCAGGGTGTCGCGATGCCGGTACAGGCGCACTGCGAGCGGCCTTGTCAGATTGCGGAGGTCGGCCTGGATCGCGAAGACGTTCGTTTCTCTGCGGGTCAGCAGCACCTGCAGGTCAGCCGTTGCCGCCCCCTTCGCCAGACGCAGCAGGTTGTTGCCATTGTGAAGGGTTGTGGCGACGTGTGGCTGCGCCGCGCCCGCAAAGTCCTCCATCATGAGCAACAACTGGCCGACGGGTTTCTTGCCCTTGGTAACGCCCAGCCCAGCCCGATTGTACACATCCGATTTGCCGAGGCTGAGCACCAGCCGGTCGGGCGTGCCCCACAGGGAAGACTGCACGCGCTCGTTGCTGATGTCTACGCCTTCGCCCACAGGGCCAGTGAAGGCCGGGCCGGGCGGCGCGACCGGAGCGCCCGGGTTGCCCAGGTGGATTTCGCCCGTGAAGGTCCAGCCGTTGGCTCCGAGCGGCCCGTTCCCGAACGCGCCGCCTGATGGGCCTTCCCATCCAAACACCGGCGAGAGCGGCCTGACGAGCTGGAACCGGCGGGCCTGGTCCCACAGGGAAAGTTCGCGATCCCACAGCCGATCCTCGGCAGCGGGAGCGTCGGCCGGTATCTTCGCCGCGAGAAAGCGTCGAATCGTGTCGACCTCGGACTGCCGATATGTCGTGCCGTCGGTGTGCAGGATGTCGTGGAACCAGCCGGTTCTCTCGTCTACCGACCCGCCGGGCTTGTTCGACCAGGGGAACTGGCATTGCGTCCTGCCGTTGACCAATCCCCACTGGTAGCAGCCGACGCGCTCCTTCTGGAAAACGGGGAGATCCGTGTCGAAGCGGCTGCCCATTACCCGCGCCATCCATTCCGTGCAGATGACCGGATAGCCGAGCGCCTTGAGGCCCGCGATCCGTTTGACCAGCCCGGCGGCGTCGGTGTAGGCATGGAACGTGATGATGTCGGAGTTGGCGATGATCACTTCATTGACAGCTTGGTTGTCGTTCCAGACCCCGATGGTGATCGGCCCGGGGGGATTCGCCTCCCGAGCCCAGCCAAATACCTCCTCGAGAAAGGCCGGCGTCCCAGCCGCGGCCACGTTCATCGGCTCGTTGTAGAGATCCCACACCACCACGCCATCGCGACGGCTGAAGCTGCCCAAGATGTCCAGCACATACTCCCGGAGCCGCGGCCGCTCGGTGGGATCTGCCGCGAGTGTTCTGCCCAGAGAGGGTGTCCAACTCGGCAGGATCATGCCGGGGACCGGGGCTCTCTGTTTGCCGAGATACGGATCGATCTGAGGCGGTTCGCCAAAGGCGCAGTCGTCGAACAGGACGGGCATCACCGAAAGCCCGTGCCCTGCAGCGAGGGCCAGGAACCGGCCCAACCGCTCCCGGAACGCCTGCGGGTCATGCCTCCAGACCAGGTATTGAAGAAACACGCGGGTCGTGTTGTAGCCGATATCCGCCGCCCATCCGAGTTCCCGGTCGATCAGGTTGCAGTCGGCGGCATCTTCCTGCCACCATTCGGTCGTGTTACAGGCATGACTGGGCACATAGTTGAACCCGACCAGCCATGGGCTGGACTCATACCACGCGAACGCCTCCTGGCTCGTCCATCGCGCCAAACCGCTGGACATCCCGGACTCCTTGTGTATGCATCACAGCGCGCACTTCGGGAACACGGCCATCTTTATGCTCATGCGCCGCCTTCTGGGCAACTGGACATGATTGGTACCTGTCAGCGACCGTCGACTTGTGATTCCTGATCGCGGTGCCGCGCCTTTCCGCTTGTCGCCGCCGCACGACTTGATAATCGAAACGGCCGCTGGACGCAATCGTCTTGGGGCTCAGCAGCCTCCACGGCCGCTACTGCATGAACTTGCCTGCGTCGACGACGAGGTTCTGCCCCGTGATCCCACCGGCGGCGGAACTCAGGAAGAATAGCACGGCCGGGGTGACATGGCGGCTGGCCAGCAGGAACTTGAGCGACTGGGCTTTGAGCAGGTCGGCCTTGTCCTGCTCCGTGACATGTTCGCGGAGTTGTTTATCGGTCATGATCCAGCCGGGGCTGACGGCATTGGCGCGGATGCCCTCTGGGCCCAGTTCCCGCGCCAGAGACCGCGTAAAGCCCACGATGCCGCTCTTGGTTGCGTTGTAGAGCGTAAAAGGCTCCAGGCCCAGCATGTAGTTGGTGGTGATGATGTTCACCACGCTCTTGCCCGTCCCTGATCGGAGCATCGGCAGAAATGCTCGCGTGTTCAGCAGGAAACTCCGAAGGTTCACTTCCCACATGCGGTCGCAAACGGCCGCGTCGAGGTCTTCGATGCGGACGCGGTCGTCGATGGCGATGTTATTGACGAGGTAGTCCACCCGCCCGGAGCGGTTACGCACGTGTTCGGCAAACGCCTGGATCTGATCGGGCGCGGCGAGATCAGCCTGGAAGTAACAGGCATTGGGGCCGATCCGCTTCTGGGCGGCAAGGCCCATTTCCGAACGACGTGCACAGAAGTGCACCTGCGCGCCTGCGCGGGCCAGTTCGGAACAGAAGTCCAGCCCCAGCCCATCGCTGCCGCCGGTCACAACCGCCACCTTGCTCGAGAACTCGCTTGGCCAGTTCATAGTTGCCGCTCCGAAGTCGTTGCACAGCAGTCCAGTCCCGCCGGACTCATGGATTGATGACGATCTTGTTCCGCTCCTTCTGGCCCATCGCTTCAACCGCCTCGTGGATGTCCTTCAACGCGAAGCGGTGGCTGATGATCTCCTCGGGATTCACGATCCCTCGCTCTATTAGTCGGATGGCCGCCTGCATCGCCTCCGGCGTCGTGCCGAAGGAACTGTCCATCCTGGCCTCCAGGAAGTGCATCAGTCCACCGTCCAGTTCGAACGTCTCGTGGGTGGTGATGCCGAAGATGTTCCACCTGGTGCCGCGACGCAACAAGCTGACCATGAGCTTGACGGCCGCGATCGGCCCGGCGGCCTCGATCACTAGATCCGGTCCGGCGGGAAGAATGTCATAGATGGTCTTCTTGGCATCGCAGGCACTGGGGTTGACCACATGAGTCGCCCCCAGCCGCATGGCCTGGGCCAGTGCGTAATCGCTCACGTCGACGGCGATCAGCCGGCCGGCCCCAGCGGCCTTGGCGATCATCAAGCAGAACATGCCGATCCCGCCGGTGCCGATGACTACCACGTCGTCGCCGAGTTGCATCTGACTGTAGTGAATCATGCCTTTCCAGGCCCCGCTGAGGGGCTCGGCCAGGCAGGCTGCGTCGAAACTCACGCGAAGGTCCTTCTTGAACAGCGTGTTGGCGCCGGTGACCACGTATTCGGCGAAGCTGCCCGGGCGGACGTCCTCAGGGCCGTCGCCGCCGGTGGTGTACGCGTTCTGGCAGTAATGCGTGTTGCCGGCGCGACACGCATGGCACATGCCGCAATAGCCGCTGGGCTGGATAGCCACCTCGTCGCCCACGGCCACGTTCGTGACGAACGGGCCGACCTCGGCCACAATCCCCGCGGGCTCGTGACCGGGGATCAGCGGGAACTTCACGTTCCGCCGGATGCCGTTGATGGCCTTGTAGTCGGTCGCGCAGAACCCGCAGGACTTGACCCGCACCAGTACCTCTCCGGGCCCGGGCTTGGGGGTCGCAATGTCCTTGAGCACCAGCTTGTCAGAATCTGTCAGTACCGCTGCCAGCATCGCCATTCTCCGCTAAACGGGATCACACCCGCCCATTGTCTGTCGGCCTCCGGGCCGCACGAATGGCAGGCCGCTGCCACATACCACCGACACCGAACCTGTGCAAAGCAGTGCCGCCCTGAAGTTGACAGAGCGCTCAGCCGCGTATATTCTATCTGTCATAGATTATAGATACGGATGCGATGCAACCATGTCAAGTGCCGGCGAGCAACTGACGGATCGATTGCGGGCGAAGATCGTCCGAGGGCACTGGGAGCCCGGCAAGCGGCTTCCGGGCCGGCCGGCATTGGCGCGCGAAATGGGCACATGCCTGGGGACACTCCAAGACGCCGTTGCCTGCCTTGTCAAGGAGGGGTTCCTTGAAGTGGGCTCCCGAAAGAAGGGCACACGGGTGGCGGGACATCCGCCCCATTTGTCACGATACCGTTTGGTCTTTCCTTTCGGCCAAAAGACCTGGGGGCAATTCTGGCACGCCCTGGAGGCGGCCGCCCGGCAGCGGTCGGGCCCGCGCCAGGAGTTCCTCCCGTTCTACGGGCTCAGTGGCCACCGCGACATCGCCGACTATCGACGGATCGTTAACGAGGTGCGGACGCGCCAGGTGGCCGGCCTGATCTTCGCCTCCAGCGCCGAACAACTTGTCGGAACGCCGCTGTTGGAGCAGCCCGGTCTTCCCCGCGTCGCCATCGCCTCCAAGGGGCAGTTGCCCGGCATCCCGAAGGTCCACGTCGATCTCGGCAGCCTCCTGCGTAAGGCTGTCGCACACCTGGCCGAACAAGGACGCCGGCGGATCGCGCTGCTGTGTGCCAGCGACGGCACGTCCGTGGTCAGTCTGTTCCGCCAGGCGATGTCCGCGCGGCGATTGGAGGTCCGCGACCTCTGGATCCAGTTCGCCAGCCGCGAGAATCCCCTGGGCGCCAAACACGTGACTGCACTGCTGCTGCAAAAGGCACGAGACGAGCGACCGGACGGTCTCATCGTGGCCGATGACAACCTGCTGACGGCCGCCAGTGAGGGAATCGTCCTTTCCTGCGTCGCGGTTCCTAAGGACCTGACGGTTGTGGCGGCCACCAACTTCCCCAACATCGTGCCGTCGGCGGTGGCGGTCACGCGGATCGGCTTTGACATCCCGGCGCTACTGGACCTGCTGGTCCTGCGCCTGGAGCAGATTCACCGAGGGCAGAAGGTTCCGGAAGTGACCACGCTGCCGGCGGTCTCTGCATCAACTGACAAAGGAACATCGTGATGAATCGCAAGAGAGCAGCAGACGGAAAGGGTGCCACGGATGCTGCCGTTGGCCGACCGTCGTCCATTGGGCTGCCCCCCGACGGCTCGCCCCCAGGAGCACGCAAGGGGCTTCCGCTGTATTTCAAGCCGCCCAAAGTCTATGTGCTCGACCGTGTCTGGGACAACCCACTGGCCGCGGCGCGCGCGGAGCGGTTCTGCAGCTATCTGCCCGATGCCAAGGCCGTCACCTTTGCACTGACGGATCTGCCCGACATCGTGGTTCAGGAGAAACTCGACGCCTGTCCGCTGATGGGCTCTCTGGACGTCGTGCCGCCCACCATTCCCTTCCTGACGATGTACGACTTCGACCGCAGACGCGTAGACGCTGCCGAGCGGAAGCTCCAACAGGCCTACAAAGGGAAGGGGTCCTTTCCCTGGCGTCGGGCCGCAGGCGGCGAGGCCTTTAAGTTCCTGTGCTCGGATGGCGATTTCCGCGGCACGCTCGATCCCCAATTCGTCTGCCGTCCACAGTGGCGCATCAACCAGGGCATCGGCTGCCCGCACCGGTGCCGGTACTGCGCGATGGGCTATTCCCTGATCGCCGGAGCCAATGTCGAGGATTACGTCGAGCACCTCGCGCGCCTCGTCCGACAGAATCCCTGGCAGAAAACGTACTTGTACGATGATGTGATGGATGTGCTCACGACCGAGCCGGCCCTGAACGCGGTCCCGCTGCTGATGAAGTTCTTCCAGGAATCGAAGGACTACTACCTGATCTTGCACACCAAGAGCGACCGGGCCGAACCCCTGATCGACGCGGGTTACCCGAAGAACACGATCATCGTCTGGTCGCTTTCCACGCCCAGCCAGTCGCGACTGATCGAGCCAATGGCCGGCACCTGCGAAAGCCGGATCGAGGCCGCCCGCCGGGCCGAGCAGGCCGGCATGACCGCGCGCTTCAAGTTCAAACCTATCGTGCCTATGAAGAACTGGCGCTACGAGGCCGACCTGATGATCGACCTGATGTTCCAGCGCACCCATCCGGACAATCTCAGCGCCACGGTGGTCATGTGGATGGACCTGGACTGGCTGCTATCCTGCATTCCGGCCGAGATGATGGAACCCTCTTTCGTGGCCGAGGCCCAGAAGGCGGCCGCCGAACTGAAGGGCGACCGCAACGGTCCATTCCCTGAGCACGTCCGCGAGGAAGTGTACCGCCATTACTTGGCTTGCGTCCGCAAGTACAATGCGAATGTCCCGTTCACGATCTGCACCGAGAGCCTGGGCCTGTGGAAGAGAGTCGGGGCGGACCTCGGCGTGAACCCCGCAAACTACGTGTGCGGGTGCGGCCCTGGGGCGACGCCGGGCAAGCGACTTCTGGACACTAGCCCCTGGAACGACGCAAAGGCCGCGCTCACGTGGGACGGCCTCCCGGCCACGC
>CAZTVF010000183.1:0-6754 GCA_964616985.1 uncultured Planctomycetaceae bacterium
GTTCAAAATCATAACCAATTAGAGTTATTCGAGTTATAACCGGACACTAGTGGTCATTTGTCATTGGTCATTCCCGCCGAAGGCGGGGCTTGGCCAGGTCGGTTGCGGACGAAGAGCACGCAACCGGCGAGGCCGATCCCGGCTGCGGCGACCAACCCCGGCCAGAAGGTGTGGAACAGGTCCATGCTGAGCCCACCGAGGGCCGGGCCCACCAGGCCCGAAATGCCCTGGGCGAAAAGCACCATCGCGTAGATCGTCCCCACGCGGTTGGGGCCGTACAGGTGGGCCACCTCGGCCGGGTATACCCCGAAGTTGCCGCCGTAACAGAAACCCACCACCGCCGCCCCCGCCAGCAAGGCCACGCTGTGCCCGCCGGCCAGCATGATGGCCCCGGCGGCGATGCCCATGGCCCCCAGTTGAATCGCGATGACGCGGCGGCCGATGCGGTCGTAGAACACGCCCCACAGCACCCGCCCGGCCGCGTTGCCGACGGCCAGCACACTCACCGACAATGCCGCGACGGCCGCGGTGTTGCCCATGGAGGCCGCGATGGACTTGAGATTCCCCACCACCGCCAACCCCGGCGCCGTGCCGCAGAACATGCCCGCAAACAGCAGCCAGAACCGCCGGTCCTTCAGGGCCGACGGCGCCCCGGCCAGCGGGGCCGACGTGTCGGCATGCGCCTCCGTCGGGGGCACCAGCAGGAGCAGGCCCATCAGGAGGATGGCCGGGCCGTACAGGGCCCCGACGATGCCGAAGATGTCCAGCACCGCCCAGTGCCGCGCCAGCAGCGCCTCCACGATCGCCGACAGCATCACCGCCCCGGCGCCGTACCCCGCCACCGCGATGCCGCACACCAGGCCCTTATTCCGCGGGAACCATTTCACCGCTGTCGCCAGCGGGCACACGTATCCGCACGCGATGCCCAGGCCCCCCACCACGCCCACCGACAGCCACAGCAGCACGGCGTTGCCGCCCCACCGCCACGCGCCCAGGTACGCGCAGGCCACCAGCACGGCGCTGGCGATCGCCAGGGGCCTGGGGCCCCAGCGATCCTGCAGCCGCCCCGGCACCATGGCCGTGAACGAGAACACGCACACGCACGTGCCGAAGATGATCTGTGTGGTCGTGGCGCTGTATCCGAACGCCTGGCGCAGCGACGGCACAAACGCACTCCAGGCATAGATGCCGCCCAGGCACACCTGCATGATCACCGCCGCGGCCATCACAATGTATTTCTTCACACCATCGCGCATCGTGGGAAGTATACGGGAACGGGTGAGAGAGTGGGATAGAGGTGGCGGCCTTCCCAGGCCGTCACCCGGTTTTGCGCAATGTCTCCGCGAAGCCTCTGCCCACCGGCGACTAACGAGCCCACTTCTTGAGATAGAGCCCCATGTCGAACTTGCGCTCCAGCCCGGCGGCGTTCATGTAGCGGACCGTGCCGAAGATGGGCCGCTCGCCCCAGGGGCGGTCGTGCAGGCCGAACAGCCAGGCGACGTTGGCGTACCCGTTGGGGTCGCGGCCGTCGATGAAATACTTGTTGTTCAGGTGCAGCGTCCGCTCGAACGCCTCGCGCGGGCGGGGCGACCATTCGATGATCTTCTTGCCCCAGTACATCCGCATGTACCCGTGCATCTTGCCCGTCTGCACCATCTCGCGCATGCAGGCGTTCCAGTAGGCGTCGCCGGTGGCCGCGGCCTCCAGTTCGGCCAGCGAGTAGGTCACCGCCCTGCGGTCGCGGGCGTGCCGCGACAGCGTCCGCTTCGCCCACGCCGGCAGGCAGCGGTGCGAGTCGTAATGCGGGTTGTAGTGCGTGAAGTTGATCGACAGCTCGCGCCGCACGATCAACTCCTCGAGGAAGTCGGCCTTCGCCTCTTCCCCCGCCGCGGATGCATCGCGGGCCCCCAGGGCGATCTCGATGGGCGAGACCTGCCCGAAGTGCAGGTACGGGCTCATGTCCGACTGCAGGTCCTGCGAGGGGTCGCTGTGCCGGGTGTCGTAGTATTGCAGCCTGCGGGCGAGGAACTCTCTCAGCCGCCGCCTCGCCTCAGCCCGTCCGCCCTTGAAAACACCGCTGGGCGGCACGCTGCGGTCGATCTTGAGCCCCGCCAGCGCCGCCGGCACGTCCGAGATATCCAGCGACGACATCGCCAGGCCCAGCGAGTCCCGCCTCAGGCGCCGCGGCCGCAGCGGCTGGAGGTACTCCCCCAGCAGCCGCGTGATCTTCGGCCGCAGAGTCGCCGCCGACCATTCATCCTTCGCCGAGGCGGTTTCGACGGGCACGACGACGTCGCTCTCGACCTGGACGACGCGGCACGGCGAGCGGTCGGCCATCTCGCGTCGCCACTGCCGCTGGATCCGCAGGTAGCCGCGATCCGTCACGACCATCGCCGCATCGGCGGCCAGTTCCAGCGCCGCCAGCGGCGGCGACTGTCGACGGACGACCAACTGCACGCCGCGGGCGGCCAGTTCTTGCTGCGTCCCGGCCAGGCCCTCGAGCATGAACGCGTAGTGTCGCCAGTTGGCGTCGGGGAAGCCGTCGGTCAGGCCGAAACACGCCACCACCGGCAGGCGGAGGCGATTGGCCTCGTCGATGGCGAATTCCAGCGCGTGGTTCCACGCCGCCCGCTGCGACGCCTGCATCCAATACAGGACATAGCGGCCGGGACGGGTCGCACGGGCGCTGAGGTCGGTCAGTCGCGTATCATCGATGGGCGGAATCTTCACGAGTGCCATCCAAGCTCTTGGGTGAATGGCGGCCTTCCCAGGCCGCCGCCTATGGCGTCATCAGGGGCGGCGGCCTGGGCAGGCCGCCACCCTTCATATCACGAGTGCAGCGTACCATAGATTCTATCGGCGATTCGGCCGCACGGCGTTCATCCTTCGCCCGACGCGTGTGCGTCCTACAATGACCCGAACGGCGAGCACGATGTCAGGACCCACTATGAAAGCCGAGTCAAAAGAAGAAGTGCGTGTGAAGTGTACGGCCTGCGGGCGGATCGGGCGGCGGCGGCACCTGGCCATCGTCCCCGGCGAACGCGGGCTCTATTGCCTGCTGCGTTGCCCGCGGTGCGGCCTGGTGATGATGGACCCCACGCCCCAGCCGCAGGAAGGTTTCTACACCATGCGACAGCGGGACTGGCTGTCGTCGCCGCGGGCGAGGCTGGCGCGGCTGCAGAACGCCCGCCCGCTGGTGGAACACCTGCTGCACCATTTTCCCCCGCCGGCGCGGGTGCTCGATTACCACGGCGGGCATGGCGAGCTCATCGAGACCGTCTCCAAGCTTGGCTACCAGTGCACCGCGGTCGAGCCCTCCGAAACCGGCCGCCGCAACCTCGCCCAGTACGGGCCGCTGGTGCACCAGTACGCCGAGCTGAGCCACCTGCCGCCCGACGTCGAGCCGTTTGACGTCATCGTGCTCGAAGGCGTCCTTCCCCACGAGGCGGACCCCTTCCGCACGCTGGTGAACCTCGTGGCACGCCTGCGGGTGGGCGGAAGGCTGCTGGTGGGCCTCACCGCCAACCGCGGCCGAAAGATCGCCCTGCCGGCCTCGCTGTCGTGGCGGGTGAGCATGCTGGGGCCGCGGATCTGGGCCAGCCGCAACGACGACCTGCCGGCCTACTACGCGTTCTCTTCGCAGAGCGTCGAGATGATGCTCAGGCGAGCCGGGCTGGGCGACGTGCGGATCGAATCGCACCCCGCGGTCATCGTGCGAAACTCGCTGCGGGATCGCCTTCGCCACGTGCTGGCCGGGCCCGTCGCCATCGCCACGCGCGACCGCCTCGACCTCCGCACGCACATCCTGGCCACCGCCACCCTGCGCCGCGCGCCCATGCTCGACGTCGCCGCGTAAGGGGCATTCCATTGATCGACGGCGGGTGGCGGCCTTGGAAGGCCGCCACCCCTCGTACTTGTGCAGCCCGTCCCGCAGGGCGATCGCATGTAGAGTGGCGCGGGCGTCCCGCCCGCGAGTACCGAGGGCGTCTCGCCCTCGGAATGTGTGGTTTCCGCGGCCGGGACGGCCGCGGCACTCGCGGGCAAGATGCCCGCGCCACTGGCAAAGCCGCACATCGGTTGCCCTGTAGCCCGCCGCCGGCGGCCTTCCCTTCGCCCGTCACGTTGTGCTATACTCGCCGGACCGGCCGATACCCGGCCGAGAGGAAACACCACGAATGCTTTGTAAACCGTATGGCAAGACAGGCAAGATGATTTCGGTGATCAGCGCGGGCGGCATGCGATTCGCCAACCCGCAGGATGTTGACGGCAGCGCACTGACGCTGCTGCGAGCCTACGAACTGGGCGTCAATTACTTCGACACCGCCCCGGGCTACTGTGGCGACAAGAGCGAAGAGATCACCGGCACGGCCGTGCGGCAGATGAAAAAGGGCACGTTCTACGTCTCCACCAAGACCTTCGCCGACAGTGAGCAGAAGCTCTTCACCGAGTTGGAGCGGTCGATCCAGCGGCTGAACGTCGACAAGATCGACTTCTACCACATCTGGTGCATCACCTCGATGGAGGTGTGGAAGGCCCGTCAGGGCGGCGTGAAGGCGGCGCTGAAGGCCAAGGAGCAGGGCCTCATCGAGCACGTGTGCGTCTCCTCGCACATGCCGGGCGAAGAGCTGGCCGAGATCCTCAAGGAAGGCTGGTTCGACGGCGTGACGCTGGGCTACTGCGCGATCAACTTCCCCTACCGCCAGGCGGCCGTTGACCTCGCCGGCAAGATGGGGCTGGGCGTGATCGCGATGAACCCGCTGGGCGGCGGGCTGATCCCGCAGAACGCCCAGCGCTTCGACTTCATCCGCAGCCCCGGCGACGCCGACGTCGTGCAGGCGGCCCTGCGGTTCAACACCTCCAACCCGCACCTGACCAGCTCGCTGGTGGGCTTCTCCAATCCCCAGCACGTCGAGCAGTCGGTCGCGGCGGTGAAGGATTTCCAGCCCTGCCCGCCGGCGCACTTCGACGCGCTTCGCGGCCGCATCGTCGAGCAGTTCAACGGCCTGTGCACCGGCTGCGGGTACTGCATGCCCTGCCCCAAGGGCATCGAAGTGCCCAAGATGATGGACGCGTTCAACATGCGGGTGCTGATGGGCGAGGACGACAATCACATCATCAACCGCCTCAAGTGGCACTGGGGCCAGACGCCCGACAAGGCCGCCGCCTGCACCCTCTGTGGCGCCTGCGAAAGCCGCTGCACCCAGCACCTGCCCATCCGCGACCGCATGAAGGCCATCGGCGCGATCAAGGTGCAAAAGTAAGGTCGTAGGTCGTAGGCAGTAGGTCGTAGGGAAGAGAAGAAGAAGAAGAAGAAGAAGAGCCAAGACCGACGCAACGCGCGGTGCCACCCCCAAACTCGTTTGGGGGTGAGAACACCCACCAACTCCCGTAGCATTTCACCAATCCCCAGGCATGGTCACTTCAGTGACCTGCCTACGGCAGGCAAGCCCATGCACCCGGACGATCCACGTAGCCACGACCGCCATCCCCGATCCGGGAGATGAACTCGATCGAATTGGCCGAGGCACGCCAACGGACTTTGTGGTCGTCCTCTCACCCCCAAACAAGTTTGGGGGTGGCACCGACTTGTCGGATTCCAAGTTCGTCCATTCGGCCTGGGGCATTGGTCATTGGGCATTGGGCATTCCCGCCGCAGGCGGGCTCAGAATCGGTTGTAGTGCGTCACGTCCTTCGCCGCGGGCTTGGGCGGGCGGACGGGGGAGACGGCGGCACGGCCGATGGGGAGGATGGCCCAGACGCGGTAGGGATCGGGCACGGCCAGCAGCTTGCGGAGGGCTTCCTCGTGGCGGCGGACCGCGCCTTCGACCCAGCAGGCGGACAGGCCCAGGGCGACGGCGGCCAGCAGCATGTTCTCGATGGCGGCGGAGGCGTCCTGAACGTAGAACTCGCCGAACTTGTTGCCTCGCGGCTCGATCAGCAGCACGATGCCGGCCGGGGCGCCGCTCAGGGCGGAACTCACCGGGTAGAGTTGCTCCATGAGGGCGGGGTCATCGACGATGACGTATTGCCTAAGCTGCATATTGCAGCCGCTGGGCGCCTCGACGCCGCACGCCACGATCTTCTCCAGCACCTCGCGCCCCACGGGGTCAGGCCGATAGCTGCGAACGCTGCGGCGGGTGTGGATGGCTTCGAAGAGGTCCATGAGATGCTCCTTTGCGAGAACGGCCGTTCGGGGTTGAAACATGGCACCCGGATGCGCAAACCCCGCAAACATGCTTTTGCCCCTGCGGGGCTAAAAGCATGGCACGCGGATGCACAGACCCGGACTCGGCGCTTGCCCTCTTACTTCTTATGCCCGGCCTTGGCGAGGCGTTCCTGGGCGTGGTGCATTTCCTCGGCCGTGGGCGCCTTGCCGCTTTCCATCATGCTGCGGAAGCAGTCGAAGAGGTAGGTGGCGTCGTGCGGGCCGGGGCTCGCCTCGGGGTGGTACTGCACGCTGAACAGCGCCCTGCCGGGATGCGTGAAGCCCTCGACCGTATTGTCGTTGAGGTTCATGTGCGTCACGGTCGCGCCCGCCTGGATGAGCGACTGCTCGTCGGCGGCGAAGCCGTGATTCTGCGACGTGATCTCCACCTTGCCGGTGGCCTGGTTGCGGACGGGTTGGTTGCCGCCGCGGTGGCCGAACTTCAGCTTGAACGTGCGGCCGCCGACGGCCCACGTCAGCAGCTGGTGGCCCAGGCAGATGCCGAAGATCGGCACCTGGCCGATGAGTTTCTTCAGCATCGCGATCGTG
>CAZTVF010000184.1:0-6554 GCA_964616985.1 uncultured Planctomycetaceae bacterium
CCAACGGTTACGAGGGGACGTTGATCTGGGAGTTCGCGGCCCTCTACGGCATCGCGGTGGTCCAGGGACTTATCCAGCCGCCCGACCCCGAGTGGTGGCCGGCGGAGGGGTGAATCGAGAACGTCCCCCGTTCTCTTCTTTTGCGTCCAAGCAAGATGCACGTCCTGCCGGCCAATGCAAACCACTTGACGCCTGCCCATGCCATGTTATTCTTATATGAATAACAGTTAGTCATCAAGAAGGAGCTTCAGCCGGTGGCCAACACGATTCCCTCGATCCATCGCGTGGTAAAGGTCATGCAGTCACTTGCCGCAGGCGGCGAGACGACCTCGCTGGGCCTGGCGCGGCGGCTTGGCATCAGCCAGAGCAGTTGCTACCGCATTCTGCGGACACTGGAGGCAGCCAACTGGATCTGCCGCGAGGCCGGCGGGCAGTATGTCTTTGCATCGGGGCTGATGCCATTCGTCAAGCCGCTGGTCGGCATAGAACGAGCGGTTGACTGTCTTCGTTCTGACATGGAGTCGCTCTCTCTCAAGGCGGGGCTCACGGTAAAGCTTTCAGTTCGCGAGGGCGTCGAGCAGGTTACGGTGGCGCGCGTGGAGTGCCATCGGCCGCTCTCGGCGACAAGCCCCATCGGCACCCGCTTCCCGGTGGTGCTGGGGGCATCGGGGGCCTGCCTGTTGAGCGGGGTGGACAGGGCGAGCCTGGCACAGCTCATCGAGCACGCCGACAAGCAGCGGCTGTGGGGGCACGATTCGAAGGACCTGTTGCTCGCACGGCTGAAGTGCTGTCGCAAGAGCGGCCACTGCGAGAACATCGGCAGCCATCCCCAGGGCATCGATACGGTGTCGGCTCCGCTTGCAACGTCATCGCGCACAATGGCGCTGACGCTGGTTGGCCTGCGGGGCGACTTCGATGGCAAGCGTCTGTCCCAGTGCCGCCGCCTGCTGCTGGCTACAGTCGCCGCCGTCAAACCCAAACTCAAGGCGCTGCCATGATCATCGCGGAATTCCTGCCGGCAAAGCCAAACCTGCTTTGGCAACACTGCCGCCAGCTCGGCGTTCGCCATGCGATCTGCAAGTGCGCGCCGGAATTGACCGGCCTGCCACCGATCTGGAACATCGAATCGCTGCGAATCACTCACGAGCGCTTCACCGGCGCCGGCATGGTGCTGCACGGCCTGGAGGGTGACCAGTTCGACATGCAGCGCATCAAGCTTGGCCTGGCCGGTCGCGACGAAGACATCGAGCGATACCAGCAGATGCTCCGCAACATGGGCCAGCTTGGCATCGGGCTGCTCTGCTACAACTTCATGGCCGGCATCGGATGGCACCGCAGCGCAAGTACTGCCACCACCCGCGGCGGGGCGCTCACAACGCGCTTCGACCTTCGCGAGATGCCCCAAGGCCTGACCGAGGCCGGCGAAGTGCCGGCCCAGAACATGTGGGCCAATTACGAATACTTTATCAAGGCTGTGCTGCCTGTGGCCGAGCAGGCAGGCGTCAAGATGGGCATGCATCCAGACGATCCGCCGATCCCGTGCCTGCGAGGCATCGCGAGAATACTCAGCAGCCAGGCGGGCATTGAGCGGGCACTGTCGCTTCATGACAGCCCCAGCCACGGCGTGACGTTCTGCCAGGCGAACTTCCAGTTGATGGGCGCGGACATCCCGTCGATGGTGCGGCAGCTGGGCGAGGCGAAGCGGCTGTTCTTTGTGCACTTCCGCGATGTGCGAGGCACGGCGGAGTGTTTCGAGGAGACATTCCACGACGACGGCCCGACCGACATGCCCGCGATGATTCGCATGTACAACGATGCAGGTTTCAGCGGGCCCGTGCGTATGGACCACGTGCCGACCCTGGCCGGCGAAGAAAATGAAAATCCCGGCTATGGCTCAATGGGGCGACTGTTCGCCATCGGCTACCTCAAGGGCATACTCCACACGCTCAATATGAAAGGGGAGTGAAAGATGGGCAGTGCAGGCAGCGTGATGACAGGCAAAGAGCGAACCCTTCGTGCTATCCATTTCGAGCAGACAGACCGCGATCCGGTCGCTGGCGGATTCGTCCGGCATCCGGAGTTTCTGGCCCAGGCGGCTGGCACCACGGTTGACGGCTTCTGGGCCGATCCGCAGGACGTGGCCATTCGAGCTTTTCGTAACGTCGGCGTCGACGTCATCATTGGCTTGATTCTGCCCGAGCGCAGCTCAGCCGCCGGCGCGCAGGTGGAGCATGGCAGGCAGAGTCGTTTCGATTCGCCGGAGGCTATGCTGGACGATATCGCGAAGCTGCCGAGTCTTGACGAGCTGCGGCGAAGGTTTGATTTTCAGCGACACTATCAAGATTATCTTCGCCGGTACCGTGACGGCCTGGCCGCCATCGGCGAGGACATCCTCTGGCTGCCGAACACCTTTGACAGCGTTGCGTCATTCCAGAATGAATCCCGCTTCGGGGCCGAGAACTACTACATGGCCTTGGCTCTTTACCCGGAGGCCATGAACCGCTTCTTCGAGCACTCGGGCGAGCAGGCCTACCTGCGGAATACCGCGGTGGCGAAGGCCATGGTGGATCACGATCTGCCTCGCGTGATGTGGATGGGGCAGGACGCCTGTGACAACCGAGGGCCTTACATCGCCCCGGAGACGATGCACGATATCTACATCCGTCACGTAAAGCGGTCGCTTGAGCCGCTCAAGGCCATCGGCGTCAAGATTCTCTGGCACTCGGATGGCAACATCATGCCGATCGTGCCCTACCTGCTCGACGCGGGCATCGACGGCTTCCAAGGCCTGCAGGAGACGATCGAAACGCGAATCGACGTGGCTGCTCTCCGCCGGATGAAGACGCGGGCCGGTCTGCCTCCGGTCATCGTCGGCAGCGTGTCGAGCGTCAAGACGATGCCCTTCGGCACACCCGACGACGTGCGGACCGACGTGCGGCGCTGCCGCGAGCTTGCCCGAGCGCAGGGCGGCGGCTGGCTGATGAACTTCTCGTCCTCGCTGGGGCCAGAGGTGCCAACGGCGAACATTGAGGCATTTTTTGATGAAGCGACCAATCCATAAGGAATACATGAAATGACGACAATCCTTCCGATTCATCGTGGCATGACGTTCGGCTACTATGCCCGCAACGGCTATTACTCCACCGACCATGCGCGCCAGCAGGTCGACCGCATGAAGGAGCTCAACATCGAGTGGATATGCGTGGTGGCCATCGTCATGCAGGAAACGTTCGCCAGTACGCGGCAGTTTGCCGATTACAAGATCACGCCTGCCGATGACGAGCTGCGCGACATCATCGACTACATCCACAGCCGCGGCATGAAGGCGCAGCTTCGCCCCATGCTCGAGTGCTGGGACGGCACGCAGCGGTGGAACATCCAGTTCCCCGATGAGCGCACGATCATTCCCGGCAAGCCGATCAATCACTGGACGCGCTGGTTCGAGAGCATGACCGAGCGCACGCTGCACTATGCCCGCGTCGCCCGCCGGGCCGGCTGCGAGGCCTTTGGCATCGACAGCGAGCTCTGCCACACCGTCGGCCAGATCGCACACTGGAAGAAGGTCGTCGAGGCCGCCCGGAGCGAATACAAAGGCCATCTCACCACCGGCCACACACCGACGGTGAACTTCCTGCACGAGCTGTCCAACAAGAATCACTGGTTCTACGATCTGGACTCGCTCGGCGTGAGCTTTTACCACCCCGTGTCCGATGCGCCGGGCTCCACGCTGGAGCAGATGCGTGAGAAGCTCAAGCCCTGGCTGGAACACTACCGCAAGGTGGCCGCCCTGTATGGCAAGCCCTTCTACCTCGCCGAGTGCGGCTGCTGTTCAACTGCCGGAGCGACGGTCAACCCATCCGGCTGCGACAACCCCGGCGGCTATGACGGCAACGAGCAGGCGCGATACCTCGAGGCCGTGCTGGACACCTTCTGGAACGAGCCCTGGTGGATGGGTATCTACTGGTGGAAGTGGGATGAGCAGAACGACCGCCCGTGGTTTCGCGACGACCCGCGCGGCGACAAGGGCTTCACGCTCGACGGTAAACCCGCCGCCGATGTCATGAAGAAATGGTACGGCCGCACAGACAGGTAATGGAAGGGCACAAGACACATGGCACACGAAGCGAAGATTCTTGCCGAGGGCTTGTCATTCCCGGAAGGCCCGGCGTTTGCTGCCGACGGCACGCTATGGGCCGTTGAGCTTAAAGGCGGCTGCCTGTTGAAATGGCGCGACGGTGAACTGAAACGCGTGCCGGTGGGCGGCGAGCCGAACGGCATAGCCATCGATGCGCGCGACCGCGTACTGTTCTGCGATGCCGGCGCCTGCTCTATCCGCCGATACGATCCGGCCATGGGTGAAACCACAACGCTCGCCGACGCCGTTGACGGCCAGCCGCTGTTCAAGCCCAATGATCTCGCCTTCGACCCGGCTGGCAATGTGGTCTTAACCTGCCCAGGGGATTCGCGCGATGAACCCACAGGATATGTTTGCGTGCTTACGCCCGACGGCACTGTGCGCCGCGTCGCAAGCGGCTTCCACTTCCCGAATGGCCTGGCCTTCAGCCCCGATGGTCGACACCTCGTCGTCGCCGAGACATACCGGCAGCGCCTCTGGCGAGGCCGATGGGATGCCGCCAACGCGCGATGGCTCGCACCGCGCCCGTGGGCCAGCGTCGGCGGAACGGTCGGGCCGGACGGCATGGCCTTCGCCGCCGACGGCAGGATATTCGTCGCCATCTTCAGCGGCAGGGCGGTCAAAGTTGTCGGGCACGACGGCGAGGTGGAAGAAGTCATCGAAGTGCCCGGCGCGAATCCAACCAACTGTGCGTTCGATCCGTCAGGCAAACTGGGGTTGGTGGTGACCGAGGCCGGACAAGGCCGTCTGCTGAGGGTGGATGTGGGCACGCGAGGGGCGGATCTCTGGAAAGGATCGACATGACCATCTATCAGTCGTTCTCACTAACAGGCAGGCGGGCCCTTGTTACAGGCTCCTCGCGTGGCATAGGTGCAGCCATTGCAGTGGCCCTTGCGCAGGCCGGCGCCGATGTGTTTGTGCATTACACCGGTAACGTTGTGGGTGCCCAGTCCGTTGCGGAAAGGATAAAGGCTCTTGGCCAGCGCTCCGCCGTCGCCGCTGTCGACTTAAGCAAACCCGGCGCGGCGGCGGAGCTTGTCGCCGCTGCCAAAAAAGCCTTTGGCGGCGTGGACATCCTTGTCTCCAATGTCTCAGTTCAAATGCCCGAGCCCTGGAACCAGATCACGCCGGAGGACTTCGATTCGCAGGTTCGCACCAACTGGCAGGCGGCCCTTGAGTTGATTCAGCTTGTTGCACCCGAGATGTTGGAGCGAAAGTGGGGGCGCATCCTCACCATCGGCAGCGTGCAGGAGTCCAGGCCCCACCCGGAGATGGTTGTCTACGCCTCCCTGAAGGCGGCACAGACTGCCATGGTTCGCAACCTCGCCAAGCAGTTCGCGCCTGATGGCGTAACCATAAACAATTTGGCCCCTGGCGTAATCGTTACCGACCGCAACCGCGACCGCCTGAAACCCGAGGACTATCGCGATGCGGTGCTTTCAAAGATTCCAGCCGGCTTTTTTGGTCAGCCGGAGGACTGTGCAGGGGCGGCCTTGCTCTTGTGCAGCGACGCCGGCCGCTACATCACCGGCCAGTCGATCTACGCCGACGGCGGCATGAGCCTGTAGCAAAGCATCAACTGGAAAAGGAGCTGCCATGTCAGTCGATCAGTATAGGAAGGAAGTTGGAATGATGAACCTGGAGAAACTCATTGCCGCGCGCGAGGGCGTCTCCACCCAAGAGTTCCCGGTGCCGCAGAAGGAGCTGCTCGGCCGCTTCGAGCAGCTGTATACCGGCGCCGTCAACGACGTGCTGCGTGAGTTCTCTCTGCTGGAGCAGGCACTGCCGGGCCATATTCGGCCGCTGCGAGAGTACCGCACGGTGGCGGGGATAGCCTTCACCGTCAAGAGCGCGCCGAACGTCAAGATCACCGGCGAAATGGAGTACCGCACGCAGATGCTCGACGAGATGGGCGGGGATCATTTTGTCGTCTGGGACACCAGCGAAGACGAGAAGGCCACGCTGTGGGGCGGTGTGATGACTGCCACCGCGGTGGGCAAAAAGGTGCGGGCCGCCTGCATCGACGGCGGCATCCGCGACACGCACCAGATTCTCGAAAAGGACTTCCCCGTCTTCTACAAGTATCGCATCTCCAACGGCAGCCTCGGCCGCTGCCTGATCACGCACTATCAGATCCCCATCAAGATCGGCGACGTGACGATCAAGCCCGGCGACGTTGTTCTCGGCGACATCGACGGCGTGCTCGTCGTGCCGCGAGACATTGCATTTGACGTTCTGACGCGGGCCGAGGAGATCACGGCCAACGAAAAGAAGATTTTCGGTTGGGTCGCGGAAGGTCAGTCAATCCACCAAATTACCAAAAAAGGCGGCTACTTCTAGCCCCGGGCGCTGTCCAACGGGTACTGATCTGGGAGTTCGCGGCGCTCTACGGCATCGCGGTGGTCCAGGGACTTATCCA
>CAZTVF010000185.1:0-6477 GCA_964616985.1 uncultured Planctomycetaceae bacterium
GCCAAGCGTAAAGACTCTCTCTTGAATTGTGGCGGAAAACGGGGGCAGGTCACATCGACATCCACAACCCCGGTGGTAAGGGCGTGGACTGGCCGCGCGAACCGGATCGTTCGCACTACGAGGTCCCATACCGGAGACTTTTGCCCAAGTCGGTGGACAATCTGCTGGCTGCCGGGCGTTGTGTCAGCGCAGGCCATGAGGCGCTGGCCAGCGTTCGCATCCAAGGCGCCGCGATAGCTACCGGACAGGCTGCCGGCGTGGCCGCAGCCTTGGCATCTGCGGCGAAATGCCAGCCCCGGGAAGTCGATCCGCAACAGATCTGCAACGGTCTGGCCGAGTTGCTGGACTTCTCCGGGTGGCGTTGGGGACGAGAAAGCGTAATCGAAGGAGATGAAAAGGCATGATTCTTTTCATTATCACCGACAGCCCTGCCAATGCACGGGGCGGCGGATTCTGGACGATGAAGCACACGCTGGAGGACTTGGCAGGCGATGTTTGCGTGCCGCTGCGGTATGACCAGCTCACCCGGGAACGGGTGGCGGCGCTGAAACCCTGGGCCATCTGCCACAGTGGCGGCAGCGCGATCTTCAGCGAGTACGACATTCTGCAGCACCCGCTGTATCGATGGCTCGTAACGGCCTATGACGCGCCACAAATCGGGTTCTGCGGGGGCCATCAACTCATTGCGGCACTCTTTGGCGGTACGCTGGCACACATGGGGAGAGTGAAGCCTGGCGAAGCCGATCACAATCCAGGCTACCATGCCGGTTTCTTCAAGGAATGGGGCGTCTATCCCGCGGCGCCTCGCCTTTTCGGCAGAAGAGTTCTCTTCTTCTCTGCCCCTTCAGAACAGCCCATTTCGCCAGTGTTCCCGCGACCCCTACCGGCTACTCGGGCTTGCCGGGCCGCAATCGACCTTCCGAGTTGTGGGTAATTGAACGCTTCACCGTGCGCTTAGGTCGAAAGGAGTGATACTCCCGGTCGGTTGCAGGGTCGCCGCTTGGCTGCAGGTCGTCGGGTAGCGCTCGTCTCGCTCCAACGATATCCAGCCGTACCGCTACGGGCACCGTGGCGGCCCGGGCCTGATCTAGTCGTTCGCGCACGGCCCGGGTGTGTGATCAATCGATATAGAAGCCGTAGAGCTCTGTGCTCTCGGCGGCGTAGAGTTCGTCTATGACGAGGCGAACGCCTTCGACGCTTTTGCCAACCGGGATCTTCACCTGCCGCAGGTAGTTCTCCGAGGTGCGATAGAAGGTCGCCCAGGTATTGCCCGTCTTGATCTCGATGGTGAAGGCCTTGGGCATGCTCGGGGGCAGGTCCTGGGCACTGTTGGGGTCCTTGATGCCGCGATCCAGGTTGCTGTCGAGGATCAGGGTGACCTGCTCGACCTTCTGCGGGGTGGCAAAGCCGTAGGCGATCCAGTCGCCGGCTTTGGCCTGCCAGCTATGCCGGTCGAAGGCGGCCAAATCCTCCTCGGTAGCCCTGCTCCAGGCGGGCTTGCGCTGCCAGACGAAGGGGTCAGCGGACACCGGGCGGTTGATGCCGTCGCGCACCGGTTCGGGATTCCCTTGGCTGGCCGAGAGGGATGCGCTTCTGGTCAGTTCACTCATCTCCAGGCGCAGGCCGGGGATGAAGACGTCGTCGGCCAGAAGCTGCCGCTGCAGCTCCCGGATATGGTTCAGAACTTCGGCCGGGGTGATTCGCTTGCCGGCCGCCAGCGCGGCGGCGGTGCCGACCGCCTGCCCCATCATGGCGCAGGTGCCCATGACCCGCGTGCTGCTCATGGCCACATGGGTGCAGCTCGCCACCCGGCCGGCGAACATCAGGTTCTCGATGTTTTTCGCGACCAGGGAACGATAGGGAAATCCGTATGGCGACGGGGCCGGATGATGGATGGTCGGCGGGGCGTTGTGCTTCTTGAACGAATCGCAACCGCTCGGGTGATGATCATCCATCGTCCAACCGCCGTGGCAGACGGCATCGTCGAAGCGCCCGCCCGCGGAGATCTCATTCTGGCTGAGCATGTGCAGCCCCACGTAGCGGTAGCTCTCGCGGCGACCGGGAACAAAGCTGATGCGGTCCATGCCCCAGTTCTTCGCCCGTTCGCGATGTTCGCAATTGCCGTTCTTGATGTGGTCCCAGAGGCCCAGGTTGAATTTGAAGACCTCGTCCCTGAGCATCTCACTGTCATGGATGCTGTGATGCTCGCCGCCGATCTCGGCCCACCAGGGGCTGCCGGAGAGCCCGGCGTGATTGCCCGCGCCCCAGGGAAGATCGTGGCAGTGCTCGAATGTCCGCGTCCATGCGAAGGGAACAAAAGGGACTTCCTTGTCGTGCTCATGGGCGTACCAGCCAAAACACATGCCCATGGTCCTGTCGTCGGCCTCTGCCGGCGCGAAGCTCTCGCCGAATTCGGCCTGCCCCTCACGCCCCATGCGCACTTCGGCGCCGGTAAGGGACGAGAGAATGGCGTCGCCCGAACAATCGGCAAAGATCTTCGCCTCGACCGTCTGCCAGGTCTGCGTGGTGAGTTGCCAACCCGTGACACTCTTGATTCGCGAACCGTCCATCCCGGCGTCGAGGCAGGAGCAGTTGAGCAGAAGCTCCAGGTTCGGGGTCTGACGCACGAAGTTATAGAGCACCAGATCCCAGTACTGCAGGCTGTGCTGGCGGTTGCGCCGGAGGTTCTCCAGCAGGATCTCTTCAAGGATGCCGGTCTCCCGGGCGTAGGGGATGAAACCGTTGCGGTCGGCGCCAAGGATATGCACCCCGATCTCGCCCGAGGCGTTGCCGCCAAAGACCGGCCGGTCCTGCATGAGCACGACCTTGGCGCCGTGCCGCGCCGCCGCCACGGCCGCGCAGACACCGGCCATGCCGCCGCCGACGACACAGAGGTCGGCCTGGTGGGTCAATTTACGAAAGGGGCTGCGTTCGAAATTCATCGCTATTTCTCCAGGCAGAGGTCAATCGGATCCTGAGTCTTGGCCGTGGCCAAGCACATGTACTTGTCCGCCCCGGCGTAGTAGACGTTGAGGGAGCCGTCGCCGGTCTCCACCGCGCCGCCGATGACCTGGTGGCCCCAGGCATGGAACAGGCCGGGGAAGTTCACCCCGCCGTTGGTCACGAGTGTACGCTTCGCCTTCTTCGATCATCGTGTTCCTTCCTTCACAGTTCCTCGCGGAAGCAGGCTCCCCAGACGCCGTCCTGCACCGCTGACGGCCGCGCGCGCCAAACGCCGCTTTTGCTCGACGGTCAAGAGGATGCGTCTTTGGCCCAGCTTCTCCCGGAGTATCCGGTTCTCTTCCCTGAGATAAGCAATCGCCTCCTGCTGATGCCGGTTCATCCAGCCGGCAAGGGCCACCATGATGAACTGCCATGGTGCCATAGGGTCGCGGATTGTAGCGTGGAGGACCTACGAGACAACACAGAAAACGGTGCGTCTTCTACTGAGGAAGACCTGGGCGAGGCCGTCGGCAGCCAAGACCCTTGCCGAGCTTGCCGCAGACACCCCCACGACCTCCGGGATGAGGGGTACAAGGTCATGGGTTCTGCCGCCTCTGGCCGCTCGCTCGCAAGGTTGTCGCGTTTTCCGTAACCCATGGGCACACACTGAGCAACGTTTTGCGGAGGAAGCCAAGGGGATTGCGGCCAAGGGGTGAAAGTTCATCGCGTTCATCGCTACCTGCTACAGGTGGCGATCAGCCTGTCCTGTAGCCGCCGCTACCGCAGCGGGCGCTGGTGCTCCAACAACCGCCAAGGCTAATGCAGCCTCGCCAGCATCGGACGCTCCATGCTATCGACCTTCGAGGCCAGCATCTCAAAGGCTCCACGTGATCTACGCTCCGAAATCGTGGAGGGAAACTGGGGACGAGTCAGGCGCACGGGGCCTTGTCAATTCCGGCCGCCGCGATAGAATCACCACACAGGCCCGTGGCCGGTGTCGGCACCCCGCCCCCGAGCTACCGAGTATCCGGAGATACCGCTTGCAGGATCCCCTGGCCCCAACCGCAGCAAGTGGCCTGCCCTTCGCGAGTCCATCGGCAAGGCTGCTGCGGCGCATCGCTCTTGGCCTCGCGCTGATACTGGCCCTCCTGGGACTGTGGGCACGCTTGCGCCAATACCTCGCCGCTCCGTCCTATTGGTATGACGAAGCCTACCTCCTTCTGAACATCTTCCACAAATCCTACCGCGACCTCCTGGGCCCTCTCACCGACGACCAGTCCGGCGCCCCCCTTTACCTCTGGTCCCTGCGATTCCTGTACGAGGTGGTCGGCCCCTGGGAATGGGTGATGCGGCTTCCGGCATTCCTGGCTGGCCTGCTTGCGTTGCCGCTGATGTTCGTCGTCTCGCGCCGCTGGACGACCGCCCCGGCGTGGCTCTGGGCCATCGGACTGTGCCTAGTCTCAAAGCACGCGATCCAGCACAGCAACGAGGTCAAGCCCTACGCCATCGACCTGCTCGTAACGCTGCTTATCCTCAATTCCGCTCTGGCCGCCGGCCTGGGGTCCGCCGGCCCGCGCAAGAGTTCCGCCGGGCTGCTCCTTTGGGCTCTTGCGGCCCCCTGGATCTCTCTGCCCTCCATCTTTGTTCTAGGCGGCGCGGGCATGGCGCTGCTCTGGGACGTCCGTCGCGCCACTCGACCCAGGCCGTGGCTCCTGCCTGCCGGTTTTGCCGTCGTGTGCCTGCTGTCGTTCTCCACCCTGTGGATGCTCGTCCTGCGGAACCAGCAGACCGAATCCCTCCACCGCTTCTGGGGCGCTCACTTCGCCGACGCGTCGTCCTGCATCTCCTTGCTGCGATCCCTGCTTAAGTGCCTACTCGAGATCGGGAGCTATGGGAGCAACGGCTTGGCCGTGCCCCTCGTTCTGTTTGCCGCCGTCGGCGCGGTCCTGATCTGGCGGACCTGCCCGCCCAAGGCCATCCTCTTGGTCGGGCCCGTGGCACTCGCCATCGGCGCCAGTTTTGTTCACGCCTACCCAATGAGCGACCGACTTGTGTTCTTCCTCTTGCCGTGCCTGTGGCTTTTGGCCGCGGAGTGCATCGGCCGGGTCGCCGGCGCCGCCCTCCGCGCGAATTGGCCCAAACTGTTGTCCCTGATCTGCCTGGCCGCCCTGGCCGCCGTTCTTCTCCCCGGGGCCGCCGATGCCCAAAGGCTCGTAGTCCAGACCGACGGCCGGATGGCGTTCAGGCAGGCCTTTGACGTCATGCGCCACGATCGGCTGCCCGGCGACCTCCTGTGGGTATCCCATTGCCAAGTCTACGAAGTCTATTACGGGAAGTCTGAGCCGTGTCTGGCGGGCGACACCCCAGTCGACGAGATCGTTCGCTTGGCGGCCTGCCGGCGTCTGTGGCTGATCACCGCGGCCCGTCCCTCCGGGCTGTTTCCACCGGCGGCTGCGCTCGATTCGGCCCTGGAGGCAGCCGGTTTCCACGTGCTCTGTGAACAACGCCTCAAAGGCGTCCTCCTCCGCCTCTACGGCAGACCGATCCAATAGCTTCCGGGGGCACCCACAACGCCGGAGTTCCTGCTGGTATTACATGATTCATCCGGGGCATCACGCAGCCCCCCAGTAGTAGCTCTTGAGCAACCCGCGCGGTATCATATCAGGCATCTTGGCGACAGAACACGAGGGCCTGAAGGGATAAGCTGGATGGGCAAGGCCACAACACGACATCGGCACGTTTCACGGGGTCTGCCATGCCACCTTCTCTAAAAGCCACTGTCGCTGAGCGTCTCTATTGGAGGTGCGCGAATTTGGCGATGGCGGGGATGGCAGTCCACGATGGCGATTCGGCCTACGCGCGGAAGCACTTCATGATTCGAGCACGGCTATATGCCGGCCTCATAAAGGGGACCATGACGCCACGGTCATTGATGCGTGATCAGCGAACACGAATGAAGATGCCGCAAGAGTGCGCCTATTGCGGAGACACTCGGAATCTTGCCATCGACCACATCGTGCCAACCAATCGAGGAGGAGCGGACAGCGGGGACAACGCGGTGTGGGCCTGCCGTAAGTGCAACTCCTCGAAGTCTGACAGGGACATATTCGATTGGTGGTTCGGCAGCCGGCCTGGCTTTCCGCCTCTCTTTGTCGTCCGAATCTATCTCAAACAGGCGATTGCGTACTGTATCGCCCACAATCTCATGGATAAGCGATGGTCCGATCTCCAAGACATCCCATTTGCTCTTGAGCATGTTCCAACGGATTATCCTGAGCCGGAAACCCTTGTCTTCTCCCTCGCTCATGCCCGAAAGAAAGCTACCGAGGCATAGCCCGCACTCCCCCCCCGGGAGGTTGGCCCGGGACTTCTTCGCCCAAGCCTATGCCTTCGCCGCCTCGTCGAACATGGCCAGCAGGTTCTCGATCTTGACGTCGGGCAGGACGGCCTCGTGGCTGGGGGAGACGGCGTACGAGGGAGCGAGGTGTTTCTTATTGTACTGGACGGCCTGGCGGACCTGCTGGGGCGTGCCGG
>CAZTVF010000186.1:0-6315 GCA_964616985.1 uncultured Planctomycetaceae bacterium
CTGCCTGGCCGAGTTGGATCGCTCCTGCGCAGGGCAGACCCAGACGATCGGCCATCGGCCTCCATGACCTTCAGGCCGGCGGCCGCATTGGCCTGTTCATCCTGGAGGATATCCTCCCATCGACCCAGGGCCCGACTGATCCCGTCGGGATCCTTCAGCCTGCCCGAGGCTAGCTCGTCTCGCAGTAGGCAAGACTCGCGGAAGTTGGCCTGGGTGCGGGCACAGTGGGCGAACCAGCGGATGGCGCTGGCCTCGGAATCGAACATGGCCCGCGCCCCCCCCTCCGGCGGCGGAGCGGCCGCGTCCAGTTCGGCAACGGCGTCGGCGAGGCAGTCGGCCATCTGGCGATAGAGCTTGGCGAAGACGGGGGCGTTGCCGCTGGGGTCGAGCATGAACGTCGGGTCCAGGGCCAGGCCCCTGGCGTCGGTGGCCTCTGCGCGGAAGAGGAACCGCCCGTAGAAGACTTGGGGCAGGGCTGCCGCCCGGTCAGCGCACATCGGCTGGGCCGGGCCCAGATAGTACGGGCCGACGTAGTACGGCGGCAGCTCGGGCGAGTACTGGATCGCCTCCGAGACGTGCTTCCACGCACGTCGCAGATGCTCGCCCGCGTGGTTCCCTCCGGCGATCCGCCGCGCCAGGGACGTCAATACCGCCTCCTCCGGCGCGCTCGGCGACCAGTTGGCATACTTCCACACCTCCGCCACGCTGGTGCCGAAGACAGGTCCACGGAAGCAAGGGAAGTTGAAGCTGCCGACGGCGCCGGAGTCAGCCATGGCGACGGCTCGCCTGAGCCAGCGGTCCAGGGCCGGAACGTGTGGCAGTCCCGGGCCCTCAAAGTCGACTTCGGGCTCGCTCTTGAGGTAGATGGGTATGCCGGCCTTCTTGCACGCCTCCGTCTGCCGGAGAGCACGCGGGCCAAGCCCCACCATGTCGATGCTGTAGTCCCACAGGTGCTTGCGCACGCCCATCGGCTTGGTCACGTACTCGTCCTTCTCCACCTCCGTCAGGATGGCGGCGCCGGGCTTGAGCCGGGCGATCAGGCCGGACTGGTCGGCGTCGGTCGACCAGACGTGGACGGCCGAGTACGGCCAGGCGATGATCTCGGCCTTGGGGTTGATCTCACGGGCGGCCGCGGCTAAGTAGTTGCAGAGGTTGGAGACGACCACGTCGGGGCCGAGCCGCTCGCAGCGCGGGCAGTTGGTATGCCCCTTGGCCACGCCGTGGGCCCGCATGAAGCAATGGTAGAACCCCTCCCCCCCGACGATGATGAGCACGCCGTCCAGGCCGGGGGCCTTCCGGAACAACCCCGCCATGCTCTCGCACAGGTACTGCCGCACCAGCGGGTGCTCGGTGCAGAGGACATACTCGCCGTCGGCCGACCAGGTCAGCGCGCCGCGAATGTCGGGGTTCTGCTGGAATGCCGGATCGTTCCTGGGGAACTTCTTCCGTGTCTCAACGATGACGAAGCTGCGCAAGCCGTAGTCGGCGTTGTCGCGGACGAGCTTGGCCAGTTCCGCCAGCCGCTCCGGCCGACGGCGGGCGGCCAAGGCAGGGATGGCGTCGCTGACCGATAGCTCGTACAGGCTGCCGCCAGTCATGACGGCGTTGTTGCCGAAGAAGACCAGATCGCGAACCTGCCCGCAAAACGGCACGGAGCCCAGCCGCACGGCCAGCTTCGGGCGGAAGACCTGCTTGCCCTTGGCTAGGATGGGGGCCCGCCGCAGCCCCATCAGGTCGACCGCTCTGACGATTCCGTCGCGCAGGCCGCGGGCATCCCGGCCAGCCAAGATGACGGCGTCGGCGCGGACGTTGAGGGTGAAGCTCTCAGGGACAGCCTCGTCGCCGCCGCCGGACTCCAGTAGGACCAGCGTCCGCGGTCGGGGCGACAAGTCGCCGCCGGGCGGCATCTTCTGCAACGGCGGCTTGATCTCCATGCACCGCCCGAGGAAGTCGCGGAGGTGGCCGGCCATGCGCCCCGCCAGAGGCGTGGCATCGGTCGGCAGGGCAATCGACCACGAGGAGTCGAGCAGAACCTCCTCGGCGGAGGGCTGGGCAGCGGCGTCGCGGCTGAAGCGCGCGAAGTAGTCGGTGGAAAGGACGGCGAAAGGGCTGGCCAGGTAAGCGTGTCGGGTCTCCTCCGCCAGCCGCCGCTGTAGCTCTGCCAGGGTTTCGCTGCGTGCATCGCTGGTCATGATGGACCCTCCAATCGCTAGGCATATGCCAGACACGGCCAGACGGCGTGCCATCGCATCGGCTCCGGGGACCTTTCCGCTACTCGCGACTGAGGTGCCCGGCCAGAATGTAACGGGCTGCCAGACGCGGGGCAAGAGCGGGCCACGACCTTCTATGAGAATGGCCGCGGTGTCAAGACGGGATCTCCGCAGTGGCATCCTGCGTGGAAACGGTTCAACCTTCTATCAGCGGCTCACTGCCTGAATGCACCCAGACAGGTCCGAACATGGCCTCGGAAGCCGCGGCGGCATATTCTCCGGGAGTTGGGTCAACAGCCCAAATGGTCGTGTGATGCTCGCCGGGCTATCTCCGCTCCATGACGCAGGAACCATCTTCTGTTGTCTGCTTCCGTTTTTCTCTGAACAACGCTGTTGCTGCTTTTGTTGTTTCTGGGTTGTCGCCTCGTCACGCAACCGACACCTGGTTGAATCGCACGCCGTCGTGGAGCATCGTGAAGAGGCTGCGAAGCAGCATTCTGGCCACGATGATCCGCGCGATGTTCTTGCCGTGCTTGGCCACTGCACGCTCGAAGGCATTGCGGTAGCGATGGATCTGACAGTTGTATTTACAGAATAGTTATGAAACCGGCTCTAGAAGATGACAGGGATGGGCTACTACACCACGCACGTCCCCGCAGCCCTCTTCGGCTGCTGGAACTACCCGAACGTCTACCGCACGGAAGTCGCTGGACCAACGCATCTCTGCCCGCTCTCAGTTCGTCGGCATTCGACGACGACTGCCGCATGGATGTGCACGGCACCCACGTCAACCGTTAGAAGCCCGCCATTTCTGCCCGCCGCGTAGTTCCACCCCAGCGGCGCCTTCTCGAAGGCGAGATGCACCTTCTTCGGTTTGGAGGGAAGTCTCATGCGGATCGCAATAGGCTCCGTTGATGGAATGTCGTCGATCACCCCGTTGTTCGGAAGGTTGGGAATCCCCGAAGAGCGATTGATAAGGTGAACCATCTTCTTCTCGCCTTTCTGCCGCAGAACCACATCCACGCACACCGGCGCATGGACCTCGATGCCCATCCGGCCGGCCAACTTGCGCATGACGTTGTGGACGAACGCGCGGACCATGGGATAGCGACAGCGAGTGAAATCACGGAACACGCTGCACGGGATATAGGCTACCTCGCCTCTTCCAACCCGGTTCACCGTGGCCGCCGGGTTGGGGAGAACCTGCTCGTCCGAAAGCGGCGTTTCCCGAACGAATCCGAGCGATTCCGCCGCGGCCGGCTCGACGAGCCGCCATGGATCGCTGAGAACGGGCACGACGCCGTCCATGGCGGGCACGTGGTACACGGCCTTGTTCTCGATGCGTCCTCCGTTCACCCCGAGGAACTCGGCGCCAAATCGCTCAAAGGCCTTTGCCCCCGACAGCAACAGTCGGCCGCCGGTCTGAACGTAGTCCTTCAGGGCGTTAACCATTGCCTGCGACATGCAGTCCTGTTCCGGCGCAACCACCACGGGGAATTCAGCCAGGCGTGGAAGGAGCGCCCATTCGTCGAGAACGTCTATCCCATAGTGGCACTCTGCCAGGCTGAAGACAGCGCCCTGCACCGGTGCGACATCAATGTCCATGAGGTTCCTGCCCTTTTGGGTGGTGCGGACATGATGCTCCGAATGCAGCACAGCTACCTGCGGAATGGTCTCCGTATCCTGGCAGAGCGCCCGGCGGCGTGTGGCAAAACGGCCGAGTTCGCGGATGCGTTTCATGTGCCAGTGAATGAGCCGGCCACTGCGAACTCGGGCAAAGGGGTTTTCGCAGGTCTGTAGGTTGCCGCCGAACGCAAGAATGATGGAGGCTTCCTGCTGCAACATCTGGACGGGCTTCATCACGGGAGACCAGCGCAGATCCCCGAGCCAGCCGTCCGAGTAGTAGAAGCACCACAGCATGATGTCCCATGGCTTGCCGCGCGTGGAGATGAAACGGGCCTCGCATCGGCTGCTGTCAACGCCCCAGACGGCTGTGTTGTCTCCGCTGATCCAGTCGGTCGGTGCCTTGGGTTCCCCAGGATGCTTGAAGGTCTGAAGCCAGTTGGAACAGACAAGGACGCCTGGGTTGTGGCGGTGGACCGCATCGCAGTAGCGGCCAACGTATTCCTCGAAGCTCTCACGAGTGAAGTTCCACCACGTCGCCCAGTTGGGATCCGACTGTTCCTTGGGCGGCTCGGCGATCCCAGTCCGCTCTGTGAACGCCTTGCGGCACCGACCACAGTAGCATGGGTCCACACCCCATAGGTCGCCATCAATCCAAAACCCATCGATGTTGTAACGATCCATCATCTCGACCAGTTGCGGAATCATCAGTTCTTCGAGGTAAGGGCCCCGCGGGCACATCTTGCCGCAAGTTGGATAGGTGACGCCCATCCAGGTAGTGCTGCCAGGCTTGCCGTCGTGGGTTGTCGCACACCACTCCGGATGCTTCAGCGCAGCGGCAATGTCCCAGATGCCGGAGTAGTGGGCATGAAGCGGAAGCCTCAGTCTCCTCGTGGCCGCCCGCCATCGCCTGAGCGCGTCTTTCTTGACGCCCGGCCCCACAGAGGCGGCGGACGTCTTGCTGAACCAGCTTGTCAGGCCGGTGTGGCCCTTGGAGTCAGTCTGCACCCAATCGGCACCCGTGAGGCGAAGCATAGGCACAAGTTCCTTCTCGCCGCAGCGTGTACCAATGTCGCGGTCGTTCTCGTCAACGTGCAGATCGTGATGAAAGCCGAAATAGCATTTCCTGCCGTGCCATAGTCCACGATGACACGTTTCGTTCTTGTTCATGGTTTTTCCTGCGGAACCTGTACCATGCATCGCTCTTCTCCTTGTGAGGCCGCAAAATGCGGCGATACAGGCGGAGATGGAAGGTCGAACGGACCTTCGCGTGGCTCAACAACTACCGCCGTCTGGTCGTGCGGTGGGACAGGAGTCTGACGATCTATAGTGGATTCTTTCATGTGGCTTGCCTCATGATCACCCTGAGGCAGTTATGAAACCGGTTCTAAGCACTTCTATCGACCGGCACATCAGTTGATCTTCAAAGATCTGGTGGCCATGCGGGACTTGGGCACACCGGTCGACCTCGTACTGCTGAAGAACGAGATGATCCGCCTGGGGCACTTTGGACAGGTTGGCGGCATCGAGTATGAACGCAATTGCCGATTAACTCGTGAAGTGGAGTCGCTACAAGTGGTTGGTTGGCGTCCTGATCTTGTTAAGGCCATTGCCAGCTCAAGGCTTAGGTTCTATAACGCGATTATGTTCTGCCAATTATGACGGGGAAAATGCCGGCACGCTGAGTTGGCACTGGTGAAGAGTCCGGCCTATCTGCGAGTAGTTTTGCTAGAAGGATAGTTGATAGGCGGATATAATTGCTAGTGCAAACACGATCACAGTTTCAGGGCACTCGTGTGCATCAGCCACGGCGACGGCGTTTCGCGCCCTCCGGGTAAAGCTAAGAAAGCTATCCAACAAGCTTGACCATCTGTTGCTTGACTACCACAAAAGCACGACCCTTGCAGATGAGCTTAAGGAATACGCTTCGGGAATCCTCGATTACGGCAAGGCCCGGCTAGCAGGACCCGGGCTGGCCAATCGTCTTAGAGAGGCGGAAATTCGGAAGACCAATGCTCAGGCCGCGGAGATTGAAGCAAGAACGGCAACGACGAAGCTGCAGACCTTTTTGAAAGTCTTCCACGTCCAAATAATCATGGAGAGTGCCTGCCTAGATCCGAGTGATCCTAACTTCGTGCAGAGCAGTGCCATGCTTCACAAGATTATGGAAGGCCTTCGAGAAATCGCGGGAACCATAGGGGCTCCGGATGCCTTCCCGACACTACCCCGCGCATAGTCATCTCGTGGTGGTTGAAGCCGCTGAGGCCTCAACCTACTTTCATTATGGCTTCAATGGCCTCCTGGCCGCTCGTGGCGTCATCGGGTATGCGGTCGGAAGACGGTGAACCAGTGATGAAGATAGACGTCTGCCAGCTTCGCAAAGCAATGCGGCCGGAACTGGTAACGCGACGGGTTGGCGGACACAGCCTTGAGCCAGTTCCTTGGCTCGTTGCCAATGGCGGTCCGATCGCCCGTTGTTCCG
>CAZTVF010000187.1:0-6248 GCA_964616985.1 uncultured Planctomycetaceae bacterium
GATTACGCGCCGATTATCCCCCCGAGGTGGGCCCGTTTTGCTCGCCGATTACCATTCGACGCATGCATCGCCGCGGGGCAGCGGGTGGTGATCGACAACACCAACCCCACGCCCGCGGATCGGCAGCGATACATCCCGGCCGCCAGGGCGGCGGGCTTCCGCGTGGTGGGGTACTACTTTGAAAGCGATCTTGCCGCCTGCTCGGCCCGCAACGCCGCCCGCCCCGGCCGCCAGTGCATCCCCCTCTCGGGCCTGCAGCGAACGCTCGCGCTGATGGTGCCGCCCGCCGCGGCCGAGGGGTTTGATGAGCTGTACCAGGTATGCATCGGCCAGGACGGGAAGTTTGTGGTGAAGGCGGTTTGAGGATGCTCAAGCGAAACCCTTCACGCGGAAGTGCGGAGGATGCTGGGGCGCCGTCTTCACTTCGAGATTCTGCGGTTCCTTAGTCGATATTCTGCTGTTCGCCGTTTCCTGACAACAGCGAACCGCAGAACTGCAGAACAACGAATCTCGAATGTCGAAGTGTATCGGGGAGTTGACGCCTCGTATTCATGGCCCCCTCACCCGGCTCTTCGGGCCACCCTCTCCCGCGAGGGGAGAGGGGTTTCCTCACGCCCCGTAAACCTCGTCGATGGTGCTTCGCACGAGCTCGACCCAGCGGCGGAGGCGTTGGGGCTGGTGGTAGATGGTGTGCAGGTCTTTCATGATGACCTCGACGCAGCAGCCGTTGTCGCGGGTGGCGGTGAGCGACTGGGTGAGCGTCTGGCGGATGAGGCCGTCGTCCATCGTGGGGCCGGCGACGAGGCTGGGCAGCGGCTTGTACGAGAAGACGTAGTTGCCCTTCATCTGCTCGGCGCAGCGGGCCACGTCGGCCCAAGGCGAGATCGAGACGCGGCGGAGGTTGCGGATCGTCATCAGCCCCGCCAGCCACTCGTGCACCGGCTCGCAGCAGCCGTACGTGGACATGCCGAACCGCTCCATGATCGCCTTGCAGTGAGGCAGGAAGAAGTCGAAGAACATCTGCGGGCTGGTGCCCACCAGGTCCTGCCCCTGCACGCCGCCCCAGATGTCGCGGCAGCGGATGTGCGCCGCATCGCAGCCGGGGGGCGGCAGCTGGTCGCTGTAGCCGATGCCGCCGGTGCCGATCCATTCGCCTTCGTTGTTGAGGCACAGGAGGTTCTCGCGCTCGATCGCGTCGAGCTGCTCGTGGTGCGCGCGGGCGAGGAAGTCGATGAGCTGGCGGACCCATGAGGGATCGTCGTACATGTCCATCATCAGGTTTTCCATGCCGCGCAAGGCGATCGCCGTCACCGGGAAGCCGCCGATGATGTTCCAGAAACACCCGCGGCGGCGGACGGTCAGGATGTCGCCGAAGATGTCCTGCGCCGCGGCCAGCCACTCGTTGGAGGTCTCGCGGCGGACGACCAGCTGCGGCACCTGGAGCTTGTCGAGGTCGGACTTTTCCTTCAGCGCCGGCTCGACGTGGTACGCCCCCAGCGCCGAATGGCTGGTCAGCGAGAGGCTCTGGTAGGGGTGTACGTAGTACACTTCCCGCTGGGCCGAGTCGGTCATCTCGGCGTGCTGCTCGATGCCGAAGCCCGTCGTCCACGCGTCATAGTACACGTTGACGACCGCGTCGATGGGCTGGTCGTCGCCCAGCTCCTCGTGCGTGTAGATGGCCATGCGGAGGCGCGTCTCCCACGAGCGGAGGATGGGGTCGGTGCACTGCAGGCTGGCGGTGGGGATCAGCTCCAGCCACGAGCCCTCGGGAAACACCAGCGTCATCGGCCTCGTCCGCCGCAGGCCGTTGAGATCCATCCACGCCTTGCGAAGCGTCTGCTGCGACGGCAAGGCCGCGATCTCTTTCACGCGCTGGGCGAGGGGGCGAAGCACCGCACGGTCCCGAGGGGTCACGTTCATGGGAGCACTCCTGTGAGCGCGGGATTATACACCCGCGGCGGCCGGGCGGGAATCTCTTAGTCGCATCAGCAGGGAAGTCTTTTCCGCAGCCTGGGCTTTGCGCCGCCGCATCGAAGTGGCGCTGCTGCCGAGGCTCATGGAACCCGATCTGCCTTTGGCGCTCGATGGCCATATGAGCAATAGGTCAGATGCAATCATTTTTTCGCAGATATACGACCCTTCCTCCTTGACTCCTAGGCAAATATGCGGATATAGAGGGGGAGAAGATGTGTCATATCTGCTGAATAACTGGATAGGTGCATATGACCTGTCTATCATATAGATCGTAGAGCATGCGACATGGCGCCTGATTTCCGCATCGAAGGCCCGTTTCCGTCGCGTAAGGGCGCGCTGGCCCTGCGAGAGAAGATCATCGCCTGTCTGCTCGCCGAGCGTCCCTCCGTGGGCACGCGACTGCCCACCGATGCCGAACTGGCCCAGCAGTCGGGACTCAGTCCCGCCACCGTCCGGCGGGCCATGAGGCTGCTCCGTCGCCAGGGCTGGGTCGATCGGCGCGTCGGTTACGGAACATTTGTCGGCCCGCGCGCGGGTCTGCCTCTGGCCCCGCAGGCCGCTGCCAGTTCACGGGGGCGAACGCTGGTTCGCCTGGCTGTCACCAGCCACGACGTCGGGTCGCACCAGAGCTGGTGGTTCAGCCGTCTAGTGTTGGAAGGAATCGAGACCGCCTCGGTGGAGCACGCATTGAGCATCGAGCTCCTGACGTGCCGAAGGGAAGACCTGCCGCTGGTCCGCAAGCGGCTGGAACAGAGTCGCCCGGATGTGTTGGCTTGTGTGATTCCGATACATCGAGCGGCCTTTACGGTGGGTGACGCGGAACGCATGGGCATTCCTTGCCTGGTGGCGGGGACATGCTACCCGGAACTGGGATGGCCATGCGTCTATGGGGACGGCATCGAAGGCACGGCCATGGCAGTGCGGCACCTCCATGGCTTGGGCCACCGCCGCATCGGGTTGATCGCGGCCGACGTGCCTTCCCAATACGTGTTCGACCGTCGCATGGGGTATGTGCAGGGGCTTGGCCAGGTGGGCATCGTCCATGATGAGAACCTCGTTCACTGGACCGCGCGGGCTGCGACGAACGAGCAGCAGACGCTCGCCCTGCATGCCTATCTCCAGCGGCAGCGGCCCACAGCCGTGATCACCGTCAGCTACACCCAGATCGAACTGATCGGCATCCTCATTCGCAGCGGGCGGTTGTCCGTGCCGCGCGATCTGTCGGTGATCACCTTCGACCAGGCGCCCGAGCCACGCCAGTGGCTGGGCATGAACCCGACGCACATCGCCCAGCCGCTGAAGGAAGTGGGGGCCAAGGTGGCCGAGTATGCCCGCCGCATCGCTGACGGCCTCGACGCCCCCCGCGATACCCGCCTGCCCTGTTCGCTCATCCTCGGCCAGACCACCGCTCCGCCCGCCTGAGCAGCATCGGCGCGGGACGCGTTGCCTGCCGGAGACCGGGGGCGTCACTTCGGGCGCCATGGTTCTCGTCCGGGTTGTGTCCAACCCTCGCATCCCCGAATTCCCGCCTCTTCACTTCGTGATTCGCGTTCCGTTGTTCGATACTCTGCGGTTCGTCTTCGCTTTCTCTTGAGGTGATCCCTTGGTTTGATGATCGCTTTGAGAGATAATCCTCCCCGCGTCCTGATCCGGATGACCCGATGGGAGACTGTCGATGAGTGAAATTGTGGACCCGTTGTTCGCCCCGCTGGAGCGGGAGGAAGTGATCAAGGCCGTGGAGCGGCGGGGGCCCCGGCGCATCCCGCTGGTGATGGCCAAGTGGTGGGGCGAGGGCCTGTGGCAGCAATATGGCGAGCGTCTCTCGGCCTTTCATCGCATCCCCGATGACGCGGTCATCCTGTGGCAGTGGCCACTGGACGTGACCAAGATGGACCTGTCGTGGCGTCGTTCGGGCGCGGCCGCCGGGGCCTCCAAGGCCCACGACGCCGGCGGGGTCATCCCCGACTGGCAGCACCTCAACGAGTTCATCGAGAAGCTGCCCGACACCGCGGCCGCCGGCCTGCTGGACGCGCACCACGCCACGCGCGAGCATCTGCGCCAGGTGGATCGCTACACGCTGTTCGGCTGGTGGGGGCTGTTCTTCGAGCGGCCCTGGGGCCTGCGCGGCATGGAGAACCTGATGATGGACTACTACCTCTACCCGGAGGAGATCCATCGCCTGCACGACGCCCTGTGCACGATGTACGAGAAGCTCATCCGCCGCGCGGCGGCCGAGCTGAAGCCCGACGGCTTCTGGACCAGCGACGACCTGGGCAACCAGCGCCAGCTCATGATGAAGCCCGAGCACTTCCGCGAATTCCTCAAACCCTACTATGCCCGCATCGGCCGCGTCTGCCGCGAGTGCGGCATGCACTTCTGGCTGCACAGCTGCGGCGACAACACGGAGATCCTGGGCGACATGATCGAGATCGGCCTGGACGTCTTCCACCCCGTCCAGAAGCACACGATGGACGAGCAGGCGGTGGCGCGCGAGTTCGGCGGGCGGTTGACGTTCTTGTCGGGCTTCGACGTGCAGCAGCTCTTGCAGCGCGGCACGCCCGCGGAGGTCCGGGCCGAGGTCCGCCACCTGGTGGACACCTTCGACGGCCCGCACGGGGGCATGTGCATCGCCGCCGGCAACGGCATCGTCTCGGGCACGCCGATAGAGAACATCGACGCCTTCCTCGACGAGGCCATCCGCTACGGCGCCGCCCACCGGGCGACATTCGGCTAGTGTGTCGTCAAAATCGAAACCATTGGTGCCGTGGTTTGCGGAGCGTAGCGCAGCAGCCACGCAACACTGCCTGGTGGCCGTGGCGTGGTTGCTCGGCCGAGTACGGCCTCGCAAGCCACGGCACCCATAGGCTCACGCCCAGAAAGAGGTCGCGGTGACGGCGGAACGACAAAACTTGAACGGCCTGGCGCCGGTCTGGAAGACGGCCTTTGCCGACGCGGGCACGGGCGACTGGCAATCGCAGTGGTTTCTCGATGGGCTCAAGGCCTCGGTGGCCAATACGCCCGCGGGGCTGGTGCTCAAATCGGGCGAGGTGGCCGACGGCGACGCCGGCCACGCGGTGCTGTGGACGCGGCAGAGCTTCGATGGCGACCTCCGCGTGGAATACGATTTCACGCGCCTGGACTCCGCCTTCGACCACGTCGCCGTCTGCATCCTGTACCTGCACGCCACGGGCACGGGCGAGGGGCCGTACGCCGATGACATCTTCGCCTGGCGGCGCCTGCGGCAGGTGCCCCGAATGAGCCTCTACTTCACGCACATGAAGTGCTACCACGTCTCGTACGCGTGTACGGGCGGGGAGGACTTCAACTACGTTCGCGCCCGCCGCTACCCGACACGGGGCGATTTCGTCAACGACACCCGTCTCGAGCCCAGCTATGAGAACGTCGACCTGTTCAAGCCCGGACAGACGTGGCATCTTGTCTTTGAGAAGGTCGCCTCGCAACTGACCTTCACCGCCTCGCTGGGCGCCGAGCGGCACGCCTGGGCGTGGGACGCCTCTTCCTTTCCCGCCCTCGCCGGCGGCCGCGTGGGACTGCGCCAGATGCGGGGCCGCGAATCACGCTATGCCAACTTCGAGGTGATGACGCGTGCCGAAAGAGCGTAATCCCATCGGCGACAATTCCGCCCCCTCGCGCCCCGTGGTGCTGGCGGCCGTTGCGCATCCCGATGACATCGAGTTCATGATGGCCGGCACGCTGCTGCGGCTCAAGCAGGCGGGGGCGGACATCCACATGTGGAACCTCGCCAACGGCAACTGCGGCACCGTCCGCCACGGCAAGGACGAGATCGCCCGCTTGCGGCGGCAGGAGGCGGCGGACTCGGCCCAGCTGGCCGGCGCGACGCTGCATCCGCCGCTGTTTGACGACTTGGCGATCTTCTACGACGCGCCTTCGCTGGCCCGCGTGACGGCCGTGGTCCGGGAGGTCCGCCCGACGATCGTGCTCACCCAGTCGCCGCAGGACTACATGGAAGACCATCAGAACGTGTGCCGCCTGATCGTGTCGGCCACGTTCATCCGCGGCATGCCGAATTACGACACACACCCGTCGCGGCCGCCGTACGACGCGCCGGTCGCCCTCTACCATGCCCTGCCGCACGGGCTGCACGATGGCATGCGGCAGTTGATCCGGCCGGAGTTCTGCATCAATATCGGCGCGGTGCTGGCGGCCAAGAGGCAGATGCTTGCCCAGCACCGCAGCCAGAAGGAATGGCTGGATGTCAGCCAGGGCATGGACGCGTACCTGCACGAGATGGA
>CAZTVF010000188.1:0-6214 GCA_964616985.1 uncultured Planctomycetaceae bacterium
GCGGATCATGTCAGTGGCGTTGTCGCCCACGAAGGGGGTGCCGAAGGGCGCGAGGAACGGTTTCTTCTTCCGCCCGATCACGTCCTTGGGCAGGCGGCTGGCCATCGCGCGGCGAAGCAGGATCTTTTCATTGAGCCAGTTGCTCTTGAACTTGGGGGGGATCGTCGCGAGGTACTCCTGCACCGTTCGGTCCAGGAACGGATAGCGTCCCTCGATGGAGTTGGCCATAAGGGCCCGATCGCCGTGGGCGCCAAGCAGGTGCCCGGTCATGAAGATCCGGCTGGAGACGTAGAGCGAGCGATCGAAGAGGTCCCAGGTCTTCATCCGGTCCTTGGGCAGGTCGACGAGCTCGGCATCGTTGAGCTTCGCCTGGCGCTGCCACATGTCGTCGGAGTACGTCATCTCCCGGGCCATGCGGAAGTAGAAGAACTTCATCATGTTGCCCGGGTAATAGCCGAACACGTCGGTGGCCCAGCGGTGGTCGGTCCGGTTCGGCAGGAAGGGGTTTCGCTTCCCCAGGCCCAGGCGGAACATCGGCCAGAAGGCCGCCGTCATCAGCTTCGTCCACAGCCCCTCACCGCCGATGTTTCGCAGGGCGTCCCAGCGGAAGTAGATGTAGCCGCCCAGCGCCTCGTCTGAACCCTCGCCGGTGAGCACGACCTTCACGTGCTGGCGGGCCAGGGCCGACAGCGCCATCAGCGGCACGCTCTCAGTCGAGAGGATGGGGTTCTCGGCGTGATAGACCAGCTTGGGCAGGTCCGCGGCAAGCTCGCTCTGCGGGTATAGCAGGAACTGCGTCTGAAGGTTGAGGAAGTCGGCCACCTTCGCCGTCAGCGGCTGCTCATTGAAGCCGCGTTCAGGAAATGCGATCGAAAACACACGTTTGCGGATCGCCGGCTCGTCGGCGACCAGGGCCGCGATGGCGGCAGAGTCGATGCCGCCCGAGAGGTACAGGCCCACCGGGACGTCGGCCTTGAGGCGCCGCTTGCACGCGGCCGCCAGCAGGTCGCGGAGTTCGGCGGCGGCGTCATCGATGGATCGTTTTGGATACTCGCCGCCGGCGGGGTACTGGAGGTCCCAGAAGGTGCGGATGTTGATCTGCCCGTCGCGCACCTCCAAAAACTGCCCCGGGCCCAGGGCGTTGACGCCCTTGAACATCGCCCGCGGGGCGGGCACGTTGCCGAACGCCGCCACCGCGTCCAGCGAACGCGGGTCGATCTCGGGGCGGACCAGGCCGGTGGCGAAGATCGCCTTCATCTCCGAGGCGAAGACGATACAGTCGTTGGTGACCGCGTAGAACAGCGGGCAGATGCCCATGCGGTCGCGGGCCAGCAGCAGCCGCCTGGCCTGCGAGTCGTAGATGGCGAAGGCGAACTGCCCATCGATCTTGTCCAGCGCCTCGGCCCAGTGCTCCTCGAAAAGATGGCAGGCGACCTCGGTGTCGCACCGCGAGCGAAACTTGTGGCCGCGGGCCTTGAGGTCATCCAGAATGCGGTCGTAATCGTAGATCTCGCCGTTGAGGACGGCGTGGTAGCGGCCTGTCTCATCGCTGACGGGCTGGTGGCCGGAGGCGGGGTCGATGATGGCCAGGCGCGTGGCGCCCAGCAGGATGCCGTTCTGGCGGAAGTAGCCGTTATCGTCCGGGCCGCGATGCCGTATGGATGCCAAGACCGCTTCGATATCGATATCTGCGGACTCTCGTCCGCGCAGATTGAACACGCCAACAATGCCACACATAGCGATCGCGTCTCCGGGGTTCTTACCTATTGTAGGGGCCTTCCGCCGCGTTTGATAGGGACACCTGCGCGCGATTCGCAAGTTCAGCGGGGCGGACTGGGCTGCGCTGCCGGAGGCAGGAAGGTTTGGCAGCCGGAGGCTAGGATGGTTTGGGAGGGAACGCATGAGAGACGAAAGGCACATCAACGAGGAATACGCGACGGTCACGCTGCCCAACCACCGCCGGGACGAGTTCGAGGACATCCTGGCCAGTTACGCGGGCGATTTCCCCATCGCATTTACTTACACCGTGCCCCCGGCCACCGACGCGGTGCCCGACGAGGGGATCGAGTCGGAAGACTGGCTGGTCGAGGGCTTCAAGACGCAGGCCTGGATCGATCTTTCGGGCAAGAACGCCAAGGTGAAGCTGGACATGAACGCCTACGCGCACACCCCGCCGGAGGAAATGACCGAAGAGGCCGAGCGCGTGCTTGTCGAATGGGCCCAGGCAGTTCGGCGCACCATGCAAGGCGGCGTGCCCGCGGACGTCGAGGAGTTTTAGCAGTCCTTCACGGGTTGGGTCTGTGAGCAACGCTTCGGCGGCGGCTTGCCGTTCAGCGCTGTCAAATATGGGTGACGCCCTCAGGCTTCTACAGCGCCGAACGGCAGGCCGCCGCCAAGCCCACGGGAACCGCTTGAAAGCCTGATCCATACCGGGGCGTGTTTCTCTTGCTCCGCGGGCCGGGAGGCTGTATTTTCCTCAAGCCTGAAGTGAGACCGGTGAACCACAAAGAAAGGAGCCCGACATGCCGCCCGTCGTCTGCGCGCCGTCCAAAGAAGCCTGGCTGCTGACCGAGGACAAGTTCAACCCGAACCATGCCTTCCATTATGAATCGATCTTCGCCCTGGCCAACGGCTACGCCGGCGTCCGCGGTTCGCTGGAGATGAACACCGAGATCGGCGACGCGGGCTTTTACGTGGCCGGCGTGTTCGACCAGGTGCATGAGTTCACGCACGAGATCGTCAACCTCCCGTCGTGGCTGGGCGTGGGGGCGAACATGGACGGCTTCGACTTTGACCTGCGCCGCGGCAAGATCCTCGAGTATCGCCGCACGCTGGACATGAAGCAGGGCCTCCTGTTCACGCACATCGTCTATCGCGACGCCGGAATGCATACCACGCGGTGGGAGTCGGTCCGGCTGATGCACATGAAGCACAAGCACCTGGGCATCGAGTGGGGCACGATCAAGCCCCTCGACTACAGCGGCACGGTGCAGATGACCGGCAGCATCAACGCCTGGCTGACCAAGCACGGCTCGGGCAGCGGGCAGGTGCGGTACGGAAACGTGCACGCCTACGACCTCGACGGCAAGGGCGTCGGCCTCGACGTCACCACCTGCAAGTCCGGCATCGGGGTCGCCATGGCCTCGCAGATGGCCGTGGGCGGGCAGCAGTCGCGTTCGGCCGGAATCGATGATGACATCGTCCGCGAACGCGTCGCGGTGAAGGTGGACAAGGGCGGCGTGGCCAGCTGGGAAAAGCGGACCATCATCCGTACCAGCCGCGATGCCGAGAAGCCCGTCGAGGCCGCCCGTGCCGAACTGGAGAGCTTCGCAGCGGTGCCGCTCCGCAAGCTGCTCAAGGAGCACGTCGAGGCGTGGGCGGAGATCTGGGACGCCGCCAACATCGAAATCGAGGGCGACCCCCGCGGCCAAAAGGCGCTGCGGTTCAGCGAGTTCCACCTGGCCAGCATGGTCAACGCGGCCGACGAGAAGGTGTCGCTGGGCGCCAAGGGCCTGCACGGCAAGGGGTACAACGGCCTGGTGTTCTGGGACACCGAGATCTACCTGCTGCCGTTCTATATCTACACGAACCCGGCGGCCGCGCGGTCGCTGCTGATGTACCGCTTCCACTTCCTCGAAGACGCCCGCTGGAATGCACAGCTGCTGGGCTACAGCGGCGTGCGGTACCCGTGGAACAGCTCGATCACCGGCAAGGAGCGCAGCTGGAAGGGCTGGCAGGAGCACGTCAATCCCGACGTCGCCTGGGGCGTGGACAAGTATGTCGCCGCCACCGACGACCAGGACTTCTACCTCAACTACGGTGCGAGGCTGATCATCGAGACCGCCGCCTACTGGCCCAGCCGCGTGGAGTTCGATGAGGCCCGCGGCCAGTATGTCATCAACGTCCTGTGCGGGCCCGACGAGATCCACACGGGCATCAACAACAACGCCTTCACCAACCAGATCGTCAAGTGGCACATCGCGCGAGCGCTGAAGGCGATCGACGATCTCAAGGCCGCCGGCAAGTGGGAGGCGCTCAACGCCCAGATGAAGCTCTCGGACGAGGAACTCGCACGCTGGCGCGACATCAGCGACCGGATGTTCGTGAACTTCAATCCGAAGATGGGCTTCCACGAGCAGTTCGACGGCTACTTCCAGCGGCCGGACCGCAAGATCGATCGCAGCCTGTCGCGCATGCAGTACACCGGCCCGGTGCAGCACTCGTTCAAGCCCACCAAGGTGGCGCAGCAGGCCGACACGATGCTGATGTACTACATGTTCGCCAACGACTTCCCGGCCGACATGCGCCGCAAGGCCTACAAGTTTTACGAACCTCGCTGCTCGCACACCAGTTCGCTCAGCCGCAACGTCTTCGCCATCGTCGCCGCCCAGACCGGCCTGATGGAAGAGGCGTATCGCCAGTACCTCGAGTCGGCCGAGACCGACCTCGCCCACATCGGCGAGGCCGACAGCGGCGTTCATGCCGCGTGCATGGGCGGCAACTACCAGATCGCCACGATCGGCTTTGGCGGCCTGAGCGTCAAGGACGGCATGCTTTCGCTGGAGCCCCGCCTGCCGAAGAAGTGGAAGAAGCTCTCGTTCAAGGCCCTCTTCCACGGCAAGCAGATCGAGGTGGAGGTCGGCCGCAAGAGCGTCCGCCTCCGCACGCACTCCGGCACGCTGCTGATCCTGCTGAACGGCCAGGTGCAGAAGGTGACGACCACGGCGAAGAACTTCCCGCTGGGGAAATAACATGAAGATCATTCTGATTGGCGACAGCATCCGGATGGGCTACCAGTCGCGGGTGATGGCGCAGTTGCGCGGGCGGGCGGATGTGTGGGCGCCGAAGGAGAACTGCGGCCACACGTTACGCATCCGTGAGAATCTGCAGTCGTGGGTGATCGACCAGCGGCCTGACGTGGTGCATTTCAACTCGGGCATTCATGATCTGGGTTGGATGGATGGCGAGCGCGTGGCGCGGTTCACGGCCGGCGAGTACGTCCGCAGCCTGCGGATCATCATCGAGCGGATGCGGCAGGGGACGCAGGCGAAGCTGATCTTCGCGACGACCACGCCGATCCTGGCGCCATGCGACCCCTCGCTGCCGAATGACCGGTGCAAGGTGCCGCCGATCGTTGCACGGTACAACACCGCCGCCGTCGCCCTGATGCAGTCGCTGAAGGTGCCGGTCAACGATCTCTATCGCGAGATCATCCGCGCCGGCGTGAATGATTGCATCGGCCCCGACAAGATCCACATGACGGATCTTGGCAACGAGACGCTCGCGGCGGCCGTGATGAAGGCAGTCTCAAAGGCGTGATTCTCGCTCGGGTATTCGCTGCGATGAAAGGGTTGAGCGCATGAAGCGGTTTGGTCTGGCAAAGACGTTGTTGGTGGCCGCGGCCCTGTCGTTGGCGGCCCTGTTGTCCAATGGCTGCTCGCAACCGCGGCGGTCCATGTCGGTCGCCCCAGCGCCGAGTGCGGCGGTGGCCACGGTGTCTGTCGGTTCGCCGGCTGCGGGCCTGTAATCCGATCCAGGAGGCCTTGGGCCTGCCAAAGGTGCCGACGACAGGGGCGTTGGCGGTCGTTATGACATGCCGACCGCAGGGGTCTCGATGCGTAACTGATGTGATTCCATGGGTTAAGGTCTTGGCACGCCTATTGCAGGAAGCACTATTAATCGACTGCTATGATTTTTCAGGGCCATGACGGCCGCGAAGGGAGAGATAAACTAATGGCAATCAGCAAGAAGATCATCGGAATTGACCTTGGCACTACCAACAGCGTCGTTGCGCTCATGGAAGGCGCGGCGCCGAAAGTGCTGATCAACCAGCAGGGCAGCCGCCTGACGCCGTCGGTCGTAGCCTTCACGGACAAGGGCGAACGGCTCGTGGGCCAGCCTGCAAAGCACCAGCAGATCACAAACCCGAGCCACACGGTCTTTTCAATCAAGCGATTCATGGGACGCCGTCACAACGAGGTGGCCAGCGAAGAGAAGATGGTGCCCTACGAGATCGTGGGCGGGCCCAACGACCCCGTCAAGGTCCGCGTCCGCGGCAAAGAATACACCCCGCAGGAAGTCAGCGCAATGATCCTGCGTGACCTCAAGAAGACGGCCGAAGACTACCTCGGCGAGCAGGTGGACCGCGCGGTGATCACCGTGCCGGCGTACTTCAACGACGCGCAGCGCCAGGCCACCAAGGAAGCGGGCGAGA
>CAZTVF010000189.1:0-6167 GCA_964616985.1 uncultured Planctomycetaceae bacterium
GGCGTCACGGCCACGGGCGCTGCCTGCGGGGTCGGGGACGGCGCGGCCTGGACCACCGGCGCTGCCGCCTGAACGACCGGCGCTGCGGCGGGGGCGGCTGGCGGGGCCACAGGGGCGGCGGGGGCTTGCTCGGCAGGCGGGGCGGCGGTTTCGGGGGCTTCCGTGGCAGCGACCTCCTCGATCACGCCCTCTTCGTCTTTCTTGCGTTTCGTAGCTTTCTTGGCTTTCTTGGCAATCTTGGCCATGAGTCTTGAGGCTCCAACTGTAAAGGGGAACATCAGAAGTGACCTGCGGAGCAGATCGCAGTCTGACAAGTATAGGTTCAATCACGTTCAGGCGGAAACCGGCAATGGGAAAGGACGGGGCATTCCATTGCCATGAATTCATCCGGGGGTGGCAGACCGGGTGACAGCCCAAAGGCTCCGCCGGCAAGCGAGGATTCTACTGTGAACGATCCGCAGGGTGAATTATCTGTCGGAAAAGCTCGCGGATCCGCTCGCGCAGGCAGGATACGTTGGAACTGTTGTCTAAACTATATTTACATTTCTGACGCTTTTTGTCCAGCGAAATTTGCGATTTTTCTCGCCCCTGCCAGTCCGTCGGGGCCCACCCGCGAGAACTCACCACCCGCTCCTGCCTCGCCTGGGGCGGCGCCTCAACGAAGACCAGGTCCGTGCACAGGTCGTCCCAGCCGGCCTCCAGCATGATCGCCGCATCCAGCACGACGGCGGGAACGCTGGCGTCCTGGCGCAGTTCGGCGAGGCGCTGCTCGAGGCGGCGGCGGATCCGCGGGTGCATGATCTTGTTCAGTTCGGCCAGCTCCTGCGGCTGGGCGAAGACGGCCCGGCCGAGGGCGCGGCGGGCGATGCGGCCATCGGCCCCGAAGACGCCGTCGCCCCATCGCCGGCGGATCTCGGCCTGTACATCCGGTTCGGCCAGCAGCTCGTGCCCGATGGCGTCGGCGTCCAGTCGCGCGCAGCCGAGGGCGGCGAATTCCGCCGCGACGGTGCTTTTGCCGGCGCCGATGCCGCCGAGGATTCCGATCACGGGTTGGCTGCGATGGGTGGTCATGCGGGATTCATTGTCCATGCGAGGGGGCACGGGGTCAATCGTGTTCAGCCGGCCCGGCGGGCGGAGATGGGCGGATAGGCGTGGATGCTGATGCCGTGGGCGAGCAGTTCGTGGTTGAAGACGTCGCTCGTGACGGCCGCCAGCTGCAGCGCGTCGTCGTAGTCGAGCCGGTTGTCGCTGTAGAACTGCAGGGCCAGCGCCAGCAGCACGTCGCCCGCGTTGGCCTCGGCCCGCTTGACGATAACGTCAGGAAGTTCGATCCGCATCGCCGCATCCAGTCCGCCTGCGCATGAGGCGGTTCTTTGACCGCAAACGCCCTGCTTTCCTCATCGGTCAAAAGCCCCTGCCAGTGCAGCAAGAACCGGTCCATGCGGCATTCTCTTAGGCGGCGTCGGGGGCGAATCGGCGCCGCGACGAGCCCGGCGGACGATTCGCCGCCCCGACAGGCTTAGGATTAACTGGAGGACAGGGATATGGAGACTTCACTTCGTTCGAAGGTGGTGGTGATTACCGGAGCTTCCAGCGGCATCGGCAAGGCGGCGGCACTTGCGTTCGCGGCCGAGGGGGCGAGGCTGGTGCTGACGGCCCGGCGCGAGGTGGCCTTGATGGAACTCGCCGACAGTTGCCGTTCGCTTGGCAGCGAGGCCGTCATCGTGCCGGCCGACATCGCCGACGAGACCACCGCCGGCCGCATCGTGCAGACCGCCATCGGCCGCTTCGGCCAGATCGATGTGTGGGTGAACAATGCAGCCGTCGCGTCCTTCGCTCGCCTGGAAGACACGCCCCCGCGCGTGATGAAACGCGTGATCGACGTGAACCTGCTGGGCTCGCTGTACAGCATGCAGGCGGTGCTGCCGGTGTTTCGCGGGCAGGGCCACGGCGTGCTAATCAATGTGTCGTCGGTGAACAGCAAGCTCGGTTCTCCATACGCCGCGCCGTATGTGGCCACCAAGTTCGCCCTCTGTGGGGCGGCCGAGAGCGTGCGGATGGAGCTGCGCGACAGCGGCGTGAAGGTATGCTCGGTGATCGCCGGCTCGGCCGACACGCCCTTCTACCAGCACGCGGCGAACTACTCTGGGTGGCGCGACCGCCCGGTGGGGCCGGTGAATGCGGCATGGACGATCGCCCAGGTCATCGTGCGCGCCGCAAAGCACCCCCGCCGCGAGGTGCACGCCGGGCGGGGCAGCATGCTCAGCCACATGCTGCGGGTGATCGCCCCGCCGCTGGCGATGCGGATGATGAACCGCCAGGTCAACCCCGACCGCTACCTCGACGCCCACGCCGTGCCCAGCGATGGCAGCCTCTTCCGCCCGGTGGAGAGCTACAGCACCATCAGCGGCGGCTGGCTGGCGCTGAGGCCGCCCGCCCGGGTGCGCCGGCGGCTGGCGGCCATGGTCGCGTGGGTCGCGGAGTTGCTCGCCGTGACGGCGGGACATTGAGCAAGTCCCTCGCGGTTGAATGGCACCGGACGCTCTATGCCTCTTTGCGGGCGAGGTCGCGTGCGTCACGCGCGGAGCCAGCCGGCGACGGTCGCGACGAGAAACAGCGAACAGCAGAATTCCGAACATCGCACAGCAGAACTCCGAAGGGAAAGACCCCCGACCTACGGTCTTTCACTTCGATATTCGAAATTCCTTGTTCTGCGGTTGTGCGGTTGCTGCTTCTTCGCCACGAGCGCATAGACCGTCATGATGAATGGCGCACGTTGGATATTGGGCATGCCTGCCCACCCTACGTGGCTGTCAAAGCCCACCGCCTCGCGGCAAGCCCCTCACAACATATTCACCCCCAAACAAATTTGGGGGTGGCACCGACGTGGCATGTTCCAGGGCCTATTCGCTAACCCACCACTGGCCACCGGCTCTCGGCTACTGCCCCGTCGCATCGTGGCTCGTTCGCACCCCCAAACAAGTTTGGGGGTGGCACCGACGTGGCATGTTCCAAGATGTATCACTAACCCACGACTGGTTCACGGCCATCGGCTACTGGGTACCGGCTACTGGTTCTGGCTACGGCTGTCGCGGCCGGCGGAGGCAGTAGAGGTAACCGTCGTCACAGGGGACGAGGATCAGATCCCCCGCCAGCGTCACCGCGGCCGAGACGCGGGCGGGCAACTGCCGCCCCGCCAGCGGCAGGCCGCTTTCCAGCGAAAGGATGAAGAAGGCCCCATCCACCGTCACGCCGTACACGTGGCCGCCGTCGATGACGGGCGTGTAGTCCACCCAACCGCCGGCGTCGTACCGCCACTGCTCGGCGCCGCCGAAGCGATCCACGCAATAGACTTGATTGTCTTGCGAGCCGAAGACCAGCCGGGCCGCGCCGTCCAGGGCGGCGCCGGTCAGCACCGGCCCGGCCTGGTGCCGCCAGCGGACGGCCATCGTCTCGAGGTCGATACAGAGGAACTCGTTTCGGTAGTGGCCGACGTAGAGGAGCGAACCGTCGATGACCGCCTCCGACGCGACCTCGCCCCCCAGCGGCACAGACGGCGGGCCCTTGCCCGTGGCGATGTCCACCACGTGAAGTTCCGTGTCGCAGCCGCCGAAGATGGCCCGGCCGTCGGCGATGACGGGGCGGCTGTTGACGTAGTCGCCCGTGGCATATTCCCACACCTGCGAGCCGTTGGCGTCGAGGCAGTAGAGGTTGTGATCGTAGCTGCCGAAGATAATGCGCTGCACGCCGTCGGCTGACATGGCCGCCGCGCCGCCCACCACTTGCCCGCCCGTGGTGAAGCTCCAGAGCGTGCGGCCGGTGTTGGCGTCGAGACAGTACATTTTGAAATCGCGCGACCCGACGAAGACGTGCCCCTCCGACACGAGCGGGGCCGCCCCGATGCCCCCCGCCGCCTTGAACGACCAAACCTCTTTACGATCTGCCACGCGGATGCAGTACACGCTGCCGTCATCGCAGCCGAAGTAGGCCCGGCCATCAGCGACGGTGGCCGCGGTGGTGATCGCGGCCCGCGCGCGGAAGCGTCCTGCGAGCTCCACGCCGGGCAGGTCGCGGGCCGCGCGAGCCGGCGGCGCGGACGGCGACGCGCCCCGCCGCAGCCCCAGCACCACGCCCGCCGTCACGCCCGCGGCGATCAGCAAGGCCGAGATGACGATGATTCTCACGCCGCCCATAGTACACCAACGGCCCTCGCCGCCCTACCGCAAACACGCCCGCACGCGCCCCAGGGCCGAGGCGGTGAAGATGACCGGGTAGAGCTCCTCGTGGTACCACAGCTTCGCGAAGTACAGGCCGATCGGCGAGGCGGCGAACTGCGTGCCGCCGCCGGTGTGCTCGACCAGCCATTGGGTGCCGAGGCGGATGGACGGCTGGTCGCCGACCAGCGGGGCCAGGGCCCCCAGGGCGATGGCGGTCTCCTCAATCGTGGGCGCGACGCCCCCATCGCCGCCCCAGCCGCCCTCGCGGCTCTGCGCCGCCAGCAGCCATTCGATGCCCCGCTGCCGCATCCGCATCGGAGGCAATGCCGCCAACGCCTCCAGCACCCGTGCCGTGCCGTAGACGGGGTTCTCGTGATGGGGCGCGAGCTGGTTGCCGAACCACAGCGGCGTCCATGAACCACCGGCCCGCTGCGAGCGTCCCAGAAACGCCATCGCTGCGACCGTGGCGTGATCGATCTTCGCCTGCATCCACTGCGGCATCGCGCACCGCCAGGTCCGCCATGCGACCAGCGCGTGCGCGGTGAGGTCCGGGCTGCTGCGGTCGAACGGCAGACGCCCCCAGCCGCGGCAGAATGTGGGCACCCCCCCGTCGCGATTCTGCAGATCCAGCAGCCAGCCGAGGCCGGCCTCTACGGCGGCGAACACGTCGCCGTCCGCCTTTGCCGGCGGCGCCAGGCGCGACAGCGCCACCAGCGCCCCGGCCGTGTCGTCGGCGTCGGGCACTCCGCCCGATAGGTCCGTCCACGCCCAACCGCCCGCGGCGGCGCCCGTGTATGGATGCCGCACGCGGTGCTGCTGCCCTATCAGCCAGGCGAGCAACTCCGCACGGTCGGCCGCGGGGATGGCGGCATCGAGCCCGTCGCCCATTGCCGTCACCGATAGCGTCGTCGTCCACGTCGCCAGGTCGGTGTCGATCGGCCAACTGCCATCGGGTCGCACGGAGGCAAGCAGAAAGTCCACGCCTCGCACCGCCGCGGGGTGATCGCGCCGCCCCATCGCCGCCAGGGACATCACGACGAAGCTCGTCAGCGGGGCCGCCTCGAGATAACCGCCGCTGAGGGGCTGGATGCGGGCGAGCTTCGCCAGCGTCGCCTTCCTCGCCAGCGGCCGCACGAGGCGAGCCCACGGGGAAGCGGGCGGCCGGTGGTGATGACGCACCTGACCGATGGCAATCAGCGCCGGCAGCGCGTAGCTGACGACCGGGACGCGGAGGAACCGCAGCAGGCCATGCCCAGCCAATGCGACCTCGAAAGGCAGCGGCGCGACGTGCCGCCACGCGTCGCCTGCGTCGCCCAACCTGCCGGCCAGGACGCACATCGTGAGGATCGGGGCGGAGAAGGTGCGATCGCCGCCGTAGGCCGCGTTGACGGCATCGGCAATGGCGCCCCCTTCGAGCGAGCCGGCCGCCGAGGCGATGTAGGCCTCGGCCCGCGCGGCGGTGGTGGAGGCGGCGTGCCCTGCAACGCCGGCCGAGAGCGCCGACCAGGCCAGCAACGTCGTGCTGAGGTTGCTGACGCTGTGGGGCGTGTCGCCCCAGCCGCCATCGGCGTTCTGGTGGTCGCGCAGCCACGCCAGGCCGCGGTCGATCACCGCGCGATGCGCCGCCGCATCCATCTGTGCCAGGGCAAACGAGGCGGTGGCGGTGGATAGCGCACTGGACGACAGCCGCCCTCGCCACGCGACGCCGGCGCGCCGCGACAGCAGCGCCGTCCGCGTCGCGGCCAGGGTCGAGTCGATCTGCTCGTGCAGGCTTGTCATGCTATTGCCCTGCCAGTCGTGCGTCGATGAGTGGCGACTGGTGTTCTGTCTCGTGTCATTCAAGGGGTGGCGGCCTTCCCAGGCCGCCACCACAGCCGTCTGCAGGCGGCTGCCTGGGAAGGCCGCCACCCCTCACTTGACGGCAGACAGAGCACTGGTCGTCACGAACAA
>CAZTVF010000190.1:0-3613 GCA_964616985.1 uncultured Planctomycetaceae bacterium
GGCAAGCTCGTCGCCGCGGGCGTCGTGTCGCGCGACACGTCGGCCGCCAAGGAAATCGTCGTTTCGGCCAAGAACGGATTCCCCTGGCAGGCCTCGGTCGGGGCGAGCGTCGAGCAGTTCGAGTTCGTGAAAGAGAACCAGGCCGTGGTCGTCAACGGCCGTGAATTCACAGGGCCCGTCAACGTCGTCCGCAAGGCGACCTTGGGCGAAATCAGCTTCGTGGACCTGGGAGCCGACGGGAGCACGTCGGCCAGCGTGGCCGCCAAGGCCAAGGAGAAAGGCATCATGACCGAAACCGCAAGTGCAACCGTGGACCAGACTCAGACTCAGGCCGCCGACAAGGGCGCGCCGCCCATCCAGGCCGCCGCCGCGCCCGCCGGCGCGGCCGTCGCCGACCTCGATGGCGATCCCGTCGCGGACATGCGCATTCGCGCCGCCGCCGAGCAGGAGCGGATCGCGGCCGTGCGTAAGGTCTGCGGCGATGATCACCCCGAGATCTGCGCCAAGGCCATCAAGGAAGGCTGGGACGTGACGCGGACGGAGCTTGAAGTGCTCCGAGCCGACCGGCCCAAGCCCCCGGCTGTGCATGTCCCGGACAACTCGCTCACGTGCAGCGTGCTGGAGGCGGCCTGCATGCTGACCGCCGGCCTGAAGGACGTGGAGAAGCTCCACGAGGCCAAGACGCTCGAGGCCGCCGACAAGCGGTTCAAGGGCGGCATCGGGCTTCAGGAACTGCTTCTGGAGGCCGCGTGGGCCAACGGCTACACGGGGCGCAACTTCCGCGACAGCCGCGCCGTGCTGCAGTTCGCCTTCAACCCCGGTGTGCAGGCGGCATTCAGCACCGTCAACATCGGCGGCATCCTGTCCAACGTCGCCAACAAGTTCCTGCTGGACGGGTTCTTCTCCGTCGAGCGGACCTGGCGGAACATCTGCGCAGTCCGCAACGTGTCGGACTTCAAGACGGTCACCAGCTACCGGCTGATCGGCAAGGACCGCTATGAGCAGGTCGCCCCCGGCGGCGAACTCAAGCACGGGACGCTGGGCGAAGAGTCCTACACCAACAAGGCCGACACCTACGGCATCCTGCTGAGCATCGACCGGCGGGACATCATCAACGACGATCTCGGCGCGATCACCACCATCCCCCGCAAGCTGGGGCGCGGCAGCGGCCTGACGATCAACGACGTCTTCTGGGCCTGCTTCCTGGACAACGCATCGTTCTTCACGGCCGGCAATGAAAACTACATCACCGGCGCGGACACGGTGATGGGCATCGACGGCCTGACCAACGGCGAGAAGGCCTTCATGGACCAGGTCGACGGCGACGGCAAGCCTCTGGGCGTGATGCCCGCGATTGTCCTGGTGCCCACGGCCCTGTCGGCGATGGCGACGCAGTTGTGGCGTTCGCTGGAAATCCGCGACACCAAGGCCGACACCAAGTACCCCATCGCCAACCCGCACCAGGGCAAGTTCCGGGCGGAAGTGTCTCGCTACCTCTCCAACACCAAGATCGACGGCAGCAGCGAGAAGGCCTGGTATCTGCTGGCGGACCCCAACGACATGCCGGTGATCGAGGTCGCGTTCCTCAACGGCCAGGAGTCGCCCACCATCGAGACCGCCGAGGCCGACTTCAATGTGCTCGGCGTGCAGATGAGGGGCTACCACGATTTCGGCGTTTCGAAGCAAGACCCCCGCGGCGGAATCAAGGCCAAGGGCGAGGCATAACCACCCGGCATGCCGGGACAGGAGAACTGACATGGCAAAGGCAACTTACGTTCAGCAAGGTGATTCGGTCGACTACACGCCGTCTTCGGCCGTGGCGGCCGGTGACGTCATCGTCCAGGGCACTCTGGTCGGCGTGGCCAAGACGCCCATCGCGGCCAACGTGCTGGGCTCCCTGGCGGTCCGCGGGGTATTCGACGTGGCCAAGGCCGCCGTCGCGTTCACGCCGGGGGCGGCCGTCTACTGGGACGCCGATGGCAACCCCGTCGGCGGCACCGCCGGCACCGGCGCGGCCACGACCACCCGCACCGGCAACACGTTCATGGGATTCGCCCTGGCGGCTGCCGGCGAGACGGCCACAACCGTCCGCACGGTCCTGCGGAGCGTCGAGGCGATGGCCGCCGAGACGCTGGGGCTGGGCGACCTGTCCGATGTCGGCGCGGTGAGCTACACGGCCGGCAAGCTCCTGGTCGCCGACGGCGACAGCTTCGAGCCCGTTGCCGTGTCGGGCAACGCAACGCTGGCGGCCAATGGCGCTCTGACGGTCACCGGCGCTGCTGTTGGCGACACGAAGGAGATCACCTTCGGCACCTCCAAGCTCGTCCGCAGCGGCAACAACGTCATTGCGACGCTGCCCGCCGCCGACCCCAGCGTGGCCGGGGCGCTGTACGTGGACAACGGGACGCTGAAGGTCTCGGCCGGGCAGTAACGTGGCCGACCTGCCTCAAAGCGCTGCCCAGTGGCTTAAACGGATGCGATCATCGCACCTGTCGCACCCCGTGATCTATAGCCGTGGCAGCGAGTCCGTGGAGGTCGGGGCCTCTGTTGGCAGGACGGTCTTCCAGACCGTCTCGTCCGCAGGGCTCCTGGAGGTGACGGAGGCGAGGGATTTCCTGATCGCGGCCGCCGACCTGGTGCTGGAGGGTCAAAGGACTCTTCCCCAGGCCGGCGACCGCGTCAGCGAGTCCTGCGGGCCTGACACCTTCATTTACATGGTGCTCGCCCCGGAGGGTGAGCCGGTATGGCGCTACAGCGATCCGTACCGCCAGACGCTGCGGGTCCATACCAAGCAAGTCGGTCCGGAGGAACTGCCGTGAATGATTGTTCCAGCCAGTACGAGCGAATGTGCAAATGCGAGTTCGCCTCGGTCCACGCGAAGCTCGACCGGATGGACGAGGCCATTCGCGGCAACGGCAAGCCGGGCATCCAGCTTCGCCTGGACCGCCTGGAGACCTCGCACGCGAACCGCTCACGGGTGCTGTGGCTCGTCGTGGGCGCGGCAGTGACGCTGGTGGTGTCGGCGGTGTGGCAAAAGGTGATCGGAGGCTGACGTGGCGAGCTTGATCGACATCGCCGAGGCCGTCGCCGCCGAGATGAACGGCGGGAGTTTCTCGCTGCCGTTCATGGCCCAGTGCATGCTCCTGCCGGTCTTCGACCGCAAGGACATGGCCGCTCTGCACGTGACGGTAGTGCCGCGCGGGCAGGAGATGACGCTGATCGCCCGGGATGCCGCCCAGTGGGACTACCACGTGGACGTGGCCGTCCAGCAGCAGGTCGATCCGGCCAACCTCGATGACCTGCGGGCGCTGTCAGGCTTGGTGGACGAGATCATCCGTTCCTTCGCGGGCCGGCGGCTGCGGGAGTGCCCCGAGGCGATCTTCATCAAGGCCGCCTCCGAACCGCCGTACCTGCCCGAGCACCTGGAGAAGCTCCGCCAGTTCACCGGCGTCGTGACGCTGACGTTCCGAACCGCAGAGATGAGCGAGTAACCCATGCTGATCGTCGCGCCAACCCAGCCCCTCGTGTGGGGCCGCATCACCGGCAGCCTGATCGACCAGACCGATCTGGCGATGGCCCTGGCGGCGCTTGCGCCTGCGACTCACGACCACGC
>CAZTVF010000190.1:3713-6064 GCA_964616985.1 uncultured Planctomycetaceae bacterium
CCAGCTACTACGCGCCCGCCAAAGACACCAACGTGGACATCACCTTCGTTTCGTCGGTGGTGATCGTCGAGGGCAGCCCGCCGGTGCTCCAGACCCGCAAGCGGACGGCCAATGTGCGGCTGCTGAACGGCGAGCTGTCGGTCACGGTGGGCGACGAGTTCGGCGGCGACGTGATCGAGGAAGTGAGCGACGTTTGACATGGTGCTTTACCGCCACAATGGAGCGATGCTTCGGCACAGCGGCAAGCTGGTGCGGAATCTCCTGTTCACCCGGCCGCTGACGACGGACGACGTGCCGCCCAGCATCCGCGCCATCGGCCTGGAACTGTCCACCGAGGCGACGGCGCATCCGGCCTGGGCGGGCGGCTACCAGGCGATGTTCTCCCACGTCCGCCACAACGGCCGCTCGTGGTGGTGGGACGGCTACTCCACCAGTTGGACCCCCGAGCCTGCCGAGGGCGCTGGCAACGGCGACGGCACCTGGCGGCGATGCAACTGGATCGGCTGGACCGGCAGCGGCTTTGGGGCTGTCGGCTATTGGGGCGGGATCACGTTGGACAACGGCAACATCACGCTGACTGTCGCCGTCAGCCCGGTCTCCGAGCACACCGGCTACACCGCGATTTACTACAACTATTTCTACATGACCCCCAGCTTCTACTCCAAGTCCGACAACCACCTGTGGACGCCGGTCGGCATCTACGGCGGCGGCAGCAATGGGCTGGTCGAAGCACCGGGCCTCTGAGGAGCACAAACATGGCCATTCGCGTGAACCTGTCGACGACGCCGGTGGGCATCGAACTGCCCGAGGCCTACGTGCGCGTGATGGACTTCGCGGGCAACAAGGACCGCCTGGCGATCAACGTGGGCGTGTTCTTCAGCCAATCCGCCTGCCTCGCCGGGGCCAAGCCGCTCTACGTGCAGCAGCACATCGTCCCCCCGGCCGTCGGCGATGGCGGCGTCTTGCCGTCGATCTACGAGGCCCTGAAGTCGCTGGCCAGCTACACAGGCGCGGAGGACTGCTGATGCGCTTGAATGGCGTCATTCAGCTGCGGCGAGACCAGACAGGCCTGTACCTGCGCCTGCGCTACCTCGATGTGAACAACTCGCTCTACACCTACACCGAGGGCGGCACCTGCGAGTTCGGCAACGGCCTGTACGGATTCCAGTCCATCGACCTGCCACCGGGCTTCCGGGGCTTCATCGTGGTGGAGGATGCCTACGGCGGCGCTGGCGTTGTCGCTGCCGGGGCAATCACCGACTCCGACGAAGTCGGCGCGGTCGTGGATGCCGCCGTGACTGCCTCGCACGGCGCGGGCGCGTACACGCAACCGACCGTGCCGACTGCGGCGGAAGTGGCCCAGGCTGTCGATGCCGCCGTGATTAGCTCGCATGGCGAAGGGGCTTATACGCAGCCGACCGTTCCGACGCCTGCGGAGATCGCAGCCCAGGTAGATGCCGCTTTGTCAGCCACACACGGCGAAGGGGCATGGACACAACCTGTCGTTCCCAGCGCTGTAGATGTGGCCTCGCAGGTAGACACGACGCTGACGGCTGCGCACGGGGCTGGTGACTGGACAGGCGGCGGCTCCGCGCCCACGGCACAGGAAGTCGCGGAGGCTGTCGGCAGCGCCCTCAGCACCGCCCATGGCGCTGGCTCGTGGGAAGCGCAGACCCCGCCGGTGCCCCCGACTGCGGAGGAAGTTGCCGACGCCGTGGACATCACGCTCTCGGCCGCCCATGGCGACGGCCAGTGGGATGCGATCGGCAACGGCGGCTTCACCGACGAAGACCGCGCCAAGGTGGACGCCATCAAGACTCGGACCGACCGGCTGGGCGAGCTGACGGTGGGCGTGCTGAGCCCTGTCGCGGCCGATGGCCAGATCACGCTGCACAGCGGCGACGACTACCCGGCCGCGTCGCCGGTGGCGATCACCTTGCCCGCCTACGTCGCCCCCGACCTCGCCGGCGCGTCGGTGCAGATGGTGATCAAGAAGGCCGGCGACTACAAGACCGGCGGCGGCAGTGCAGTGCTGACGGTGGATGGGGCACTATCGGTGGATGGTGCGGCCGTCACGGCGACATTCACGCTGACGGCCGCCCAGACCGGCGGCCTCACCGCGTGCCCGCCAGCCAAACGCCCCAACTACTGGTATCAGGTCCTGGCCACGACGGCCGCGGGCGAGAAGCGCACGCTGGCGTCGGGACCCCTGACGATCCTGGCGAGGGTGGCGCAATGACGGTCGCAATGGACCTGAACATCAAGGACATGTTCTTCGACCGCCAGGCCGTCATCGACGCCGTCGACAAGGCCACGGCCAAGGCCCTCAGCCGGGCCGGCGGCAGCACGCG
>CAZTVF010000191.1:0-6029 GCA_964616985.1 uncultured Planctomycetaceae bacterium
CCGTTCGATGGGCCCGATGTGCGCCAGGATCGACACGGCCGTTACCATGCCAATGCCTCGCACCTCGTCCACATGCTGCGCCTGCGGCCACTGGTCGTACACCGCCTGCATGGCCGCTTCAATCTGCTCCCGCTGGGCCAGTTGCTCCAACTCCTGGAACTTGATATTCATGACCATCCGGTCGCTGGCCGAGAGCTTCAGGCCCCCCAGGCGTGTCAGTCCCTTCTGTGTCCACAAGCCCTCACGATCCGCCCAAGTTTCGTGGTGCAGGAAGTGAGAGATCCAGTTCTTGACCGCCGTCTGCCGGTCCACCAAGTCCTGGCGACTGTCCACCAGACGTCGGACCTCACGCCACCAGGCCGCCGGCTGATACGACCGCGGCAACGAGCCGTTGAGGAACTCCCGCAGAATCCGTCCCGTGTCGATCTTGTCACTCTTGCGGCGATACGCCTTGGGCGGAAGCGGCATCTGAAGCACGTTGGCCATGATGAAGTCAACCCGCGAGCCGATGAGTTCCTTGACCCGCGCCCAGCCCGTGGTGGTGGACTCCATGATCCAGAATGACTCTGCCGCCAACTTGCGATGCTTCCGCAATCGCCTTCTCCACCAACCGCAGAATGCCGATCCGCGTGGTGGGAATGTTCAGGCGACACTCCTCGCCCGTGCCGCAGTTGAGCCAGCGAACCTCGGTGTTTTCGGCATGATAGTCCACAGCCAGGATGATATCCTTGTGGTCGTACACGGCGGTCTCCTTCCGGCCCTTTGGGCCACTTGTGAAAGCCAGTCCATCTGGCTCTCTTCAGGCATCCTGATTATCAGGACAGACCTGCGAAGGAGACCGTCTGTTTCTCATGCCATCTCCGGGTTATGAGCGGCTAACCGGGGGTTTTCGCTAAGTCCTTGCTAGACCTGCAACTCGCGATATTCTCGGAGATTACACAATCTCCGACGACCTTCCCATATGTACCATGTTTACCGGAATTTGATGTACAGTTTGATGTACAATTTCTGCATGCAAAACGCTCCATAGATCTGGTGGTGCATGGCGTCGAGACGGTGCTCATGAAGCCCCTTGTGCCAGAAGCTTTGCTCGCCGCAATTCGAGCATCGTGGAGCAACTGAGGGTTGGCTTGTCCCGCCTCGCACAGCATCCCGGTAATAGCTCTTAAGCAGCCCGCCCAGACGTTCGCGGCAGCGCACCTCGCCCACGGTCGGTGGGGGAGTATCCGGCTCGATAATCCGGCGCCCCAGCACCCCGAGATCATCCGCAAGATGCCCATCTCCGTGCCTCCGTTGGTCTGTCCGGAGGCAGAATCCTACGGCCAAGAGGCGACCTTGGCAACAGGCGTAAGTCGTGAACGCGGGCGGAGTATTCGGGACATACCGGCGTCACCGTTGCTGGGTCGTGTCGCTGACGCGCTTCGGCGTGGTACCGAACGTGAGCATGTTCAACAGAAGCCTGTCGGCGGCCGGATTCCGTCCGAGGTGCTCCAGCAGCGGTAGCGAGTTGAACAGCAGGGCCCCCTTGCCCACGCGCTGGAGGCCGATCAAGAGGCCGCTGTCATATCCGCCCGGGCATGAATACCCCACGGCGAAACCGGCGGCGATGACGTCGCAGGGGTTCGGCGGCATGGTGAACCAGGCATGCCCGACCACTTCACCCCAGTACTCCCAGTCAAGGATCCCGCCGCTCTGAAGGCCTGAGAAGACCGGATGGCGTTTGCCCACGCACTCCCGGTGGTAGAGCCAGTCGTGGAAGTGGCGGGCTTGGAGCATGTCGTGCCACGGATGTTCCCCGGGGACCGCCTGGGCCGGATCGCCGGGCTTGGGCAAGTCGGTCCGAAACGGATTGGCGCTGAGAGCAAGGATGTGCGCCCCGGCCTCAATCTCCTGCCGAAGGGCCTCCCAGATCGCCTTGTTCTCCGGCGTTGTCGGGGCGTCGCCGATCAGGATCGTTCGGGGTTTGGCGGTCTTCCTCGATTTCCGCGGAGCATAGGGCTCGCAAGCAAAGCCGTGCGCGGCAAGGAACGCGCACGCTTTCTCGTCAATACCCCAGGTGAGAAGCTTGCCGCGGCCCCGCGGAAATGCTGCGGTGTCGGTGATTCTGAAGGCCAGGCGGTCGCCAGTGGGGGCCCCGCCGTGTTCCACGTCGGCGGCGAAGAGATAGTCGCCGGGCGGCAGGGCGAGTTGCAGCCGTTCTTTGAGGACCGGCACCGCCAGGTCACCGTTCACGGGGATCTCGACCGTGGCGCGCTTCTCCCAGACGATGCCGCCGTCGCCGCTCCAGATGCGGAACGTCACCGGGTATGCTCCCGGCCGGAGTGCGGCTTCGTTCGCCAGCACCGCCTCCACCTCCAGCGGTTGTCTGGCGTAGCCGTGCGCGGGCGAGACGAACAGGCACCAGCGCAACGGCGACCAGCCGTCCTCCAGCACCTCCGCGATGCCGGGCTTCCAGCGGCGCCAGAAGGACCACAAGCCTTCGCCGGTCAGGCCGTGATCCAACAGCCCCGTCAGGTTGTAGCCGCAGAGGCGCGGGTTGGATCGGACCATGTCGAAGAAAAGTCGGCGCTGCCGGGAGTGAAGTCGGTAGCTGTCGCGGAAGAAGTCCACCGGGAACGGGTAGACGCCATCCATGCCGAAGCGCGTCCAGTCAGCGGTGAAGCGTTCCGCCATCCGGCGGATGTAGCTGCGGTCGGGAACGTCTGCGGGGACGTCCAGCCGGTCGAAGCCGCGCAGTTCGTCGATCGCGTTGTGCTGGCTGCCAATGCCGCCTTCGGAGAGGAAGACCGGCTTGCTGCCCTGGCCGAGCGCGCGCAACTGCCGGCGATGGCGTTCGGCCAGGGGGAAAGGCGGATAGAAATGCGCATCGCCCGCGCGGTCAATGTAGCCGCCGGGATCCCAGCCGAGGCGGTTGTCGACGGCCGGCGCGTCCGGGCCCTCGACGCCCCAGACGGGCTCCCACTCTTGGCTGCCGGGATTCGAGACCGACCCGATCTTGGGGTCGGCGTCCCAGCGGCCGCTGTGGAGCACCACCAGCCGGGTCGGATCCAGTTCGCGCAGTTTGGGCAGGAACGCGACCGCGCAGCGGAAGGCCGGGCCGTTGGGCATCTCGTTCATCAGGCCCCAGATCGTTACGCTCGGGTGATTGCGGTCACGCAGGATCATCTCCCGGTAGCTTCGTTCGTAGCGATCGGCCATCTTCGGCGCATCGTAGAACGCCCAGCCCGCATAGCACTCCTCGTAGACCATCAGCCCGAGTTCGTCGCAGAAGTCCATCTGCTCGGGTAGGGCCACGCCGGCGATCCAGCGGATGCAGTTGAAGCCGGACGCCTTGGCCAGGATCAGATCGCGGCGGAGATGGTCCGGGTCCACCGGGATGATCTGGCCGGCGGGGAAGTGGTTGCCGGTGTGCGAACTCCGCAGGAAGACGCGCCGGCCGTTCAGATGGAAGAAGCCATCCTTGACGTGGAAATCGCGGAAGCCGCAGCGAATGGACAGCTCGTGGCTGCCCAGCCGCGCCGTCAGACGGTAAAGGAAAGGATCGTCAAGATCCCAGAGGCGCGGCTGCGCGATCGTGAGGGCGAGTTCATGAACCGAGCGGCCAGGCGGCAAGTCCACTTTGCCTGTCGTCGTTTCGAGGATGTGGCCGCCCTCGGCGGGACCGGCCGGCCCCGCCAGCAGCGCCAACTCGCCCCGGGCCGCACTGCCGCTATCGTTCTGTAGCGTGATGCTGACGTCAATCCGGCCGGTTGCAGGATTTTGACGGGCGAAAAGATCCGCGACACGGACGGCGGGGACGACGAGGAGCTCCACTCGTCCGGTGATGCCGGAAATGTTGTAGCTCATCCCAGGCTGGAACTTCGCGTGATCGCACTGGTTGCGGTGCGGGATTTCCGCCAGGACCAAGCCGTCAATGCGTTCGTCGCCGGGCTTCACCACCCGGACGGCAAGCAGATTTCCGCCTGCTTGGAGCAGGTCGCTCACATCCAATTCAAAGGGCGTCTCCGCGCCCTCGTGCTCCCCCGCAGGCCGGCCATTCAGCCAGACATTGGCGACGTATTCGACCGCGCCGAAGCGCAGCAGGCACCGCTCGCCTTTGCCCGGCAGGCGCGCCGGAGAGAACGTGTGCCAGTACCAAGCCACGCCCTGGTGCGCGGGGTACACCTGCTGCACGATCCCAGGCACCGGCGCGGGCCGGGCCTCCGGCCGGACGGCCTCGCACCATTTGCCGGAGCGCCCCTCGTTCCGGGGGTCCAGAGACAGTTTCCATTTTCCGTTGAGTGTCTGCACAGTGGTCTCCTCGTGATTCCCATCGAAACCGGGGCGGGGCCGCGTCACGGCTCGATGCGCGCGTCGGCGGTCCGTTCCCATATGACGGTACTGGCCACCTCCATGACCTTCTATGAGAACCGGCGTGGTGTCAAGACGGAATCTTCGCAGTGGTTTTCTGCCTGGCCGCGGTTCAACCTTCTATCAGCGGTTCACTGCCCGAATGCACCCAGGCAGGTCCGAACATGGCCTCGGAAGCCGCGGCGGCGTATTCCCCGGGAGTTGGGCCTTGATATGTGGAATCAGATCGTCAGGAGTTTCAGGAGCTTTTGGAACGTTTCGATCAACCTTCCTTAGTCGTTACGAAACATCTCCCCAAGACTCAGGAATCAGCCACGTCGCTCCAAGGTCTTTCCTAGTAGCGTCCTGCCTATTCTCCATATGTTCAGTTCCTCTTCTCTGGCCTACGCCGTGTGCAGCCGTGGACCGGTCCGTCCCGGATTTGCGTGCGGTTCAGCGCCGGCGGCAGCGAGCACCGGGGCGACGAACTCCTCCTACGAGGCAACGATGGCGCGAACTGGATGTGGGCTATCCGAGGATTGCACAGCGCCCTGACGGCAGAGTGGTGGTATTGTACTGCTACAATCACGGCTGGACCGAAACGCTGTCCTATCGGTACGTCGCGGCGACGCTGTTCGATCCTGGCGACTGACTTCCTTCGTGAGATTCGGCGCTCGAACACCGTGGATGGAGCATGACCATGGAGAAGATCCTCTACTCGCGCGAGATTCCGCTTCGATGGGATGTGGATGTGGCCGTCATCGGAGGCGGTATGGCCGGCGCGTGTGCCGCCTGTGCAGCGGCGGACAGCGGTGCGTCGGTAGCGTTGGTCGAGCGGTTTGCATCCGCCGGCGGCATGATGACCAACGGGGGCGTGAACAACTTCAGCGGCGAGACCGGGGGCCAAGGCCGGGTCTTTGACGACATCATCGCGCAACTTGCTGCCTTCGGCGCTGTTGCTCCGTACGAGCCTTGGATCCCTTTCGGCCCCGAACGCGGTTTCGATCATGAAATCCTCAAGAGCGTGCTTCAGGAAGTGCTGCTGAAACGCGGCGTGGCCTTGCTGCTGCACACCCGCTTTATGGACGTGGCCGGCGCGGCAGACGGCGGTCGCATCGACGCCGTCGTGCTGCGGGGCGCCTCGGGCCCCGAAGCGCTGCGCGCCAGGCAGTTCATCGACTGCACGGGCGAGGCGGAGCTGGCTCATCTCGCCGGTTGCGAAACCATGAAGGGCCGGACGAGCGATGGGCTGCAACTGCCGATGAGCCTGATGTATTTTGTGCGCGAGGTCGATGACGCAGACCGGTCGTGCCAGGTGCCCGAAGGCTGGCAGCAGCCGATCGTGACGGAGGCCGATTTGCCCATGACCAGCGTCTGGCCCAACGGCCCCCGGAGCAAGGCGATCAAGATCAAGATTATCGGCCATGACTCGACTGACACGGAGAGCATGAGCCGCGCCGAGATCGCCGCGCGGCGTCGCATGCTGCAAGTGCTGGATTTCCACCAGCGCAGGGCCGGCAAGCCCTGGCGGCTGTCGTATGCCTCGCCCATCATCGGCATCCGCGAAGGCCGGCGCGTCGTAGGGGATTATGTGCTGACCGAGTCGGATGTCCGCGCCGGCCGGGCCTTCGAGGACGGCGTCGCGGTGGGGAGCTACTACATGGACGCCCATGAGCCAATCAATGACAAACGCACCAGTT